>JBAWWJ010000016.1:0-61161 GCA_037146815.1 Planctomycetota bacterium
CGCTTTCCCGTGTGCTCCAGGAGTTTTTGCAATTGGTAACACCGAAGCTACTTGTCATTGATGACGAGCCGAATATCACATTCACGATTGTTGAAACGATCGGCTCCAGTACTCTGCAGGTCATAACATCCGGAACGGCCCGCGAAGGGATCGAGCTTCTTCAAAAGATGCGGCCCGATGTCGTTCTATGCGATGTCCGATTGCCCGATCTTTCTGGTTTGGATGCGTTCGACCGGATGCGTCTGATCGATCCGCGTGTGCCGGTCATCATCATGACCGCCTTTGCGAAGACAGAAACTGCAATTGAAGCCATGCGCCGGGGTGCATTCGAATATCTCGTCAAACCGATCGATTTAAGCCTTTTGAAGCAAGTCGTCACGCGGGCGATTGAGGTAAGTCGCTTGAGCCACATTCCAGCAGTCGTTGGTGAGGCCGATGCTGATGATGGCGAGAATGCCGAGCGCATCATTGGCCTCTCACCCACGATGCAGGAAGTGTACAAGACCATCGGACGCGTGGCGTCGCAGGATGCGACCGTGCTGATCCTGGGCGAAAGTGGTACTGGCAAAGAACTGGTAGCACGCGCCATCTACCACTACAGCAAACGGAGTCAGATGCCGTTTCTGGCTGTGAATTGTGCATCGCTGACGGAGTCTCTCCTGGAGAGCGAACTCTTCGGGCACGAGAAAGGTGCGTTCACCGGAGCTGATCAGCGTCGCATCGGAAAGTTCGAACAGGTCAACGGGGGTACGATTTTTCTCGATGAAATCGGCGACATGAGCCCCGCGACGCAGGCCAAAGCGCTGCGACTTGTTCAACAACAGGAATTCGAGCGTATCGGTGGCAACGAAACGATTAGAACCGATGTCCGAATTATTGCTGCCACCAATCAGGATCTGTCCGCCATGGTCGCTGCAGGGACCTTTCGTCAGGATCTGTATTACCGGATGAATGGATTTACAATCCGGTTACCGCCACTGCGGGAACGACGCGAAGACCTTCCATTGCTGTTGGATCACTTTGTGAAGGTCTTTAATCAGGAATTTGGTAAAAAAGTCCGCACGGTGACGGAGGAATTTCAGGCGATTTTGACCGCATACAAATGGCCTGGAAATGTGCGCGAATTCCAAAGTGCCATTCGCTTCGCCATGGTACATGCTACAACCGATGTGCTGACGGTGGACTGTCTCCCCGAACACTTCCGGCAACGAGGAGCCATTGAAGACAGCCGAGGCGTGGACTCGATTCCGTCAGGAAGCCTGTCGGACGACGAAATTGTGGCGGATTCGCTGGCGACATTGAGCCCTCTGAATGTCAACGACCTGACTCGACGACTGCTGGCAGCCGGTCAAACCGATTTGTATCGGGAATTGATTGCCGCGGTCGATCGCGAGATCCTTGTGGAAACCATGAAGCATTTCGGCAGCAACCAATTTCACGCCGCCGAACGGTTGGGGATCTCGCGAATGACGCTGCGAAACAAACTGCGGCAGGCGGGACTATTGGCAGACAAACGAGGTGCTGACGAGTAGTCTTCAACTTCTGGCTCGACCAATGGCCGCTGATTTCGCACAATGGAATCGTCTTCGGTCAGATGTCGCCCGACTTCCCGCCCAAGTTCACCCGCCAGGAGTTTTTCTGATGAGTCGAATTCACTGCATCGCGGTTGCTGTATCGATCTGTCTCGGCAGTCCGCTCTTCCTGCATGCTGCAGAGCCCAATCCGCAGTACGAAGTCGGCAGCATCAAGATTCCCGGCGCGACAGCCGATGAAGCGAAGCTGGAAAAGATCTCGATTCCTCTGGCACTCGATTATCTGGAACATGGTTCTCAGGCCTGGAACACTCAGCGGAAGTGTGTGACGTGTCACACGAACGGAATCTACATGACGATTCGCCCGGCGCTCAGTGAAAAACTTGGCAAGCCGTCCGAAACCAATCGTCAGTTCTTCGTCGACGCCCTGAAGCAACTGGAGGGAACGGAAGTCGACAAGTTGAAGCAGTCGACTCGGCCCGCTCAAGTCATCTATACCGCAGCCGGACTCGCAGAATGGGACAAGCACGTGACGCACCAGCTTTCTCCCGAAACCGAGCGGGCTTTGACGCTGATGCTTTCGATTCAGAATAACCAGGGAACATGGGGAACCCTGGACTGCTGGCCTCCCTATGAATCAGACGCATTCCACGAAGCAACAGTCGCCGCCATGGCAGTCGCGGCGGCACCGGACTGGTTGAAGAATCTGAAAGACGAAAAACTGCTGGCCAGAGTCGAGTCACTCAAGAAATATCTGCGGACCGAGAATCCACCGCATGATTACAGTCGCGTTCTGTTGTTGTGGACGGCAGCCCGGATGCCGGACCTGATCCCGATCAACCAGAAGAACGCTCTCGTCGAGATGGTCTGGAAACATCAGCGCGAGGATGGTGGATGGTCGATTCGAACATTCGCTGCCCCCAATGCCTGGGGTAAAGGGAACCGAGCCGACCGCCTGAATGCCGAACCGGACAAAGCCAATCCCGCCAGCGATGGACACCAGACGGGTTTGGCAGTCATCGTTCTCCGGGAATCAGGCGTCCCGGCGAATGACCCGCGATTGCAGAAAGCGATCACATGGATCAAGTCGAATCAGCGGGTCTCGGGACGCTGGTGGACAAAGTCCCTGAACACGGATAGCTGGCACTTCATCACCTACAGCGGCACAGCATTTCCAGTGCTGGCTCTCAGCCTGTGCGATGCCTTGCCATAGGACCAACGCCCAGTCCGAGCCCTGATGGTGCTCGGTTGACAAGAACGCTCAACTTCGGAGCCAGTCGCCCCGTATGTCGTATCGCACGATCAAACGTCTTCTCGGTGAAACGAGTCTGGAGCGCAAGTGCCGGTTGCTGTTTGGCGGCGGCCTGCTGCTGCTGATCTCGGGCAGCTTCTATTTCTACGCACGGCAAACTCAACAACTGGTTGTCGTTCAGAACTCCGAAGTGGCCCGATCACTGGTGGCTCGTGTGATCCTGGAAAAACACGCCCTTCATTTTGAACGCGATAATCATCTGGAACCTCATATCGAACGGATGTCCAAGGATCTGAAGCCGGATGACCTGCAGGCGATCACCTGGGCGCTGCTGAGTACGGGCAATCACAAGACGTCGAATTCCTCCAAGCCGCTGGAGGAATACGACTATGTTGCCATTCAGCGGATTTCGGCCGGGGAAAAAGAGTTCGAACTGGGGGACAAGAACCGCGAAGTCTTCCGGTACTACAAGGAAGTCCTGGCGAGTGATTCCTGCTTGGAATGCCACAAACGGCACAACGAGAACGAAAAATTGCAGAATGGCGATCGACTCGGGATCGCCAAAATCTCCTATCCGCTGGACAAGACCTACAAATCGCTGGCGTGGAATAACGCGATCCTGTTGTCAACCGCCATCGTCACTGCGTTCCTGGCGATGCTGGCCGCGTATGCGATCGTCCGCTATGTGATCGTCAAACCAGTCCTGCACCTGAAAGAGGTCAGTGATGCCATTACACGCGGTGATCTGGATCAGCGCGCGGATATTCGGACGGGCGACGAATTCGAAGAACTGAGTCAGGCCTTCAACCGCATGTTGCGGCACCTGACCACGGTCCAGGAAGATTTGCAGAAATTGAATCGTGGCTTTGAATCGAAGGTCGATGAACTGGCCCAGGTCAACCTGCGCTTGTACGAAATGAATAATCTCAAGAACGAATTCCTGGCGACGATGAGTCATGAATTGCGGACGCCGCTGAATTCGATTCTGGGTTTCAGCGACGTCCTGTTGTCCAATCCTGTCAATTTGAACGATAAGCAGCGCCGCTATGTCGGGCACATCCAGTCATCCGGACGGACGCTGCTGAACCTGATCAACGACGTCCTCGATCTGGCCAAGATCGAGAGCGGTAAGATGGAGGTCCATCCGACCGAGTTCCTGATGGCGGATCTAGTGGAGCGGTGCGTCGGAGCGATGCTGCCCTTGGCCGAGAAAAAGAACCTGGATCTTGGCCTGGATGTCGACCCGGAACTTCCTGTCATCTCGCAAGATCTGGGGAAACTGCAGCAGATCCTCAGCAATCTGCTTTCCAATGCCATCAAATTCACGCCTGAGGGTGGTCGAGTCCGTGTGCGAGCAGAAGTGGTGGATGAAGCACGGTTTACGCTGACTGTCACAGACACCGGCATCGGGATTCCACTGGAAGATCAGGAACGGATTTTCGAAAAATTCCGCCAGGGAGCCGCCGTTCCAGGACAGCGTGAGACATTAACGCGCGAGTACGAAGGAACAGGGCTGGGGCTGTCGATCACCAAGGAACTTGCCAAGTTACTGGGTGGCGAAATCCGACTGCAGAGTGAGTTCGGCAAGGGAAGTGTTTTCGTTGTGGAATTACCGATCCGTATCACCACTGAAGGGGCCGTTCCCGAAGCCAGAACACGACTGGTTTCGGAGGCATTGAATGCAGACGCTGACCGGCCTGTCTCTGAAGTTTGACATCCAAACTCGTCCGCCAGCACAGCCGACCAGTTCGCTCCGAGCTGCTATTTCCAGATTCCCAGGCAAAGGAATCCCGCCACTGGGGAGAACGACCGGCCCGTGTGCTAATGTCGAACTGACGAGAATGGGCAGGTTCGGGGTTTTCTGGAGCTTGACGACGCTGTACACTTATGGCGCTCCGCGCAGGGACCGTGCGGCGGCAAGTGTGCTGAATCACCAATGCGAGGATGCTGAATCTGGCAGATGTCTGTTCGCTTTTTCCAAGACGGAAGAAGTGAAGGATCATGTCAGGTTGCTTCCCGAGACAGTACGTTTGAGTTGAATCGTCTCTGCGTCGACACTCGCCATTGGACGTGTGACGCGGGAATGGGAGTCCGTGAATCGGAAAGGATGCCTTCATGGCCGCGAAGCCTCTTCGCTTATTGCATGCCGCAAACTTGCGGCTCGATTGTCCGCTACAGCAGTTCGGCACCTGGTCCGACGACGTGCGCGATCTGCTGGAATCCGCGACTTTCACGGCATTTGAACGTTTGATCAGCGTTGCCATTGAGCGAGATATCGATGCACTGCTGATTACCGGCAACAGTTTTGATGCGTCCGTCGCCAGCCTCTCGGCGGAAGTCGCTCTCCGGACTGGTTTTGAGCGACTGAATGAACGGTCAATCCCCGTATTTGTCACGCCCGGTCGGCTTGATCCTGCGGGTGCCTGGCACGATCTGCCATCGCTTCCTGAAAACGTCACGATTCTGGCAACGGCCGATGATTCCCCGATCGATCTGATGGATCGCGGTCGACTTCTCGCCACGCTGGTTCCCGTCACTTCGGAAACGGCCGTCGAGCCGCAGGAACTGGAGAATATCTTCGCGTCTCGAGCCGCCAATCCCGCAGACCACCCATTTGTCGTGGGACTGGCAACGCCCATGCGAGAATCCTCGCGGAACCTTGCTCGATTTGCTGCGCTCGACTGGCTCGCCTGCCCGGCAGGTGACGACGTTGCGGCGAATCTGCCGCTGACAGATGGCACGATCAACGCCCAGTCGGGACCTCAGGGCCTTTCCATCGACGAAGCCGGACCACGTGGAGCAACTTATCTGGAAGTCGACGCTCAACGCCGGATCAAACAGTCGCAGATTAATCTCAGTCCGATCCGCTGGGAACGGATCACTCAGTCGTTGGATCGAGTCGCCAGCCGTGATGATCTACTCGAACGAATGATGGCGGCCGTCGAACGGTTGTCATCACCTCCGGGTGAACTGATGAGAATCATTCACTGGAAGCTGGATCGGACGACGGGCGAAACTCGCGGTTGGGAAATGGAATCGGCCATTCAGGAGTTGTCGAGCAGTCTGACGGAGCTGACAGATCAGCCGAAAGGGTTGCGGTACATTCACCAGATCCAGCCGCTCGAGCCCGATTTGTCGCTCATCGAAGCGGCTCATCGCGAACTGCTGACAGAGTTTCTGCTGGCACTGGATCGGCGTTCACCGGTCGAACGCCCTTCGATGAACAAGTGGCTGGCTGATGCTCGATTGGGCGAAGTCCTGAAGTCGAGCCATTGGGAACAGTGGGCCGACACGGTTGCGCCGGAAGTGATCGCCGAACGAGCTCAGCAGTTGGGATGGCAATGGTTCGCCGCAATTGGCAAACGTTGAGATGTGATTCAAAACAAGAGTATTAGCACGAGTGACGGCTGCGAACTGGTTCCTGATCGAACCAACGAATCACAGCCACCGAACAATTCACCAGTGGGGTTTCCCGATGCGGATCACCGGGATTGAAATTGAACGATTTGGTGTCTGGCAGGACTACAAGCAGCCCTTGCATCGCTCGGGACTGACGGTGTTCTACGGACCGAACGAAGCTGGCAAAACAACGCTGCTGCGGTTCATTCGCGGAGTCCTTTACGGATTCCACGATGAAGAAGTGCCAAATCCCAAGAAGCGTAATCGCCGCGAGCCTCGTTCAGGCCTGTTGCGAGTGGAGCATCGGGGTCGTCCCTACGAAATCCGTCGGACAGCGTATGGCGATGATTCTGGTTTGCTCTCTGTCGAGGGGATTGCGGCGGGGGAATCCACGACCGCCTTCATGGAAGACCTGCTCTCATCAACCGACGAAAAGCTGTTCGAATCTGTCTTCGCCGTCGGACTGCCCGAGCTTCAGCAGTTCGCCACACTGAATGCCGATCAGGTCGCCGAGCATCTGTACGGCATGACACTGGGCCCCCAGGGCCGGTTGTTAATGGACCTTCCCAACCGGATTGAGAAAGAATTTCAGCGACTCGTCACCTCCGAACAACCCAAGGCCATTCTTCCCTCGCTGTTGAAGCGTCAGGAAGAACTATCGCGGCAATTGTCTGGGGGCGTTCGCCAGCGTGATCGTTACCGGGAACTGCATCGCAAGAAACTGGAACTGGATGACCGAATTCAGAAGCGGCGCGAGCGTCAGTCGCAGTTGCAGGCGAACCTGCGCGGCCTGAGCTTTATGGAGCGAGTTCATCCCCCCTGGCACCGCTGCCGGGAATGCCGTCACGAACTCAACTCACTCCCCGATTTCAGCGCATTTCCAGCCGACGGCGTGCAACGTCTGGAGCGGTTGGACCACGAGATTTCCACGGCGACGAAGACTCGCGAAGGGTTGCTCAACGATCTCGCACAAGTCAACGAAAAGCTGTCGGGGATCCGGATCAATCCCGAGATCCGTCGGTTCTCGGGCGCAGTGCAGATGCTGACCGAACAGCGAGTCCTGACTAAAGACTACGAAGCCAAGATCGCAGAACTGGAACGCAAGGCGACAAAACAAGAACAGGAACTGGTCGAACACCTCGCGGGCCTCGGGCGCAACTGGTCGTTGCAACGTCTGGATGCAGTGCAGGACACTCCCGAAGCACGCGCGAAGTTTGTCGAAGCATCGCGAGAATATCAGTCGATCGTTGGCAAGACGCGTCGTGCCCAGCGCCGCTATAAGCGAGCCAGTACGGCCTGCCGTGATCGTGAAATGGCCTTGCGCACCGAATTGCAGTCGCACGGCATTGCCGCAGAAGATCTCGATTCGTCGCTGCAGATTGCTCAGGAACGTTTGACGCAATTGTCAGACCTCAGCCGCTGGCATGCTGAAGCCGCGGAACTGCAGCACCGGACGACCACACTGGATCAACAGATGGAACGCCTGCATGACCGGCCGGGCCTGCCCGACTGGATCTATGGCATTCTCTCGTGGTTCACCCTGGCGGGGGTGGCGCTGTTCATCGCTGGTCTTTATGCCGCCGTGACGACCGGTTGGATCGTCGGTTTGATCTTCATCATCCTGTCGCTCTTCTCCGCTGGTACCGCGGTTGCCTTCCGGACTCACCACGAGCAGGAAGTACAGCAGCAGGTCTCGGAGTTGCGTGACCTGCGTCTGAAGAATGAAACCGAACGCCACACGTTGCTTGAGCAGATCCTGAGCTATGTCGACAAGAGTGGCCTGCGCGAGTGGTTTGGTCGCGATTTTCAATTGGAAGACCTGCAGCACGGTGAATTGCTTGGAGTGGCAACGCGACGCGCGGCCAGCCTGCAGCAGGCACAGACTGACTATCAACGAATTTTGCAGGTCCGACGACGATTAAGTCTTTTCCGGGGCAAACTGCAGATTCAGCAACGTGATCTGGCAAACGCCCGCAAGAGCTGGTGTCAGACGCTGGCATACCTGGGATTGGATGAGACCGCCGACCCCGACTCGGCGATTGAGCATTGGAACAAGGTTTCCGCCGCACGTGATCGCCGTCGCAAACACCTCGAAACGCGTGATCAGTCGCAGGACATTCGATTGTCGTATGACCGATTCCGCAAACAGGTGGAAGACCTCGGGCGGCGGATGCAGCGACCGAAACAGAACGCCGCAAATCCGTTTGAACTGGTCGACGCCTGGGATCGCGAATTGCGAGCCGCCCGGGAGGCGAGTCAGGAACGGAAGCGATTAAAAACTCAGTCGATCCAATACCGTCGGGAAGCCGCTGACTGGCAGCGCAAGCTGGATGCTCTTCACGAAAATCAAAGTGCCCTGCTGGCCCTGGCAGGGGTATCGCATCGCTCACAACTGGATAAGCGTCTGGAATTGATGGAGCGTCGCAAGCACGTTGAAGCACTGCTGGAACAATCCGAGCGAGATCTGGAACACATCGTCAAATCGGAACCTGATGTCGCGATCGTCGAAGACGAACTGTTACGGTTCAATCCGAATGATGTGACAGGGATGGCTCGCCAGTACAGTCGTGAGCTCGAAGAGATCGAACAGCAACTGCAACAAGGTTTCGAACAACTCGGAACGATCAAGCAGGAATTGAAGACACTGGAAGCGGACCGCAGCAGCACCCGCATCCGCGCCGAATTGTCACAAGTAGAAACACAGCTCCGTTCGGCTTGGGAAAACTGGTTCGCGGCCTCGCTGGCCAACGACGCTATTGACGATGTGGCGACTCAATTCGAGCAGGCCAATCAGCCGGAAATGCTCGCTGCCGCAATCCCGTTCCTGCAGAAACTGACTCTGGGCAAGTATCACCACCTTTGGACGCCGCTTGGTCGCAAACACCTGTACGTCGACGACGACGCAGGTGAATCCCGCCCAGCCGAAAAACTCAGCGGTGGGACGCGTGAGCAACTGTTCCTGGCGATCCGCCTGGCGATGGTGAAAGCCTTCTCGAACAACGGGATTGAACTCCCGATGGTCCTGGATGACGTCACCGTCAACTTCGACCAGCAACGATCCGAAGCCGCAGCCGACACGCTGATTAATTTCACTCAGGAAGGCCAGCAACTGCTGGTCTTCACGAGCCATCTGCATTACGCACAGTTGTTCCAGCAGCGGAAAGTGGAACCGATCTGGTTGCCAGCACGTCATCCGTCACAGGTAATTGACCCTGTTGAAGAACGTCGGGCGGGATAGGCCAATTGGTTCCCGAGAATTGATTCGGCATCCATAGTCGTGGTTCGCTCTGCGAACCAACGTCTCTTGATGAATTTTCGGAAGCGCCAATCGGAGTGCGGTAACAGAGGCGTTGGTTCGCAGGAGCGAACCACGACTCTCTTGGATTTTCTTATCGCATCGGACTGTGACGGTTTCTGCATTCTGCCAAAATCCCGCATTACGGGTATTGAATCCAGTTTTCAGACGTGATGAAATTCAGCGGTTATTGTGTACTCATCCGTGTTGGCATCGTTTGAATACCTCCGGAAACCAAATGGCGATCGAACTTCAGGACTTCTCGTGGAAGAGGATGGCCGAAGCTGTGGATGCCGTTCATATACGCACCCGTCGTGCCGCGTCGGCGTTGCAAGAGGCTGGGATTCCGTATTCTGTGGCTGGTGGAAATGCGGTTGCCGCATGGGTAGCTCGCGTCGACAGAGCCGCCGTTCGAAACACCCAGGACATCGATATTCTCGTGAACCGCGCCGACTTCGACACAATCAAGGTCGCTCTGGAACGGGCGGGATTTGTCTATCAGGACGTTTTTGGAGTCAATTGCTTTCTTGATGGTCCAGCAGCCCGCCCGCGAGACGCAATTCAACTGATTTTTGCAGGTGAAAAAGTCCGTCTGGACCATCCAACAGTTTCCGCAGATGTCACCGATGTTGTTACAGCGGATGATTTTCAAGTGGTGTCGCTCGATGCACTTGTGCGAATGAAACTGAATTCGTTTCGACGAAAAGATCAGGTCCATCTGCTGGACTTGTTGAGTGTTGGGCTGATCGACAGTTCCTGGCTGGCGCGTCTGGTACCAGCCCATGCTGCTCGTCTTCAGGAATTGATTGACGACCCTGAGGGATGATTTCGACGGTCAGTCTGGCATCCCGGCAGATTTCGAAGCGGCATTCGGAAGTTCCCGAGGTTACCTGTTTCGCTCAACAGACGACTTCCGATATACTTTCAGGCGCGCGAAGGTCTGCGAGGATGTGCACCGGTAGTTGAAGAGGAGGCCTTCGATCGGGTGGTTTGGTGGGGTCAGGAGACCCGCGCCGAACGTGTCGTCGTTGCGGCAGGGTCGAGAGATCGGCGCCCAACTGTGGAGGTTCTTGATGGCTGCGAAGATCTGCTGGTTTTGCGGACTATGCCTGATTCTCGGCCAGGGAATCGGGTTCGCCGAGGACTTGCCGAAGTTTTCCGACGCCGAACGCAACCATTGGGCATTTCAGCCCGTCAAGCGGCCAGGCATTCCCGCCATCGGTCCAACTGCCGGTTCTCAGCCCCAAAATGAAGTTGATGCTTTCATCCTGGCAACTCTTCAGAAGGATAGGCTCGGGCTTTCCACTCCGGCCGACAAATTGACGCTGCTGCGTCGAGTGACGTTTGATCTGGTCGGGCTGCCGCCGACCCCGACGGAAGCGGCTGAGTTTCTTGCGGACGATTCTCCCGATGCTTACCCGCGACTCGTCGAACGACTGCTTGCTAGCCCGCATTACGGAGAAGCCTGGGGCCGCCTGTGGCTCGATCTGGTTCGATTTGCTGAGACCGCAGGGTTTAACGCTGATCCCGCTCGGCCGTTGGCCTACAAGTATCGTGACTATGTCATTCGCGCCTTCAATCGCGGAGTTTCCTACGACCGCTTTTTGCAAGAGCAACTCGCTGGTGACGAACTGTTTCCAGATGACGCTGAAGCTCTGACGGCGACCGGTTATTGTCGCATGTGGGCGGACGAGAGTAACGCATCGAACATTCATCTCGCGCGACAACTGGCTCTCAACGACCTGACAGGCAATCTCGGGGCCGTAGTTCTGGGGTTGTCGATCGGATGTGCCCAATGCCACGATCACAAGTTTGATCCGTTGCTGCAAACCGATTTCTACCAGTTGCAGGCGTTCTTTTCGGGAATCGTGCTCGAAGACAAGGTTCCGGTGGGGACTCACGACCAACTGGCGATCTATCAGAAGCAGCGACAGGACTGGCTCGATCAGACGGCCGCAGTCCGTCACGAACTGCATGCGATTGAACGCGAAGCCCGCATCAAGATGGCGGGCGACCGTCGCATGAAGTTCCCTCAAGATGTCCTCGCCGCTATAGACTGTCTGCCCGAAGAACGAACCACAATGCAGCGCCAACTGGCGTTCTGGTCTGAACGGCAGATGGAATACAAGAACGACGATCTTCCCAAGCATCTCTCTGAAGAAGCGAAGGCCCGCCGCAACGAACTGCTGAAGCAACTTGTCGACGCAGGTGCCAATCAGCCAAAGCCTCCCCGCGAAGCGAGTCTGATGGCAGTGGCGGAACTTTCTGTCGATCCCCCAGTGACGCGACTGCTCGATTCCGGCAGCTATGACAAGCCACTGCAGGAACTCGCTCCCCATTACCCTGTCATTCTGCGTCGAGATGCCACACTGCAGCCACCCACGTTTACGGCCCCGAACAGCCGGTCATCGGGACGGCGGTCGGAACTGGCACGCTGGCTGACGGCGAGTGATCATCCGCTGACGTATCGTGTCTGGGTGAATCGGATCTGGCAGGGTCATTTCGGGCGAGGCCTGGTCGACAATGCCAATGACTTTGGTCTGCTGACTCCACCCCCGACTCACCCGGAATTGCTCGATTGGTTAACCGCCGAATTCATCGCCAGTGGCTATCAGACCAAGCATCTGCATCGGCTGATTGTGTTGTCAGCGACATATCAGCAGCGTGGCGATGCGAAGACCGATGATCGTCAGGCGGTTGAAATTCCTGTCGCGATGAATCCACCGCCGGTCACCTCACTGGCCAGCTTCCCGCGTCAACGACTGTCGTCAGAACGAATTCGCGACGCCTGGCTCATGAGTGCCGGTACGTTGAACGACACCATGTTCGGTCCCGGCGTTCGACCCGAGTTGCCCCCCAACTTCGCGGGTGCCGCGAATTGGAAGCTGAGCGAACCCGTCGATCGAACACGGCGATCAGTCTACATCTACGCCAAACGTAACCTGCCGTATCCACTGATGGCCGCATTTGATTTTCCCGACATGCACGACTCGTGCGGGTGTCGTACCAGAACGACGATCGCTCCACAGGCTCTGATGTTGCTGAACAGTGGCTTGATCCTGAATGCTGCCCGACAACTGGCAGATCGAGCGAAACAGGAAGCCGGTTCTGCGGATCCAGATGCTCAGATGATCCAAGCGTGGAAAACGACATTTGGTCGCCAACCAAACGAACGGGAACTGTTGGCCGCTCGAAAATTCATGGCCGATCAACAACAGGTGATCGCCGGTTCGGATACGAAGCGAACGGGTGAAGATGCTGGCCGGATCAAGCCGTCGGATGCCGATGACGCATTTGTTGACCTGTGTCATGCCCTGCTCAATGCGAACGAGTTCTTGTTTATTGATTGATTTGATCCGCCAACAGATTTCCAAAAGTCCCTCATCGGGTGTTGTTATGCGAGAATTCGATTTCCTCCACCGATTGACCGCTCCCTCGCGTCGCGATTTTCTACGACACGCCGGTGGGGGATTTGGCGCGATTGCTCTGGCGGGAATGATGGCCGGAGAGCAGCCACGTGCTGCTGCTGGGGAAGTTACTGCGCGGCGACCTCACTTCTTCGGTAAAGCTCGCAGCGTCATCTTCCTGTTCATGGATGGCGGGCCGAGTCACCTGGATACGTTTGATCCAAAACCACTCGTGAACGAGATGGCTGGAAAGCCGTTGCCAAAATCGATCAAACGAGTGATCACTCCGATGGGGGTGTCGGAAAACCCCTTGCTCGCCAGCAAGCGGACATGGAAGAACTACGGCGAATGCGGAATGCCCGTTTCCGACTGGTACGCACACGTCGGAGAATGTGCCGACGATTTGTGTGTCATCCGGTCCTGTACGTCGGATGCGCTGAACCATGTGGGTGGTGTCTGCCAGATGAACACCGGAAGTATTCTAGCGGGACGTCCGAGTCTAGGGGCCTGGGTCAATTACGGACTCGGTTCTGAGAACCAGAATCTTCCGGGGTTTGTGGTCCTGATGGATAGTGATCGTGAACCACCCGGCGGAAACCGCGTCTGGGGTTCAGGTTTCATGCCGGCAACTCATCAGGGAACAAAATTCCTGCCGGGCAAGCGTCCGATCCTGTATCTGGATACTCCAGAAGGGATCAGCGATCAACGCCAGTTGAGCAAGCTCGGTTTTATTGACAAGCTCAATCGCGAACATCTGGCGCTCCGTCCGCAGGACACCGAACTGGAAGCGAGAATCGCGTCGTATGAACTTGCCTATCGCATGCAGTCTCAGGCTCCTGAGGCGGTAGATCTGGCAAGCGAGACTCAACAGACGCAAGATGCCTACGGCATGAATGACAAGCGGACTCAGGCATTTGGGCAGAACTGCTTGCTGGCTCGTCGACTTGTCGAACGAGGTGTCAGGTTCGTGCAGTTGTATTCCGGTTCGGGAAGCAAGTGGGACGCTCACAGCAAGATCGAAGAGAACCACAGCCTGCACTGTGGAGAAACTGACAAGCCAATCGCCGGGTTGTTGAAAGATCTGAAGCAGCGCGGCCTGCTGGACGAGACCCTCGTCGTCTGGGGTGGTGAATTTGGTCGAACCCCGATGAGCGAAAAGGGTGACGGTCGCGATCACAATCCCTATGGCTTCACGATGTGGCTGGCTGGCGGCGGAGTTCAAGGTGGCCAGATTCTCGGGTCCACCGACGAATTCGGAATGCATGCTGTCGAAGGCAAGACGCACATCCATTCGCTGCACGCCACGATCCTGGCGGCGCTGGGAGTTGATCACACGGAACTGACATACCGACTTCAAGGCCGTTCCGAACGAGCCACTGTGAATGAAGGTGAAGTCGTCAGCCGTGCGTTTGGGTGAGAGACCGGCAGAATCTGCTGATCGTTTCGTGCCGTGCGCGACAAACGGATCGTCGGTGTTACCTTCGATTCAACTCGCACATTCGGCATAACCGATAAAGCCGATATGGCCGTTATACCTTCACAATTCGATCTGCTCTCCAAGCTGGTGGATGTCACCGTCCTGCGCCACAAGGTGTTGTCGCAGAATGTGGCCAACGTCAACACGCCCGGCTATCACAAGCTGGATGTTTCGTTTGATGACACGCTGGCTCAGCACATGACGCGTCACGGCGAAAACGGCGTCAACCAGTTACAACCGACGATCGTGGAAGACACAACTTCTTCGGCTCGACTGGATGGCAACAATGTCGACATTGACGGTGAGATGATGCGGCTGAACAAGAACACCTTACTGAACAACGCTTACATTCAAATCATTGCGACGAAGACGGCCATCATGCGGCGAGCGATCAACGGTCAATAGACTGTGTTTGAATATCCAGCCTGGCGGGGGAGATTTCCATGGGTTTCGATACCTCGTTGTCGGCGTTCAATATCAGTGCTTCCGGCCTGACGGCGGAACGACTGCGCATGGAAGTTGTCGCGAACAACATCGCGAATGCGGAAGTCACACGTACACCGGAAGGTGGTCCGTATCGCCGCAAGGACGTTGTCTTTGAAGCGGTACTCCATCCCGACAAGCCGGGCGCGCGTGCAGGTCAGTCATCGGGCCTGGGGGGTGTTCGCACCGTGGGTGTCATCGATGATTCCTCCGAACTCCCAAAGCGACATTCTCCTGGTCATCCGGACGCGGACGCCGATGGCTTTGTCACGATGCCGAATGTCAATCTTCCCATTGAAATGGTGAACCTGATCACCACGACGCGTGCCTACGAAGCGAACTTGAAAGCGGCACAATCGTTCGTAGACATGAACCAGCAGGCGCTTTCGATCGTCCGCGGTTGACGATTCAAAACAATTTGAGTTGAGGTGATTGAGGATACTCGACACTTCTGGATAAGGCTGACAGCGATGAACGTGACGCCCGCGGGAATGATTGGAAGCCTGCCGATCGCTTCGCCTTTGTCGGGAGTTCAACCGACAACAAACGGTGGAATGTTTGGTAATGTCGTGGAGAAATTCATCCAGGACACGAACAATCAGCAATTGCAGGCCGACTTGTCGGTGCAGCGACTGGCGACTGGAGAAAGTGACAGTGTCCACGAAACGATGCTGGCTCTGGCAAAAGCAGATCTCAGCCTGCGAGTCTTCATGGAGGTTCGTAACAAGGTGATTGACGCCTATCAGGAAGTCATGCGGATGCAGATGTAATTGAGTTCATCGGAAATGATCGCGGCAGGAATCGTGTCCTTGCCGTTGGAAATGGTTCATGAAGATTCTGGTAACGGTACTGCTGACAGCACTTTTCGTCTTTGCTTTGGCAACGGCGTGGGTGGACTACGTCCAGCCACAACTGAAGCAGGCTTCAACATCAACCACGGAAAAAACGACTGTCGCCGAGATTCCAGCCGCAAAAAAGCGGGTTCGAAAGCCACCACGAGAAGTCGATTCTGAGCTGGTTCCCGTCCCCACCGATGACGTGTCGTCACCTGACGTGAAAAGGGATCGGCAACCTGTGGCGATGTCGAAACCGGTGGCCGATCAACTCGCTGTCGTCAAGCAACAAGAGGCCGATCTGGTCGCACGCCAGGAAACGTTGCGAATGATCTACGACGACATTCGCACCGAGCTTGCGACGGTCGATGAATTACGAAAACGCGCATCGGATGATCTGCTGGAATCCGAACGCCGCGGAACAAATTCGACGAATCGAAAGGCCTCTGGACCAGTTCTCCGTTCCAGACCCGCGCCGCCAGTTGTGCGATCTGAAAGCGATAACGGTACCAGCCGTGCCAGTGCTCTGGTCCTGCGCCAGATGGTTGGCGATGGAAAGCTGACGGCAGCAGTTTCGATGCTGAAGTCCTACAAGGAGCGTGACGCCGCTCGGATTCTTGAAGCGATGGACACGATCGACCCCAAACTGGCGGATCGACTGGCGACACTGATGCAGAGTCGAGACGATGTCATTCGACGCTGACGTCAATAAACAGGATGCCAAGCACCAGGCTAATGATGATGGTGCGGTGTTTCGATGGTCGTGGGGATAGGAGCGCGGGATTCACGTTCGTGCAGAAGCTCTTCGACCGCACGATGGCGCGATTCGACACCGGGTTGCGGGTAGATCCCGCCCGCCAGAATCAGTGCAGCCAGCAAGAGAACAGCAAACCGCTCTCGCGTGCGGATTTGCAAAGAAACCGCCGACGCATACTGCGTTCCCGTAAAGAGGATGAAGTAAGTTTTTACCAGCGCCACTCCGTTGAGCGCCCCGGCAATCACGACTGCCACTCCAATGTACGGGTAGGCTTCGACCGCACCATCGACGAGCAATTCCGTACCGATGAACCCGACGGTGCCGGGAAACCCGACGCTGGCCAGTCCTGTCAGGATAAAGCAAATCGCCAGTTCGGGAGCATGTTCGTAAAGACCGTGAAAGTGAGTCAGCGACAATCGGCCGCGCCGGGCTTCCAGTGCTCGCAGAGTCAGTCCGAAGCCACCCAGTGCCATTCCGACCGACAACCATAGACAAAGCGCACCCGTCAGCGCCATGGGAGTGACAATTTCCAGACCGACAAGTACCAGGGCCGAGTGACTGAGAAACAGGTAACAGAACAACCGACGGGCCTCGATCTGAATCAGTGCCATTCCCGACGCGTAGACGGCTGTGAACAGTGAGGCCAGTCCGATGCTCCGCAGCATCCAGTCAGGTGCGATCGGCATGACGAGTCGTACAGCCGCGTAGGCACCAGCGATCGGGGTCACGAACAGCAGTGCTGTTCCGAATGACGCGTGTTCGAATAAATCAGTCATCCAGCAATGAAAGGGGGCAATGCCACTTCGAATCAGGATGGCACCGAGCAGCGGGATCACGACCCACAGGGTATGGATCCGATCGGTCCCCTCAATTTCAGCAAATGTCCATCCAACGATCAGTAGCAGCACGAACAATGTCATGTGGATGATGTACACATGAGTTGGCTTGCCCCGTTCACGCAATTCAAGAAACGGTGGGATTATGCCAACCGCCAGCATCCCGATGATCCCCCACGGTTCCTTGCAACTGTACATGGCCAGGATGATCGCTTCTGAAACCAGGTTCCACGCAAACGAGAATCGTCGAATCTTCGTGTGCAACGTGGCAAGAATGACGAGGAAATAGAGAAGCGCAGCCAGCGGCAACAGAGGGGCGCTCAGTTCATCCATGATCAATAATTCGCGGCCCGCCAGGTGAGACAGCAGGTGCAGCGAGTCATCGGCTTGCTTGGCATCCAGAAAATCGAAGTCCAGCCAGGCCCCTGTGGTGGCAATCAAAGCCAGTCCCGAACACAACAATGCTCGATTGCGGGCAATGTGCGGAACCTTGACCCGGCTGACCCAGACGGCACCAATCAGGCAGAACAGGATGGAGAGTTCCAGCCAGGGCAAATGCAAATCTGTCATAGGAATTCTTCCAGCGAACCGGGGGTTCCATCCGCTTCATCCGACTCGCGAGACTTGCCACCTGAAAGATAGTCAGTCCAACGCCGTTCCATTCGATCACAAAAACGAAAAACGGCAACGAACGGGGCGACGATATAGTCGTCGATCATCGCATCCAGATAACCTCGTTCGATGGCGAATCGATACAGCCAGATCTGCAGCGTATGCGGCAGCAGCGAACGCCAGAAACTTGATGACTTTGGCAGCCGATCCCCGATCGCATTTTCCAGCAGCCGACGATCCTGAAGCAGCGTTGGTGCTCGCACGAATTGCAGCGTCCGCAAGCAGCCGTTTCCCAGGATGTGGAAGAGTGGAATGTATCGCAGCCCAAACCCGATCTCTGCGACAATCAATGCCACCTGAGTCAGGGATGCGAAGCAGATGGCAGATTTGATGTCTGTCTGCACTCGCCCTGCAATAGTCGCATAGACCGCAGTCGAAAGGCCCAGGGTAACAATCAACGCGCACAACAGGGGAGACTTTTCCAGAATCGGACTGATTCGCAGCAGCAGGAACGCCCCCAGGTGCACTGACAAGGCACCGTAGAAGACGGCACTGGAAGGTGTTGGCCCTTCCATCGCACGTGGCAGCCAGCCGGAAAACGGGATCAGTGCCGACTTGCCAGCGGCAGCCAGCAGCATCAATAGCCCGACGACCAGTGCTTCATGGTCTGAAACTTCAGTCCTTCCATAGGGCCACGATTCAGAACCCAGAACGTTTTCGAAGTCGGTGTGCCCGAAATGATGTAACGTCAGGGCGGCAATCAACAGTGCCGCATCGGAAACCCGGTAGACACACCAGACGCGTAATCCATTCCGGACCGGGGCGGGCCGCTCGTGGAAAAACGCGACGAGCAAAGCCGACGACAGGCCGACAAGTTCCCACCCTGCGAACAATGTTTCAACCGTTCCCGCCAGCGATGTCACCGTCATTCCCAGCAGAAACACCGCATTCAACACGAAGAAACGGTTGTAGCCCGGTTCGCGATGCATGTAACGACTGGCAAAGGCAAAAATCGTTCCGCACAGGACGAAGGACAGGATGATAAAGGGAATCGACAAGCGATCGTAAATCAGCTTGAAGTGGAATTCATATTCCGGAATGTGAACCCATTTGCCACCTTCAATCGTGACGTGAGGGTTGCTCATCGGCAGCATCAGGGCGAGCATCAGAACGGACGAAGTCAGACCGACAATCATCGTTGTCTTGAGGAGTGCGTTGATCACTTCCTCGGGCAACCGTCGACTGAGCAGTGAGGAGAGTCCCAGCACGCACAGCAAAACGATCGGGCAGATGACAATGCACCATCCCAGTGCAGTCACCAGTTGTTCGGCACTCGGCATAGCGGAACTTACTCCGTTCGGTTCGAACAATGACCGGGGCCAGCCGAGTTTCCCCGAAGCCCGATGACAAAGACAGACGCGATCCGGACAATACGATTCCCTGAAGTACCGAATCACCAATGAATCGTATCTGACCAGAGAAACAAGTTCTACGTCCGACAGGGCCGTTGAGGGAAGCCGTTTAGATTACAACCCGTTCAGAATTGGGGATTTCCGGGGTGGCTGTTCCCACAAGCCGCGAAAAGTTGACGCGACATCCCGTAGCGAGTCCTGAAAATGACCGTGAAAGCAGTGAATCGCTGCCCTGTTCGATTCAGATTCAGGAACGTGACGTCTGCTCGTCGTAGATGCGGGCGATATCTTCGACAGTCACCGTAATCTCACGAGTGAAACCAGTGTGCGAGCGATAATAGCAGACTTTCGCTGCCTTTTCGGGCGACTGATGAACGGTTCGAGCCAGCAGGGCCTGATCTTCCTCGGACAGTTTTCCCACGGCTGGGTCCCAGAATGTCCGGGTTTCCATCACGAGCGAATCGACGCGAGGATCGAATTTGTTGTAATCGGCCATCGGGATTTACTGTTCAAAATCAAGAAAGACCACTCACCAGCGGCAGAACAGACTGCCAGTTCTTCCTTCATGCTAGCCGGGGAGAAACGCCGAGGCAATCGATCGCCGTTTTCAATCTGAGAGACTTCAAACCGGGTGGCCGGGACTGGAGCGTCTTCGCGAAGTCCCGGAATACACAATTACGCTCAAGACCGGCTATGAGAATGACGGCACATGAGAAATCGATGGCGGGGCTTCCGCAAAACCGGTGAACCCCCGCCTGCCAATTTCGTAGTTAAGCGTGGCCACCACCACCCGACAGGTTTCCCTTCGGTGGATGAAAGAACAGCAGCAGCAAGACCGCCGCAACGAGTGCTGCCCCCGACGGATACAAAAGCAGTGTCTTGTACTCAACAACATCATTGGTGGTGTATTGCTTCTGCAGGAACGGCCAGATGTAACGACTGGCGATCGGCCCCAGTCCCAGAATCAGGAAGTTAAACAACCCCTGAGCACTGGTTCGTGCATCCTTCGGGAAAACTTCGTCGACCAGGATATACAAAGTCGCGAAGAAGAACGCATAGCAGACACCATGCAAGACATTGACCGCCACGGCGCAGTACGGGTTGGGAACCAGCGCAAACACGGCAAAACGGACGGTATGTCCCAGGATTCCGATGATCATCGTGTATCGCCATCCCAGGTTCTTCAGGACGTATCCCAGGAATGCCATCGTGCCGATTTCCGCAATCTGGCCAACGCTCATGGCAGGCTGAATCCAGTTTGAGGGGACCCCGACTTTTTCGAGATATGTAAACGCGAAAAAGAAGAATCCGTCGTGGATCGTTGCATCGATAAACGTGACCAGGAACAGCACCAGCAGGAACGGATGCTTGAGCAGCTTCATGGCTTCCAGCCACGCGAGAGAATTTTCATTTTCTTTCGCGGGCTTGGGGGGAGTATGAGGCAGGGTCAGGCTGAGTGCCGCGAGCAGCAATGACGCAATTCCAGCCGTCAGGAACGCAGCACACTTGCCTCGATTCAACTCGGCCCCGGTCAGGCTGGTTCCCAGAGCGGCCCCGAGCCAGTTGACGAATCCGCCCGCGGCTTCCATGGTCGGGATCTTCGCCCAGTCGGCAAGAATGAAAATGAATGGCCAGCTCGCTGCAATCCAGCCGATCGTGCCCCACAACCGCACAGGGCCGAATTCCTTCTGAGGATCGGTCATGCTCGCGAACGCAATCGTGTTGGTGACCGAAATCGTCGGCACATAAAACAGACAGTGCACCGCCATACAGGCGAAAAACATCCAGTAGTTATCGGCAGGGGCATCACTACTGAATTTCATCCAGGAGAGTGCACCAAATCCCAGCATCGACAATCCACCCATCAGGTGGCTGAACGCCAGAAATCGCTCGGCCGAGAAATTACGGTCGACGAACTGGTTTCCAAAAAACATCGCGATGATTGCAGAAATCGGGAAGGCGATGTTCAAACCGAACTGCTGCGATTCGTTAAATCCAAGAGCCCCCGCACCGAAGAAACCAAAACTCGGCGGTAACCAGGCCCCCCAGATGAAAAACTGAAGGAACATCATGGCATACAGCTTGTAAGTCACTGACCGCTGCATCGGGCGAGCCCCCTGTTTGGGTATGTGGTTTTGCGGAAGGATCGAATCAGACCAAGATGATGCCTTGGTCAGCCAGTTCCAGCAAGGGAAGAGGCGATCGCTTCCGAAAAACGGTGCAGAGACCGGCTCATGACAACTGCACCTGACGGCACGCTCACCGGACCGATCACGTTTCCGCAGCGGGTTGAGCAGCGGCCGGAGCACTGGTAGCAGCAAGGGCGTACATCGGATTGTTACCAAATTTCTGACTGCATTTGGGGCACTTCGCTTTCGCGATCCCCTTGCCGTTCAATCCGCCGATCTTTTCTTTCTTCCGAGCTTCTTCTGCCACAATCAGACCACATCCCGAACATTTCCAGCCGCTGATTTCCAGCTTCAGATGCGGGTCCTTCTCGTAGTATTCCAACAATTGCAGGGACTGAACGGAGGCTTCTGAATAGTGGCATTTGAAGGTTTCGAAGTACTCCGTCATCGGGATTTCCGAATTCGCCCCAAACGCTTCAATTCCGCAAACTGTCTGCAGCGCCAATGCAAACGCCCGGAACTCAGACAACGAGAAGGACAGGTACTGAGTACTCTTGTCATCAGCGGCTCGTGGCAGTCGAACAGCGATTCGTCCCGTTCCAAAAATTGGAATATTGCCGAACATCGATTCGACGCCGACAGGAACAGGCTGCGCGAGGACCAGTTGTGAAAATGTTTCGGCGGGGATGACGCGCTTCGCTGCTGCGGTCACTCCGTCCGGCGCGGCACTCGGATTTCTAAAGTATTCCAGCATGGCGGTACGGACAGCAGGCTTCTTCTTGGCGTTGCTTCCGAAAAGTCCCCCCGCTGTGACCAGAGTTACGACGAGAATTTCGCTGCTGCTGAATCCGATGTCGACGGCCTGGAAATCATTCAGCAGGCTGTCTGCTTTGATTTTCAGCTTCTCGGGGACGACTTGATGCAGGTGAACGTCATCCAGCCATCGCGCATAGCGTCCGGTCGGCACCATGCCGGCACCAGAGACCGCACTGATTTCGATATCGGTCTTTTTCTTCGCCTTGGGAGACGTCTTCTGGGGAACGATGAAAGCCGAAGCACACTTGGGGCACTTCCCGGATTTTCCTCGAAATCGCTCCCGAACGCGAATGCGATGGCCCTGCGGGCAGTAGACAACGAACGTGTCCTTGGTCTTAATCCCCTTACGCAACTGACGAATTTCAGCCTCTTCGTCCGCCGCGATCTTCAGCAGCTCATCTTCCGGAGCAGCCTTCGGCGCAGCATCCCTGGCCGGCGCTTCGTCGAGTGACTCAATCGGTGCTGGTGCTTCAGGTTCGTCGGGCACCGACGACATCAGCGGGATTGCGTCGATTTCCGGAGTCGGGATAGGAGCACTGGTATAGCGAGGAGCCTCCTCAATCGGCGACAAGGCAAATGTGGAGGCTGATGGGGCAGAACTCCCGTCGTCGGATCGGAGCTGGAACGTATCTGACAGATCGAACGCGGAATCGTCCGCTTCCGACATGTGAACTTCATCCGACAGTTCAAAATCGTCCGCGTCGTCTTCTTCGCGCCCCATCGGCAAGGCATCGGGTGACAACACACTGCGCCGGGTCATCGAATCAATTTCTGTGACCGACGACGCATCCAGTTCGGGAAGATCGAACTGCTGCGATTGAGTATTGCTAGAAGATTCAATGCGTCGCCGATACGACGCTTCGATGTCAGGTCGCATGAAGGATCCGCAGTTCCAGCAGCGAACGAGCCCTTTTCGGCAGGTTTCGCCACAGGAAGCACAAATGTCCATGTCCGAGTCGACTGCCTGATCTGTCGGCAGGACCTGGAGTTGCGACGTTTCAAGCTGGGCCGCGTTAAGGACATGGCCACAGGCATGACATTCTGCCGTGCCTTCCAGAAGGAACGTACTACAAGCCGGGCAATTGATGATCTGGATGGCCATGACGCAAACAACCCCGAAGGTTCATGAGACGGAGAAGAATTGGAGTCGACCCAAAGTAATTGGACATGAAAAGCTATCAATCAAACAATCATGCCAGTCCATCACATCGACTAAACCAGCATCAGTTCTCGCTGCAATTTAACATGGGCGAGATCTGATTACACTCCGGAATCTTGATATAACCTGCGATGAGGATTCCGACATTGCCAACGGTAATGTTTGTGACGGAAATGACTGACGAATTCCGACGAAGCCTGCCGGATAGGTGTTTACGGTGCAAGTCTGCCCCAGCCAATAGAACACGGAAGAATTCTGGAACACTCATTTCCGCTGATTTTCACTGATTCAGACAGAGAAAGAAATGGTTTCGACTGGATACTCGGATTCGCTTCCAACTGTTCTCGATGAGCGTGAATCAGCGGAGATCAGTGTTCCAAATCCCCTTCTCCAGACCCCGGCAGTGGCGGCGTTGATCGGCCCCGTTCGCGGTTCGCCGATTGGAGCCAGACCACCGAACGAGCCGGGCTGGGAATCAGTCGTACAACAAAGTGTTTCCTGAGGCCCAACGAACCCTCTTGGGCCGCGACCACAGCAGCCAAAAAGTGGCTGTGTCGTTGATTTTGATCGCGGTCCGGTGGTTCCTGTCACCGCGCTGTGCGGGTTCCTTGCACCACCAGACAGCGCCCCAAAATAGCCCCAGCCCTTGGAGGCGCGGAAGAAATGCTCGCGCGCCCCACGCCGCAGCAAAGACGGGGGTCGGGTGTTCGTTTTTTCGAAATTGGCGGAGAGGCGCGGTCATTTCACACAATCGTCCATTGCCCGCCAATTTCGAAAAAACGAACACCCGACCCCTTGCTTGTCCTGCCCCGACCCGCCCGGCCCCACGCAGAACAACGCCATTTGGCTTTTACTCCAAAGGAGTTACGCCCCATAGCCCAGGGTTGCGAGCGCAGCGAGCTACCCTGGGCTATGGTTTGGGCTGGATTTGAACCCCAACGGGGTTCCGCCATTCCTATCGTCCCGGCGGCGGAGCGACGGGGCTGCGGTACGCGTGCGTTGCCCCTTGGCCCGGAAGACATGCGCTGTTCAACTGTCGAATGAAACGTCGCAAGAAATCCCGGCAACGCGACGAACTCCGATTCGCTGATCGTGACAACACAGTATCGCGATTTATGCGCCGAACCTTGCTCGCAGGACTCGAGGTCGACCTGCCAGATCTTTGCGAACAGTGATGTCTTTGTACTGTGCTGCAGCCACGAGCCGCTGACACGCCGGATCGGCCTGTTCGGGCGAAAGTTCCATCAGGAACAGAGCATTCGGTGCCGCAAAGCTCGGCGCCGCCGATACCAGTCGATCAATGATAGTGAAGCCCGTCGGACCACCATCCAGTGCCAGTCGCGGTTCATGCTTGGCCACTTCGGGATCCAAGGTGTCGATCTCGGCGGTGGGAATATAGGGCGGATTACTCACCAGAATGTCGAAGCGTGAATCTTTGGGCAGGGCGTCCAATAAATCACCCTGATGAAATTCAATCAGATCCCCAACCCCGTGCTTTTCTGCGTTTTCCTTCGCGATCGCCAGCGCCGCGGGGCTGATATCGGTCGCAGTAAATTTCACATTCAATTTTTGGCCAAGGCAATGTTTCGCCGCCGAGACAGCGATACACCCTGATCCGGTACACAGATCCAGGACGCGAATCGCCGTAGTGTCACCCGCTTCCTGTCGAGCGGCCGAAAGCTGTTTGATCTCTTCCGTCAGTTCGATCACAAGCGTCTCGGTGTCAGGTCGTGGAATGAGAACGTCCCGCGTCACTTTAAAGTCGAGACTGAAGAATTCGCGATGTCCGACGAGATAGGCGACCGGTTCAGCCTGAGCTCGGCGCTGAACCAGTTCGCGCATCGTTGCTCGAACGGCATCAGTCAGGGGTTGATCGTATGCCGTGTACAACTGAATCCGCTGGCAGCCGCGAGCCTGCGCCAGCAGGATTTCCGCATCCAGCCTGGGCGTGTCGCTGCCGTTCTTTTTCAGATGAGCAGTCGTCCACTCCAGCACCTTGCGAATCGTCCACTCATTTGCGGGAGTCGGGGTTGGTGGAGTGGCATCAGCGGACACAAGTCACCATCGATTCAGGGGGATTCGTCAAGAGGCCACGTTACCGCGTAATCGCTCTTCACGGTCAAACGAGACCATGGCCTGAATGACATCATCCAGGTCGCCGGTGATGATTTGATCCAGCTTGTGAACGGTCAGGTTAATGCGATGGTCGGTCAGGCGGTTCTGCGGAAAATTGTATGTCCGAATCCGTTCGTTACGCTCACCCGATCCCACCAGAGTTCGGCGCTGGGCTGAACGCTCCTGATTCAACGTGTCCTGTCGCTGTTCCATCAGCCGGCTGCGAAGAACTCGCATCGCTTTGGCTTTGTTCTTGTGCTGACTCTTTTCATCCTGAATTCGGACGACAATACCCGTTGGCATATGGGTGATCCGGACCGCCGATTCGGTCTTGTTCACTTTCTGACCGCCGGGGCCACCCGCCCGCATTGTATCGATCTGCAGGTCTTCGTCACGAATCTCGACATCAATGTCGGTCGCTTCGGGCATGACAGCCACTGTTGCTGCGCTGGTATGAACGCGTCCTTGTGTTTCCGTTTCGGGAACACGTTGAACGCGGTGTCCGCCGCTTTCGAACTGCAACTGGTGAAAGGCACCTTCGCCGGTGATGGACAGCACCGCTTCTTTCAAGCCCCCCAGTTCCGTTGTCGAAATTTCCAGGACTTCGAACTTCCAGCCTTTTTTCTCGACAAACCGCGTGTACATTTCGAACAGGTCACGAGCGAACAGAGCGGCTTCATCACCCCCGGTTCCCGCTCGAATTTCCATGATCAGACTGCCACGGGTGAGTGAATCACCGGCAGTGACCATGTCTTCCAGTTCGACTCGCATGGCGTCAAACTTCGCCTGCAGTTCGGTACATTCGGCCTGGGCGTATTCGCGAGTTTCCGCGTCTTCGGCCGATTCGAACATCTCTCGAGCGGTTGCCAGATCGGCTTCGAGCTGGTTGAACTGGCGGACGGTGAGAGCGACTTTACCGAGTCCGCCATGTTCGCGCTGGATTTCCAGCATCCGCGAAGTGTCAGCCAGGACTGCGGGGTCCTGGAGTTGACGTTCCAGTTCTTCGTAGCGAGTCAGCTTGGCCTGGAGCACGGGGAACATGATAAGAGAGCCGTAAGAATCAGGGGGTGGTCGATGGCCATTGCCTCAATGAGCGAGGGCGAGGCCATTACGGCAAACGGACAGCGGTTCGTGCGAGCCGCCAGCCTGCATCGGTGTGCCTTAGGTGACACGGCTAAACGATTTTGGTTCAGCCAGGCAGACCAAAGTCGGCAGAGGTGATTCGGCGAAGGTTTCCCAACAATCGAATCACCTACCGATGTTTGGCGCAGTTGATGAACTGCGCCATGAGCGGATCAAAGCTACCCCTGAGCAGCTTCGCCTTCGGTCTTTTCGTCCTTCTTGCCCCAGTTGTATTTGCGCTGGAACTTTTCGACGCGACCGGCGGTGTCGATGAACTTCTGCTTCCCCGTGAAGAACGGGTGCGATGCAGAACTGATATCTACCATCACCAGCGGATACGTCTTTCCGTCCACTTCGCAGGTCCGTTCGGATCTGATCGTTGAACGAGTCAGAAACTGTGCTCCCGTGGAGGAGTCCTGAAAGACTACCTCTTGATACTTGGGATGAATGCCTTCTTTCATGATCCGCGTGCCTGCAAGTTTTGAGTCAGTTAAGGTCTGGCCATCGGTCCCGACTAGTGGAAAACCGAAATCCGTCCGGCCGTTCATTCCCCGCAACAACCCTTGGGGAATCCGACATTTTAGGGGGCTGGGACTTGAACTGCAAGCGACTCTGCAGGGGTGAATCAAATCGAGACGAAACTGAGAATTGTCCGCAATGCTCATCCAGAAAAAGGTTTGCGCAGATTCGGCAAAATCTGCCGGTGTTCAATTGCCGCCTCGCCACGGTGATCTGCGGTGACCTTTCTGCCTTTAGCGATCGTTTCGGTTCCGTAGACGTCGATCTGCCTCACAAAATCTTTACCACAGGACTCTTGCCGACACCGATACCGAAAAGACCTGGAGTCCTACAGAGCGTTCACTGGATGGGCCTGACGGAAAGTGATTTATGTCGCCGCCACACCAGCCATGGAGTGGTCATGGCCTGGTCGGTTTGTGGCACCGCACAGATTCGTGGCACACAGACAGGTCGGTCCCTGCGACTGGACGGTCGCATGGAAGTCAGTGGAAAAACACGCAAGAGGAGTTTTGAGATGTTTGGCCTCAGGAAACTGCGATTTGTCGACATCGGGACAGGCCTGTCCATGATGATCGCCTCCGCCGGGTTGCTCGCTGCGAGCGCCCTGCACGCCGCAGATCCCGGATGCGCTTACCCAAGTGGTCCCGGGGTCTGTAATGACAAGATTTTTGAAGATGCTGCCGAGCGACTGAAGAACCTGCACCCCGCAGTCTGCACCGCTCCCGGATGTGCACCAGCACAAGCGGCCCCCTGCGTTCCAGCCGCTCCAGAATGCGGTGGCGATGGTGCTGCGGCTCCAACACCATGGGGCCTGACAGACGTGTTTGACGACAGTTGCGGTCGCAATCACTTCAAAGACAACGGCTGGAAGCTGGGTGGTAACCTGGCTCAGAGCTATACCTACAACTTCCAGAGCCCCACGAACCGCTACAACGGTCCTGTCACCTGGACTGACCAGTCCAACCAGTACCAGTTGAACCAGTTCTGGCTGTATGCCGAAAAGGCGACCAGCACCGAAAACAAAGACTTCGACTTCGGTGGTCGCATCGACATGCTGTACGGCACAAACGCTCGTTTGACGACCGAATCCGGACTGGAAACCTCGCGCTGGGCAACCGGCGGCGTGTACGGCGTTGCCCTGCCGAACATGTACGTTGAAGCAGCCTACAAGAAGATGAAGATCAAGGCTGGTCACTTCATCTCGCCGATCGGTTACTTCACGGTCGACACGACCCAGAACTTCTTCAACACGATTCCTTATACCTATCAGTGGGGGGAACCTTTCACCCATACGGGTATCATGGCGTCATACCAGTTGACGGACAATCTGGCCGTCAGTAGCGGTGTGACTCGTGGTTGGGATAACTTCGATCGCCACAACCCGAATCTCGGATACCTCGGTACCTGGTCGTACACATTCGCCAATAAGTCGAACCTGGCTCAGGTCATCGTCTGGTCGAATGAACCTAATCAGCAGCTCAGCTTTACGTCACGGTACTATCAGTCCTTGGTATACACCAAGCCAATCAATGATAACCTGACCTACGTCGGGCAGAGTGACTTCGGTACTCAGGATCAGGCGATGTACGATGGTCGCCGAGCCAACTGGTACGGCGTCAATCAGTACCTGATTTACAAGATGAACGATAAGTGGAGCTGGGGTGCAAACTTCGAATGGTGGCGTGATGAAGAAGGCTTCCGCGTCGCTGGCTTCCTGCCAGGCGGTCCTTACGCTCACAATATGGCACCCAGCGGGATCACCGGAAATTACTCCGGCGTTCCGTTTGCCACCCTGCCCGGCGGTTACAACGGGAACTTCTATCAGTTCACCGTCGGACCCAAGTGGCATCCAACCGGCAATCCAAACCTGTTCATTCGTCCAAACCTGCGTTACGACTTCTACACGGGCGGAACGGATTCGTTCCTCAACGGTGGTCGCGTGATGCCGTATGACAGCGGCACTAAAATGTCGCAAGGTTTGTTAGTGACGGATGTTTGCTGGATCTTCTAAGCGAAAACGGTCCCAGACCGTTCAGCAATAGGATGATAAAGCCACCCGAGGTGACCCCCTCGGGTGGTTTTGTTCTTTGGCCTTGGAATTTCGGAAACGGGAAAAACATGACTGTTTTGCAAGAATCCCATCAAATCTTAAGCCAAATTCCAGAGTTTCCGGATTCTTTCATCAACTTTGACCGCAGTGCCGATAATTCCGATCAGGTAAGCGAGCGCGGTCGTATCGTTCCACCGGTTGTTTGCATCGGTGATCGCAATCGACGTGATCGCAATCGGGAGGCACCTGGATGTTTGCAACGTTTTGTTCGATGCTGGTGATCTATCTCAACGGGATTTCTTTTCACAGCGGCCCACCCATTGTCGAACAGGCGAGAAACACCATTGTATTTGACGCATGGATGACCAGTGAGCGGCGGATCCGTCCGTTGACATCCCTGCGGTCTTTGATCGCGATTCCTGCGTTCTCCTGGAAAAGTCAGTCGGCCCTCGATCAAAGTTTTCGGGCCAATTGGCTGGTGATCGCTGGTGCGATGATGGTGCTCGCACTGATGTCTTCGCGAAGTGCCTTGGCGCAAGACCCGCGCATACCAGGGCAGGGGTTTCAGCACGCGGCCTACGCACCACTTCCCATTCCCCCTTCACCCGGAACAATCTTTACAGATACTCCCCCTCAGGAAATTGCTCCTCTCATGTCAGCCCCCACTGGACACGCCAGTGGCTATCCGCGGCAAATGCCGTGGGGGAACGGGCACATCATGATCGCTGATCCGGCCGACTTTCCACGGGTGAAGGCCTTTGATGTCCATTCACCTGGAAGCCTGTGGAATAACATGCGACCGAATCTGTTTGGGATTGAAAGCTCGGATGAGTGGGACTTCTACAATCTGATCAACACGGATCGGCCTGACTTCACGGATGCGACGTACTCGGTCGGAAAAGGGGTGACGATTCTGGAGTCAGGTTATACGTATCGAAAGAGTGAAGATTCGGAACTTCACCTCGATCGTCGTCAGCTTCCAGAAACCCTGCTGCGAGTCGGTGTCACCGACGAACTGGAAATTCGCTTCAAGTACGTCGGTTATGTGATGACCAGCATCAGCGACCAGACGACAGGCCTGAAAACGTCTGCGTTTGGCAACGACGACCTGCAGGTCAGCATCAAGTACGAAGTCTTGCAGCAGGATGATTGGCGTCCGATGGTCACCTTCCTTGGTGGAACGACGATTCCCTCGGGAACCGGCGGAATTTCCGCGTACCAGACACAGCCGTTTGCCAACGTCGTTCTAGGCTGGGGATTCCGCCGCTGGCTCTATCTGAAGCTCAGTACGGGTGTGGACTTCGTCAAGACAAACGACGTGACCAAGGTCGTGGAAGGATCGCTTCAAGAAGGCCCGCTAGGACTGAATCAGGTCGACAACATCACGCAGTGGCATCAGTCCGCTTCCCTGTTGTTTCAGGCCACCAAACGCGTTGGTGGTTTCGTGGAATGGTTCAGTTTCTTCAGCAACAATTCAGGGGACAACCGCGCGTCGAACTTTGTGGATACCGGTCTGTTCATTTATCTCACCCCGAATATCCAGGCCGACGTTCGCATCGGTGAACGTATCAGCGATCGAGTGAATTCCGTATTCACAGGAGCAGGACTCTCGTTGCGGTTCTAGTAATTCCAGATCACTCACCGTGAACAATCTGACAGCCGGACTGACTTCATTCAGCCCGGCTGTTCTTGTCTCCCGACCTTCAACAAATTCACTTGATGAACAGCGGTTCCAACAGCGTTCGCAGAGCCTGTCGGGCGCGGTGCAACCGAGTCTTGACGACTGAGGTTGAAACCTGCAACAGTTCGGCCGTCTGATCAGTATCCAGGCCTTCGATATCGCGTAGCAGCACGACCACTCGAAAGTCTTCAGGCAATCGATCGATCGACTCGCGAATCTGTACTCGCAACTCTTCACGTTGCAGCGGTTCATCCGACGGTCCCGACCAGCGGTTGACAGGTTCCACATGATGGCCAGTCTGGTCAAACTTCGGCAGCAGATCGTCGATCAGGATTTCCGGTCGCCGCGTCCGGGTACGCAGCTTTGTCAGCGATGCATTGACGACGATCCGGTGTAACCATGTTCCTAATGACGACTGGCCACCAAAACGATCCAGCGATCGAAACGCCAAAAGGAATCCTTCCTGCACGGCATCGGCAGCGGCCTCGTCATCTCGCAGGATGCGTTTCGCCACGACAAGCATGCGGCCGGAATGCGAACGCACAAATTCTGCAAACGCCTCTTCGTTTCCTGCACGCATCCGTGTCAGCAAGTCGTCGTCCGGATTGACGGTGGTCATTGATTTCCCTCCGAAACAATTCGGCAAAGTCGCGTTGAAACCGATTGAAGAACGTCGAAACCCATCGTCCGCGGTGTGATTCGCACGTCAGGAATCGTGATGGTCAGAGGGGATGGGAATCAGTCGCTTGAACACGTCGTGCCGCCAGAATCGCCTTCACCAGATCTTCCGGGACGCTCTCTTCCTGACTCGTGGCGGGATCTTTCAGATTGCAGATGGCGTGGTCAGTTTTCTGATAGGAATCGAGATACCGCCGACAGTCGCGACACAAGAGGAGGTGCAGCCGAAACACCAGACGCTGCGACCATGGCAACGTACGATCCAGATATTCACTCAGAAAGTCTGCGATGTCTTTGCAGGTCATCATGTCCGGTTTCCCAAACTGGCGGGCCAAGTCAAATCGCGCAGAAGATAACGGCAACGAGCGGATTGTTTGACGTTGCAATTCTACTCCAACGGAGTCATGTCCCATAGCTGGGACAGCCCAATCGAGACAGGATACAACACAGATTCCGATCTGACCTTGCGGCCCAACGGCCATTGAATGATCAAGAATGGATTTCTCACAGAGTCGCGGAGACACGGAGGGAAGAGAGCAGATCTCGCGTCATCAGTTGTGCGCGAAGCGGCATCTCATCTCTGTGTCTCCGTGCCTGTGTGAGAACCCGAAACAAACAAGTCAGCACCGAGTACGATGCTCGTCAGATGCCGACTTCACTCAAGTGGCTCGGCTCGTTTTACAAACTGCTTTTCTGCAATTGGGCGCCTGATGTTCATCGCATGTACGACTGCCAGGTTGTAAAGAAAAAAGACGAGAAGAGGAGACCTTCGGTCGTCGGTTTCGGCGGGGTCGGGAGACGTCGGGAGACCCGCGCAGGACAAAGGCGCGATTCGTGCATCAGGGCTCGGCTTGAGGTTTCTTGTGCTGCGCACCCAGCTTGAAGAAAGCTGGGCCACCCTGCGAAGCGGATGCCCCCGTGAACGCGGTACGCCGTCACATCAAGAATTCCGGGCCTTCCGCAAAGCCTTCAGACCCGGCCACCCCCTGCAATCGTCGGCCGCTCGTGGGCCTTCAGCCCACAGGGAATGACAGGTTTCGATAAAACCAAAGGGCCAAAGACGCCGGGGTGAGACGTCTGGCGAGTAGCTGTCAGGCACAATGACTGTTATCATCTTTCGCCTATGCGTTCTGAGTCTTGAGATCTCCGATTCGACGGGAGTCTGTGGATGTTATTGCGATTGTGGGCCGGAAGTGCCTTGGCCTGTTTGAACCTCGTGGGAATGGCCATCGCGGCCGAACCAACCTCTACTCATCCTCGCGTACCTGGTTTTGAGCGGTTCTATGCCGCCGCACCTGATCCCGACGACGAAGATGCTCCCAAGCTGGACCCGATTACGGGGGGACGGCTGTTGCTCGGGGAACTCAATTGTACTGCCTGCCATGCGGCCACGGGTGACATCAAGAATGTTATCAGCAACAAGCAGGCACCGATCCTCGACGAAATCGGCAATCGAGCCCGCGTTGACTGGCTGCGCGATTTCATCAGCAAGCCTCATTCGACAAAGCCGGGCACCACGATGCCCGATCTGATCGCCGGACTCCCTGAGGCCGAGCGGGCTGCGACTGTCGAAGCGTTGGTTCACTTCTTGGCATCGACCGGTACAACAACCGACGCTCATCCCGATAAAGCTGGAGCCAAACGCGGCGAAGCCCTGTTCCAGAAATCGGGCTGTGTTGCTTGTCACCAGCCTCTCGATGCCAAGATCGCGGACATTCCCACCTCGGTCTCGCTCCCTGACCTCGGTAAGAAGTATTCGGTTCCCAGCCTGATGGCGTTTCTGAAAGATCCCGTGAAGGTCCGTCCTTCGGGCCGGATGCCTGCGCTGGGATTGAAGGACGAAGAGTTCCGCGACATCGCCCATTACTTTGTGACCGATGTTCAATTGGTTTCCAATGTGAAGTTTGCCGTCTATGACGGGAACTGGAATGACACCCCGGACTTCAGCAAACTGAAACCGGTCTCGGAAGGGACGTGCGCGGGGCTCGATCTGACCGTCGCAGGCAAGACGGGAAATTTTGGAGTTCAGTTCAAAGCGTTTTTGAAGATCACCAAGGGAGGAAAGTACGACTTCCATCTTGGTTCGGATGACGGCAGCCGTCTGACGATCAATGACAGTGTGGTCGTTGAAAATGGCGGGGTCCACCCTCATACGGTCAAGTCGGGCTCGAAGATGCTCGAACCAGGTTTCCATCCGATTGTCGTGGATTACTTCCAGGGCGGGGGTGAATGGACCGTCGACCTGGAGATTTCTGGTCCGGGCCTCAACAAGCAACCGGCGAATGGGTTTCTGTTTCTCGAAGCCAAAGACCCCGCCCCAACTGCGGTGCGTCCCGGTTTTACCGTTGAGGCGTCACTCGCCGAAAAGGGTCGCGGCCTGTTCGCATCGCTCGGCTGCGCTTCCTGCCATCAGATGAAACTGAACAACGAATCGATCACATCGACACTCAAGGCCAAGCCGCTGGGTGATCTCAAGGAAGCAACGGGCTGCCTGGCTGACAACGTTGCGGGCAAGCTGCCACGTTTTGGGTTGAATGCAAAACAACGAACGGCCCTGGTGATGGCACTCAAGGGTTCGGCAGAAGAACCTGCGACCGAGAAAGTCCATCGCACGCTGGCGTCGCTGAATTGTTATGCCTGTCACAAGCGAGGCCAGATTGGCGGGGTTGAAGAGGCCCGCAATCCGTTCTTCGAATCGTTGCAGAAAGAAATGGGCGACGAAGGCCGGTTGCCTCCTTTGATTACAGGCGTTGGTGACAAGCTGCGACCAGACTGGCTGAAGCATGTTCTGTTGAACGGAGCCGAAGACCGTAAGAACTATATGGTCGTCCGCATGCCGAAATTTGGCGGAAACAACGTGGCACCACTGGTCGAGGCGTTTGCCGCCGTCGATCTGAATCTGGAACCGCTCCCCAAAGTCGAATTCCCGGAACCTGAATATCGAATCAAGGCGGCAGGCCGTCATCTGGTTGGTGGCCAGGCATTGAGCTGCATCAAGTGCCATGACTTTGGGCCTCATCCTTCCACAGGTGTGCGAGCGATCAACCTGACGACGATGCACCAGCGATTGCGTCCCGAATGGGTCAATCGTTACCTGCGCGATCCACAGGTCTATCGTCCTGGAACGCGTATGCCTGCTGCATGGCCATTCGGCAAAGCAAGTATTCGTGATGTCCTGAATGCCGATGTGGATCTGCAGATTGCGGCCGTCGCACTCTACCTGGCTGATGGAGGCAAAGCTGCGGTACCGGTTGGTCTGGTTCGCGAGCCGATGGAACTGAAACCGATCGATGAACCGATCATCTACCGTAACTTCATCGAAGGGGGCGGTTCCCGCGCGATCGGAGTCGGGTATCCAGAACGCGTGAATCTCGCATGGGATGCCAACGAGATGCGTCTAGCCTTGATCTGGCACGGTGCCTTCATTGACGCTTCGCGACACTGGACCGGACGTGGTGTTGGATTCGAAGCACCGCTGGGCGACCATTTGATCGCTTTGCCACCAAACGCACCTCTCGCAAAGCTCGCTTCGCCCAACGATCCGTGGCCAAACACCCTGGCACGAGAAAGCGGCTTCCGTTTCCAGGGCTATCGACTGGATGACAAGCAGCGACCCGGATTCCGTTATTCATTCGCTGGTCTGTCGATCGAAGATCACTCCGTTCCTGTTACGAAGGCGGATGAAAAATTTGCTGGTCTGGAACGAACATTGACGATTACCGGGAATGCCGCAGAACCCGTTTACTATCGTGCGGCTCTGGCTGGAAAAATCGAAAAGATTTCCGATACCGAATTCCGGATCGATGGTTTCCTGACCATCAAACTGACCGGGGCCGACGGCGTGATTATTCGTCAGGCTGGAAACCAATCGGAATTGCTCGTCCCCGTGAAACTGGTCGGGGGTAAGCTGGTCTTGAAACAATCGTACGTCTGGTAGTTTCAATTCGCGGACACGATTGCCGTTAGCTCACTACGAAATCAACGTTATCGCGATAAGGATAAGATATGCGTCTTTCAGTTTCTGGTTTTGCCTTTCTGCTGGCTGTCGGGACCTCGCTTGTTTCCCTCGCGGCTGACAAACCGCTCGTGGAGAATGATTTCTACCGGCTGATCCCGTTTGACGTTCCGAAAGAGATCATGCTGGAAGCGGGCGGGATTGAGTTATTACCGGACGGGAAATTGGCGATCTCGACTCGCCGCGGCGAAATCTGGATGGTGGACAAGCCGTTCGCAGATCCTCCGAAAGAAGTGAAATGGACTCGCTTCGCTCACGGTTTGCATGAAGTGCTGGGGATCGCCCAGCGTGATGGTTGGCTCTATGCCACTCAGCGCGGTGAAGTTTCGCGATTGAAGGACACCAACGGTGACGGCAAGGCCGATCAGTATGAAACCGTCAACGATGACTGGCAGATCAACGGTGACTATCACGAATACGCGTTTGGATCGAAGTTTGATCGTGATGGAAACATCTGGGTGGTCCTCTGCCTGACCGGTTCCTTCAGCAGCGAATGCAAATACCGCGGCTGGTGCCTGCGAATCACTCCCGATGGCAAGTCGATCGCGACCTGCAGCGGAATCCGATCCCCTGGCGGGATCGGGATGAATGCCCTCGGAGAAATGTTTTATACGGACAATCAGGGGCCCTGGAACGGGACCTGCGAACTGAAGCATCTGATCCCCGGCAAGTTCGTCGGTCATCCCGGCGGGTTCAAATGGTATGACCTGCCCGAAGTGAAAGCGGTGATGGGTCCCAAGCCAACCGAACCCGTCAGCGGCAGCCGTTTCATGACTGAAGCGGCTAAGATTCCTGAGTACGAACCGCCGATCATCATGTTCCCGTACAGCAAGATGGGAAAGTCTGCCAGCGGTGTTGCCTGTGACACGACCGGTGGCAAATTCGGCCCCTTCCAGAATCAGATGTTTGTCGGAGACCAGAGCGACAGCACAGTGATGCGCTGCTTCCTGGAAAAGATCGACGGACATTATCAGGGGGCCTGTTTCCGCTTCCGCGAGGGATTCGGTTCGGGAACACTCGCAATGGAAATGACGGCCGATGGTTCGATGTTTGTCGGTGGAACTAACCGCGGCTGGGGTTCCCGAGGTCCCAAGCCCGGTGCTTTGGAGCGTCTCGTCTGGACGGGCAAGGTTCCGTTTGAAATTCACGAAATGCGAGCCAAACCCGACGGTTTCGAACTGACGTTCACTCAACCTGTCGACCCTGCCACTGCAGGTGATGTGAAGAGTTATACGATGTCGAGCTACACCTACATCTTCCAGTCCGCCTACGGCAGCCCGGAAGTCGATCAGGCAACCCCCACGATCACGTCGGCAAAGGTCGCCGCCGATGGCAAGAGCGTCCGACTCGTTGTCGATGGCCTGAAAGCCGGCAACATCCACGAACTCACCGCTGGCGGCCTCAAGTCCGCAGAAGGACTTCCCCTGTTGCATAAGGAAGCGTTTTACACGCTGAATCGGATTCCCAAGTAGTTGAAGGGGAACACTGATCTTCACTAATTTTCGCTGATCAAATCCAAAGACCAATTCAGGACATGACGGGGTGCGAATTCTTGAACGCCCTGCATTTCGATCAGTGTCGATCAGCGAAGATTAGTGCTCCAAATTCACTCGAGCTCGACATCCGGCGGTTCGCAATTACAGTTCATCGTCGTCAGGCGTCAGTTTGAGAAAATCGTTTTCACAGATCGGCTGAGAATATGGCAAACTCACGCCATACTTCTGAAGTACCGTCTGATAGTGAAGAAGTCGGTCGACCAGCGAGTGCAAGAGATCCTCAACCTCGCCGAGAAAGTCCTCATGCGAGGTTGTTCCATCGCGTACGGCTTCCGCGATCGTCTTTGCGGTCTCGCATAGAATCGATAACGAGTCGCCTTGAATGACGGAGCCCGGGAAATTGCGGCCAGGTGGCTTAATGACCGCGTAGTTGGACTCTGTCGAGTAAACTTCCAGAAGTTCTCGCGGCACTGGACCGCAAATCGGTTTCTGCGTGAGTTCAACCCGATTTCCATCGGGATCAGCGACGATGGCACGAATACCCCACGGCGAATCCTTGGGTTCCGAAACGATCTCGATCTGCGCGTTACGGCAGGTATCAACGACATTCACGACGGACGTGACAACAAAACCAAGCCTTGTCTGAGTTGGTAGGTATTTGTCGGTCGCTGGATACAACTCCAGCACGGTGCCTCCGAGGGTACATGCGAAGTGTTCCGGTCCGTTGTTGTGAGATTCTCGTTCAAAGTGCAAACCGAGCTTCGAATAGAATTCTGCAGACTGATCGATGTTTGCAACGCGGATGACGATCAGTGCCAGAGTTGGAAGATCTGAAATGATCGCATTGCTGTCGTGATCGCTGGGTGATTGAACATTCATTTGGCGAGACCCGATGTGCGATTCGAACGGACATTGCCACAGAAGTCTATGATAGACGGCATCCACATCGGCACTGGCGATCCACGGCGATCGCCAGTGGACACCCTGAAATGCGGCGGGTGGCACCCAACGCGGGTAACGATATTCGTAGCTGAATTCGTGAGAATTCAGGAGTTTTCAACCATCTCCGAACTCTCACGAGTTCGGCTACCGGTGTTTCTTCTGCTCAAAATATCGTTACTCGCATTGAGTGCACCCTGCCGCAAATCATCGCCGTGGTGGCGGGTTGCTTTGTTCTGACAACGATTCATAGAACTGCTTCACCAGTTGCTGGTACTTGGGGAGCATTCGTTCGCCGTACGTGTTCAGCAGTTGCTCGCGCATGTGTGGCGGAAGATGGCCCCAGACATCCATTTCCAGCTTCTTTTTACGAGCTTCCTCTTCGGCAGCTTTGCGTTCGGAATCGGTCCGCTCGTCAGATCCCTGTGCGTCCTTGCGGTCTTTGCCACCCGATTTATTCAACTGGGCGTTTTGTGACCCCATTTGCCCTTTGGCCTGTTCGGATTTGCCAAGCTGTCCCTTGGCCTGCATTTTTTGCATCTGTCCCTGTCCAGACTTCCCTGCGCGGGAGGATGCACCTCCGCCGCCCCCACCGCCACCGCCGGATGGGGGTGGGTTCTGTAGTTGATTGATCAGGTCGTCCAGATCCTTGATGACCTGCTTCTGAACTTTACGGGTCTCTTCGCCGGTTTCATCGCCGTCGAGTTTTTCACCTGCGTTCCTCATCCCTTTGGTAATCCGGTCCAGCTTGTTTTCTTTTTCCTTTTCCGCCGCACCTTCGTCCAGATCCTTGAACAGTTCCTTGGAGACCTTGTCCAGAATCGAAGGGTTCGCAGGCTTTTTCACTTTATCCGGGGCCGAAGGTTTTTCCGGTTCGGTGTCGCTTTCTTTTGCCTTCTCCAGATCCTTTACGGGTGCTGGATCGACTTTCGGCGCGTCATCGGCGAACGACAGACCGCTCGCCAGAAGGATCACGAAAACGATGGATGCATTCAGCAGATGCCCGGCGATGCCGCCGTTCGCTCCACGTAATGACAGGCCGAGCACCTTTGTGGCGTCGTTCAATCGCAGGAAATTTGACATCGAAATCAATCCTCTTTCGCACCAGGTTGTTTGCCGGTGGAATTCTTTTCGGGACGCTTGCCTGGTTCGAAGTTGTCCAGATCGAGGGAATCGAGATCCGACTTCTTTTTCCTGGGTTTCGGTTTGGCTTCAGGTTCAACCGGCTTTTCTCCGTTGCCGGCAGGATCGACAACAGGCTTATCCTTGGGCGATTCTCTGTGCGGCTTCTTCGTGCCTTTGGGATCTTCGCGGTCAGGTTCACTCTGCAACATCCTGGCGATCACGTCGCGGGTCAGATCTGCCAACTCGGATTGTTCACGTGCCAGTTCCTCCAATTCCGCGGCCGCTGATTCTGGAAACTTGCCGTCCTTGTCTTTCAGACTGTCGAGCAGCTGAGTTCGTTCCAGGAATTCTTCCTGCAGCGCCTTTAAAAGCTTGAGTTGTGCCAGTTGAGGCAACGATTCTCCGGGGGGCTGCCCCTGTTCTGGTTTCGGCTGGTCGTCTGGATTCTGTCCCTGACCGGGTGGCGGAGGCGACTGTTCTCCATTGGCCTGTGGCTTTCGTTCTTCGGGCTTCAATACCGCCAGCAGGCTTTCAATTTTCTTGACAGCATCCCGTTGCAGTGCCAGAGCGGCCGCGTCTACCTTCTTTTCCGACAGACGATCTGCCGACAACTTCAGACTGCGTGACAGTCGTCGCAGGACCAGCGAGAAAACTTCCGCGACTTTCAGGGATTTTTCCATCTGCTCGGCATCGGCCTGCAATCCCCGTTCGACCTCGGACAGGTCTCGCAGAGTCTTCAATTGAGCTCGCGTCAGGCTGCCACGCTGAGCCAACTCGACCGACAGCCGTTCGGTTTCAGTGATGACACCTTGCTGCTGGTTCAACAATGCCTGCAGTTGATCCTCGATCTTTTCCAGTTCCTCAACAGCCAGTCGCTCCATGGCGACTCGCTTTTCCAAGGCCAGGTCGCGCTGTACCTGTTCGAGGTCATCCAGGACCTGTTGCATCTGTTCACCCGCATCATCGATCTGGTTGGGGTCCTGCAGTTGTTCCTGAATACGATCGAGTCGTTCCTGAGCCCGTTCGGCAGCTTCCGTCGGCGAACGGAGTCGTAATCGTTCCAGCCGGCGTTCTGCCTGATCGATCTTTTCGCTCAATTCCTGCTGCTTCTGTTGCAATTGCTGCAGTTGCTCGGTCTTCTCGGGCGAATTGGGTTGACCGGCAATCTGCTGAGTCTGCTTTTTCAGCTCTTCCTGGTCCTTACGCAGGGTTTCGAATTCCTGCTGAACCTGATCAATCTGTTTGACCAGCGCTTCGATATCGTCGGTCGGTTCTCGTTTGAGTTGCTTGTCGAGGTCGCGCAAGTCGTCTAGAGCCTGCTTCTGCATCTGAGCGGCTTCACCGATCTGATTGTCGGTAATTCCCTGAGCGGCTTCTCGCAGCTTCCCAGAGGTTCCATCGTTGTTCAGCTCTTCCTGAGCCTCTTTGAATCGATCGGCCGCATCAGGGTCGCGTTGTTGCAGGGCTTCTGCAGCCTGCTGCAACTGCTTGCGGAACTGCTCGACGCGTTCGGCATTCTTTAATTGCCGGGTGGCCATCTTTGCCAAGTCAGCCTTCTGCTGAGGCGACAAGTCGGCCGCTGACTTCGAAAGCGTCTGTCCACCCAGTTCCGTCGAATCCTTCTGGATCGCTTCCTGCTCGGCAATCAGCGAATTCAATTCCCGTGAAACATCGCGCTGGTCCCGCCATTCAGAAAGCAGCCCCTGTAATTCCTGCAGTTTTTCGAGAGCCTGAGACTGACGCGAATGAGCCTCCGTCAGAGCGGAATCGAGCTGCGATCCCGCCGGACCTTTCGGTGATGTTTTTTCATTGGAGGGATCGGTTCCATGCTCGGGCTTGGTTTTTTCCCCATCGGGACCTGGTTTGGCAACATCTGGTTTGCCTGGCCCTGTTTTGGCAGGTTCGGGCTTCGAGGTCGGCGGGTTCTTCGGTTCCGGAGTTACCGGATCAGTCGACGAATTGGCAGCCGATGAATTCGTAGATTCAGGTTTCTTGTCTGGCCGTGTCTTTGCCCCAGGTTCTGACTTGGTTCCTGATTCGGGTTTTGGATCGTCACCTTCAGATGGAATACCGGAACGAGTTTGATCTTCGGCCTGTTTCGCGGCGCGTGTGAGAGCCGATTCGATTTCAGGGAACTGTTCGCGCCCCAGACGTGATAATTCTTCGATGATCCGGTTCAACCGCCGTTCGGTTTCCGGATCATCCAGCTTGTTGGCTCGAAATTCTTCCTGGAGCTGTTGAGCCTGTGATTGGACTCCGTCTGCAGGACGATTCAAACGGGACGCCGCCTGTCGTTGATCGAGTTCTATCCGATGCAGTTGATCCAAATCCTGCGATCGCAGTTCCCCGGCCGTGTTCAATTGCGTCTGCAATTCTGTGGTCTGCTGACGCGCTCGTTCCTGTAGTGTGGTTGCCTGTTGCAAGTCTTCGAGCAGATCGCCGACTCGACCGGCCAGTTCCTTCTGCTTTTCGTCCTTGGAGACGATCGAAATCGTCCGCGGGGCACTCTTGCCGACATGTGGCACAGGCCCCAGATCATAGTTGTCCGTCGCTTCGGCTCGGAAGGTGATGCGATTTCCGGGCTCCAATGACAGATCTGTCAGCTTCCAAACGTAGTCTGGCGTCGACAGCACGAGTGGCTCTGCCTGTTCTGCCGTTGATACCAGCGGAATCAGTTTGTCGGTGGGATCGTCATTCAACGTGTATGAAATCCGCACTGATTTCAGCCCCAGATCGTCTTTGGCGAGGATCTTGATTGGCAGTTCCGCGTCGGGGGCCAGCATGACATCTGCCATCGGCTGTTCGATGACAACGTCCGGAACGGTGTCGGCAATGCCGCGCAGCTCATACCGAGGTGCTTCAGGATCGGTGAAGCCTGCTTCGTCGGTCAATTCGAACCAATAGCCGGTCACACCGGGATCCGTGATTGTAAAACTGGCAGTAAATTGCTGCTGATCTTCGCCGATGTCCAGATTCTTTGCCGGCTTATCAGCAACTCGCAAACGAGCTGACTTCAATCTCTTGTCGGCCGAAGCTTCGATTTTCACAGATGTCCCGAGTAATCCCTGGACATGTCCAACACCCTGCGGCAACGCTTCCGCCGGGCGTCCCGAATACGCGGGAGGAACAACGGTGACTCGCAGATTCTCCAGAGTCGGGGGCTGCACGACTTCAACGCGTACAAACGACATCGTCTCGTCATCGCCACCCGTCGCACGAAACTGCAACGGACCACGAGTTGCCACCCAACTGATCACAGCAGCCTCGTACGACCGGCCCTTCTCATCGCGCAGTGTCGTCTGACGCAATGGCTCCTTCTGAACTTTCGGTTCATCGTCCAGGCGGTGTTCAAACCAGACTCGACTCGGTAGACGACCGCGCGAACCAATCACGTACAGTTCGAGTGTGTCTCCGCGAGCGATAAAGAGCGGCTGGTCTGGTGCCTGAACCACAGGAGTCAGATCGGGTCGCACCAGCTTCAATTCAAACTGTCGGGGCCAAGGACAATCAGCAAACGGAAACATCAATCGCTTGACCGATGTCGCGGCTTCGACTGGATGCAAGAAGACGACCGTGGCAATCATGGCACAGAGCACTGCACCGGCGATCGTGATCCGCTTGACTCCGCGCGTTTCCACGATGTCATTGGGCTCGATCTTTTCCAGATCCCGCAACGCATCGCGAACGACCGCCTGTTGCAATTCCGGTGAGCCGACGCGAGCATCCAGTTGATGCTGCAGGAACTCGACGGCACTCAACACGCGACTGTGAAGACCGGGAAACCGTCGTTCGATCCGCAGGGCGAGGAATGTTGTGGTCAGTGGCTGAATCAACGGCTGGATCAATTGCCGCCACGCTATGGCCGAGACAGCGACCAGCAATGCGACGGCAATGACCAGACGCAGGCCGGGATCGTCGAAGTGAATCATCCAGTCAAAGAACCCGGTAACCAGCAGGCCGCCGAACAGGATCAGGATCGTCCAGGAGAGGCCCGAGATCCATGTCAGCATCCGGACCTTGCCCCGCAGTTCGGACAAGTGTTCCGAAACGATGACTTCATCACGACTTCGATGATCTGACACGGCTAGTCTCCAGCCTCTCAACTCTCACGCACGGCCCAGTTCGTTGATGACCCGGGAAGGCCATCCGACTTGCATAGGAATCGCCTGATTTCTGGACACTGGAATTCTACACGTCCGCCGCAAATCGCGATATCATTCTTTTGAATCAGGTTTGTGAGATCGGCGCGAGGTTCCTGACCCCAAGAACGATTTAGAAACGCAGAGGACGCGGAGTTCGCTGAGCTAAGACAGGAGAATAAAATCACCAACTTGCCTTTCCTCCGCGATCTCTGCGTTTCTAAAGCTGAAGGGTAGAGAAGCCAGTGATCGCAGACCCTCGTCGGCATTTGATGTGTGATTTCCGATTGACTCGACCCCAAACCTGAAACCTGAAACCGGACGCTGACGCGTACCGGCTGATAAGGTTTCCAAAATCACTCCTGCCGGACCAGTTCACAAATATCACCCAACCTGTTACCGATCAGTCATCCCGGGCAGTATCCTTCAGAGAAAATTCACCCGATCCGTTTTGCAGATGAGCTTTTTGTGACCAGTACGCTTGATCCGACCGCCGCCACGCTGACTCCACTTCGAGCCGCATTGCTCAAGTATTGGGGTTACGATTCATTTCGTCCGCTGCAGGCCGAAGCGATGCAGGCGGTTCTGGCCCATCGCGATTCTGTCGTCGTCCTTCCCACGGGTGGCGGGAAATCGATCTGTTTTCAAGCTCCTGCGGTCACAATGCCTGGGCTGGCAATTGTCGTTTCCCCGCTGATTTCGCTGATGAAAGATCAGGTCGATGCGTTGCGGGAATGCGGAATCCCGGCCGCCTGCGTCAACAGTTCACAATCGGCGTCAGAACGCCAGCGCGTCGCTTCGGCCATTCGTGCCGGGGAACTGAAGCTGCTGTACGTTGCTCCGGAACGATTGTGTACCGACAAGATGCTCGACTTCCTGTCGAACGCAAACGTGACGTTCATCGCCATCGATGAGGCTCATTGCATCAGTGCCTGGGGACATGATTTTCGTCCCGAGTACCGGATGCTGAAGCAACTGCGTGATCACTTTCCGAACATCGGCGTGCATGCCTACACCGCAACCGCGACGGAACAGGTGCGGCAGGACATCATCGAGCAATTGGGGTTGAAATCGCCCGAGATGCTGGTCGGATCGTTTGATCGTCCGAACCTGGTTTATCGAGTCGCCCGGCGCGATGACCTGTTGAAGCAGGTCCGTTCTGTCGTTGATGCCAATCCAAAAGAGTCAGGGATCATCTATTGCATCAGCCGTCGTGAAGTCGATGAACTGGCTGAGGTCTTGAGTCGCGCGGGTTACAAGACGCGGCCCTATCATGCGGGACTCAGCGACGTTGAGCGGAACCGGCATCAGGATGAATTCCTGAACGACGATATTCAGATTGTCGTGGCCACTGTCGCGTTCGGAATGGGAATCGACAAATCCAACGTCCGTTATGTCATTCATACCGGGGCACCAAAATCGCTGGAACATTATCAGCAGGAGACAGGCCGCGCCGGGCGTGACGGACTGGAAGCGTCGTGCTGGCTGATCTGGGGGGTCGCCAACTTCATCACCTGGCGAAAGATGCTGGGAGATCTGCCCGAGGACGCCTTCCGTCAGGCGGACGACAGCCTGCGTTCGATGGAACGGTTCTGCAACGGGGTCGTCTGTCGCCATCGCGTACTGGTCGAGCACTTTGGGCAGACCTACACAACCGAAAACTGTGGTGCGTGCGATGTCTGCCTCGATCAACTCGATCTGGTCTCTGATCCGCTGGTCACCGCCCAAAAGATTCTGTCGTGTGTCGTACGCGTCAAAGAAAGCTACGGAGCCGAATATGTGGCACAGGTTCTGACCGGTTCCCAGGAAGCGAGGATTGTCGACAACGGTCACGACAAGCTGACGACCTGGGGACTGTTGAAAGAAGAAAAGAAGACCAACGTTCGCGACTGGATCGAGCAACTGACTTCTCAGGGTTACATGGAACGTGTCGGGGAGTACAACGTCCTGCACGTGACACCCACAGGCTGGCAGGTGTTGCGAGCCGAACAGACACCACGCCTGTTGAAGCCAGCAGCGAAGAAGACCGCCTCTTCGCGATCGACAAAACCCGAGGCCACCTCGTGGGAAGGTGTCGATACCGACCTGTTTGAAGCGTTGCGAGTGCTACGTCGTCAACTGGCGACAGAACACAATGTCCCGCCATTCATTATTTTTGCCGATACATCGCTGCGCGACATGGCTCGCCGCAAGCCAACCACACTGGCCGATTTCAGGCTGGTTCACGGTGTCGGTGACAAGAAGACATCGGAATACGGAGCCACCTTCACTGAAGCGATCGCCAGTCACACCCAAGGACGTGGCCAGACTGCAGCCGCCGCCCCCGTATCTCAGCCGACCCGGGAAGCGGTCGCTCTCAATGCCAGCCGTCAGCTCGCTTTCGACATGTTTCAAGAAGGTAAGTCGATCGCGGAAGTGAGTGCAAAGCTGAGTCGAGCTGTCTCAACCGTGTCGCAATATCTGGCCGAGTTCATCGAACAGATGGAGATCAGCGATCCTGCCCCGTGGGTCGACGCAGAAACACATGCCAAAGTCCGCGCTGCCCGAAAACAACTTCCAGACGACCGCCTGAAGCCGATCTTCGAAGCTCTGAATGGATCGATCCCCTACGATGCCATTCGCTTGTCACTCGCCTGCATCAAGTTCGAACCGCCGGAACAGTAGTCGCACGGGACTCGGTTTACCGTCGCCTGCGACGCGGCCTCAGGGTTCATCACTTCTGTCACCCCTTCGAGCTTGTCTCGATGGAACTGGGCTCTTGCACTGCGCCACGAGCCCAAACACTTGCTGAGTGCAAAAGCCCGATTCCACCGAGATACGCGACGGACAAGATGTCCGTCGTACGGTTGACCCCTGAACCCCGTACGGACTGCCTTCGACTTCACAAGTCTCTCTTGCGTTCTCATCTTCCCCGAGCGACGATTTCAGCATGAGATTATTTAACTCGAATGCATCGCGAAGACTGATCCTGATCCGAATGCCATTGGCGGTCGTTGTCAGCGCAGGACTCGTCATCCTGCTCGCGTGGAATGGTCCTCTGCCTGATCCCGAGGACTCAATTCCCGACAGTGAAGTTTCGCAGACGGGGAAGAAACGGCGATTCGTTGCCTGAAAGTCGCCACGAGTAAGTCATGAACCGTATGGCCTGAACCAATCAATACGCAAGCCTCTTCGATCAGTGTAGAATCCTGAATCTCACAATCGTGGTCAGTCACACAGGGATCGAGAGTTTCGGAGTCAATGGCATGATTCGCCTGGTGGTCTGTGGTCTCGACGAGAGTCGAATTGACGAAATTGCCCGTCGAATACGAGGGGCGAGCGTAACGCGACTTCCAGATCTGCCTGCAGGTGAAGTCGCGGGAGTCGAGTGTGATGCCGTGGCCTGCTTCGGCACCGTTCCTCCAGATGTTCGATTCATCGCGAACACGATCCAGGCTGGCAGGCACATGTTCATCGCGACGGATGTCCTGCCATCCCTCGCGGATTTGAAATCCCTCATCGAGCAAGCGAATTCCAGAGGTGTGCACATCCAGATCGAAAACTCGGATCACGGCCTTCCTTCACGGCGTCTGATTTTCAATGAGCTTCGCGGTTCAAAACTGGGGCAATTCGGTCTGATCCGAAGTCACCGCTGGGAATCAACTCCGGGGCTGCGCACTGTCGACTCATTCCACTTACCGGCACCGCTGGTCCGTGACCTGGAACTGATGTTGTGGTTGACCGATCAGACGCCGACAGTGGTATTCGCGGTTGAGCGTTCGGCGCAACAAGGCGACACTCGCGGCACCATCCATGTGCACCTCGGATTTGCCGGTGGTGGAATGGCGCTGATGGACTATGCCGACTGTCTGCTTCCGGGGGATGGCTACCAGTCGCTCTCAACGATCTGTGCCAACGGCGCGATGTACGTTGATGACCATGCGAACCGCCAATTGGCCTATCTTGGTGGAATCGCTCAGGCAACTTCGACGGACGAAGGGTTGTTACCGTTCGTCACGCTCATTCAGCAATTCGTCACGGGACTGGGTGCCCATTCCCCGATGGAAAGCGGCTTGGCACGTTGGGAACAAACCTGCGCACTGGCAGCGACAGTCCGGCAATCTTTGGACAGACGCTCGCCAGTCGCATTCGATTCCCAGGTCCATTCTCCAGATCAGGCTCTGCAAGGATCCGTTTGATGAACCAGGTCTTTCGCTGTGCAGTGCTCAGTGTCGCCAAACATGACTACGTGGCACGCGGGGTTATCACGCATCCGAGATTCGAACTCGCGGTTGTCGCGGATGACGCAGACGTGCCAGAGTGGATGCACGAACGCAATCAGCAGTTTGCCGACGCTCAGCAGATTCCCTACGTGCGTGATATTGAACGAGCCTTGCGTGATTTCAACGTGCAGGTGGCGATTGTCAGTTCCGAAGCGGAGCGACATTGCGATCTGAGTATCCGCGCGGCCTTGGCGAGGAAACATGTCATTCAGGACAAGCCGATGTCAACCTGCCTGTCAGAATGCGATCGGCTCGTCGCCACGATTCAACAGGCAGACGTCCGATTTCTGATGTGGAATCGCAACGGATTGCCATCGATCCAGCAGGCACAGCGACAGATCGCGGCAGGAACTATCGGACAACCGTTATCAATTCACGTCGACTTCTACTTTGCCAAAGATGCCGGCCCCCCCAAAGGGTCACGACAGCCGGGTTATCCTCCGATGGACTGGTACGCTCATCAGATTGCATCACACGTCGATGGTTCAGATGGAGGACTTGGACGAACCCCGATGGGGGAACTGGCCGTCGAAGGGATTTACCCGCTCGGCTACATCCAGATGCTGACAGGGGCTCGTGTACGACAGGTCTTCGCCCGCAGCACGGCCCACTTTCATCAGGTTCATGCGGATAATGGTGTCGAAGACCTGGCGAGTGTCACGCTGACGATGGAGGATGGCCTGATCGCAACAATGGCCATCGGCCGCATCGGACTCGCAAGTCACCCCAGCGGCGGCGAGATCAAGCTGCATATCATCGGAACCGCAGGAGCCCTTGTGATGAACGAGGCCCGGCCGGATGTTGGCGTCTATTATCGAAACCAGTCTTCTAAAGAGGCACGTCAGCGTCGAGTGGCCAGTGAGAACGACTTTCTGCTCGCTGACAACTTCGCCCACGCCATCGATACAGGCGGCCCCACTTTGATGGATGCCCAGACCAGTCGAGCAATTTACGCGACATTTGCAGCCGCATTGGAATCAGCCCGGACTGGACAAGTTGTCGACGTTGACTGAACGAGGCATTAACTCAATTTCCACTATTTCCCCTTTCTCACCAGGAAGCCAATGTGAACGGACGCGAGATCATTCAAGCATTACACGACGGACGGCGCGTGTTTTCTTCGGCGATGGTTTCGACATCGCCTCTCTGGCCAAATCTGGTGAAGCAGGCGGGACTCGACTTCGTCTTCGTCGACACCGAACACACTCCGATCGATCGACAGACTTTGTCGTGGATCTGCCAGACCTATCAGGCATTGGGGATTCCCCCAGTTGTCAGGATTCCCAGCAATGATCCTTTCGAAGCCTGCAAAGCGATGGATGCCGGAGCTGGTGGAATCATCGGTCCGTACCTGGAAACAGCGGATCAGGTGCGAGGTCTCGTCGGTGCCGTGAAACTGCGCCCTTTGAAGGGACGCCGACTTCAGGAAGCATTGCACAATCCCGGTTCGCTGGAGCCGGAATTACGAGACTACCTGGAACAGCGCAACGGCGACAAGATCCTGATCGTCAATATCGAGAGCACCCCTGCGATCGAAAACCTGCACGAGATCTGCTCGGTCCCAGGCCTGGATGCGGTGTTGATCGGTCCTCACGACCTCTCGTGCAGTCTGGGGATACCCGAGCAATACGATCATCCCAAATTTGAAGAAGCGGTTCAGACGATCTTCCGCATCGCCAGGGAACACGGTGTCGGTGCCGGCTGTCATTTCTGGCTCAGTCTGGAACGTGAGATTGCCTGGTCTCAGGCTGGCGGAAACTTGGTCATGCACAGTTCTGATCTCGCCACTTTCAGTAGGACGTTAAAATTCGAGATCGAACATCTCAGGGAATCTCTGAAATAGCGCGTATCCACAGCGCCCTGCCATCTGTCGTGTAGGATCAAAGGGGAATTGATGACATTAGAGACTGAATTCCGCGCGGCCATCGTCGCCGACCCGCACAACGACGAACCTCGCCTGGCCTATGCCCAATGGTTGAGCGACCAGAAGGATCCACGCGGAGAGTTCATCCGGATCCAGATTGAGCTCGCCAGTTCGACGAGCGATGAAACGATGCAACAAAAGCTGATGCGTCGCGAAACGACTCTGCTGAAGAAGCACGGCGAAACCTGGAACAACGAAGTTCCGGCATGGGCGCGACACCAATCCCCGCAGTTTTATCGAGGTTTTCCGGAAATTCGCTGCGAGGTTTCGGACTGGCTGCGCGGAGCATCGCAACTGGTCACTCGAATTCCCCTGCACCGCGTCAACTTCAAAGCAACGACAATAACACTGCCAAGGCTGGCCGAGTCTGTAGAGATGGAGCGAGTGGATCTGCTGGACTATTCGAACAATCCGCTGGATGACGATTCGGTTTCAAGTTTTGTAGCATCGTCCCATCTCAAAAACCTGACCGCGTTGTATTTCTGGAAATGCAACCTCGGAGCTTCCGCGGCCCAGGCAATCGCGAAGTCGCCCCATCTGAAGGGTCTTCGCAAGTTGCAGCTTGAAGAAAACCGGATTACGGCGGATGGGGTTGCGGCACTGGCTCAGTCACCTTACCTGCGAAACCTCAGTTACCTCAGCCTGCGTAACAACCATGTTGGGCCCGACGGAGGAATCGCTTTGGCGGGATCATCGATTCTCAATGGTCTCACGGTTTTCAGTATTGGTGGCAATGACTTTGGACCTGATGCGAGTGTTCGGTTCCTGCGCTCGTTGGTCTCACCACTTCTTTCATTGTATTTCGAAGGGAACTTCATGGAAGATGCGGGAGCCGAGGCCCTCGCAGCAGCTTCGCCGCTGAAGACGCTCACGGCACTCGATGTTTCGTACAACCGACTCACTTCCCACGGAATTCGAGCCCTGGCAAAGGCCCGGCTGCTGAGAAATCTGGTGGAATTGTCCGCCGGTGCCAATCAACTGGGAACAGCCGGAATCCAGGCCCTCGCAAAATCCACGGTCTTCTCGCAATTGGGCAGCTTGCATCTGGACTTCGCCGACGTCGGTGACGACGGCGCAGTCGCCATTGCATCTTCGAAAACACTCACAAGACTCACCACGCTGGGCTTGTGCGACACGCAAATTGGCAACGCCGGTGCCGAAGCACTCGCCCATGCCGCATCACTTGAGAGTCTTCAGTCGCTTTCACTCTTTGGAAATTCGTTCTCGAACGAAAGCCGGTCGCTGCTGCGAAAGCGATTTGGAAAGCGAGTCTCCCTGTGAAATCGGCTGAACCAGGTCAAGTTTCCAACGTCTCCATTCCTACAAGCATCATTCGTGCTCTGCGACTGCGGACAGACCATTCCAACGTTTGGACTATCGGAACGTCCGGGACAACGGCTATTCTAAGCGTCCCGAAAGCTGGCTCTCGCAACTGTCGTTGCCCCTGCGAGAAGCCACTTCCGATGAATACTCCCGCCAAGGCCTGAGACCATGCCGTTGATTCAGGATGTTTGTGTTTCGCGACGTCGAGCGTTGGCGACCAGCGCCACGCTCTGCGGAATGTCGCTTCCCGGGTATCTGCAGCTTCTTCAGGCCTCGGCGGATCAGTCTGCGATCACTGCTGGCAAGGCCAAGTCGTGCATCATTGTTTATCTTTGGGGTGGGATCAGCCATCTGGAGTCGTTTGATCTGAAACCGAATGCGCCGAGTGAAATTCGTGGCGAATTCAAACCGATTTCGACCGTTGTCCCGGGCATCGAAATCGGGGAACACCTGCCGCTGCTCGCACAACATACCGACAAGCTGACCATCATCCGCTCGATCCATCATGACGACCCCGCTCACGGTCGCGGAATGTATTGGAATCTGACAGGACACAAACCGCCGCGTGCTGGCAATATCGCGCCGATGCGCGACGACTGGCCATCTCTTCCCGCCATGGTTTCCCGATTTCGAACCGCTCCCCGTGGTGTTCCCTCCGCAGTCCGATTGCCCTATCCGCTCGTCGACAATGGAACGCTGCAAGCGGGTGAATACGGAGGCTGGCTGGGGGTTCAATCGGATCCGATCATCATGCGAACTCCCAGCGGCGATCAGTTCGAAGGCGTTTCGCGGTCGCTCGGATCTGAGGTTTTGAATTTGAACGATGTCGATCTACCGCGTTTGACCTCGCGTCGCGGTCTGCTGGCGTCACTCGATCATCCCTCGCGCCGAACGACTGAGCATGGCGGTTACCAGCATTTCCAGGAATTGGCAGAGGACATCCTGTCGGGAGCGAGCGTCAAAGAAGCGTATAATCTTGAACGCGAAGATCCCAAGGTGCGCGAATCGTACGGAAAACACATCGGCGGGCACAGTTTGCTTCTGGCGAGACGACTGACAGAAGCGGGTGTTCCGATTGTCCAGGTCTGCTGTGCTGCCGGAGATCTGAACGGGGCCTCGGGCGACATGTGGGACACTCACGGAGACAACTTCAATCGCCTGAAGAACCGCCTGCTGCCGGTCTTCGATCGCGGCACGTCAGCCTTGTTACAAGACCTGAAGGATCGAGGAACCCTGGATCAGACGCTGGTGGTCGTCCTGACAGACTTTGGCCGGACGCCGCAAATCAATGGCGCGGCTGGGAGAGACCACTATCCTTACGCCTATTCCATCGCCATGGCAGGGGGTGGAGTTCGTGGAGGAGAAGTCTATGGTAGCAGCGACAGCAAGGGAGCCTTCCCCAAGGCCTTGGCCTGCACACCACCGGATGTCCACGCAACCATCTTTCAGGCAATGGGAATCTCACCTCGAGCCGAATTGCGAGACATGCTCAACCGGCCACTACCAATCTGCGATGGTGAAGTACTGCCACTGTTAAGCTAACGATGACTTCAAGCCGTTACTTCAAGCCGAGCGTCTTGACCGCCTCACCGTCGACTTCTTCCAGATAAGCCAGCAACCGGTCACGCTGATTCGTCAAATGACGAACTCGCAACAGCGAACGAACCCGCGTGGTCAGTTCAATGCGATGAACGGGCTTGGTCAGGAAATCATCAGCACCTGCCTGCACAGCTCGTTCGATGTCACCCAGTTCATTGAGCGCCGTGACCATCAGAATCGGGATATCGCGCGTTGCGGCATCGGCCCGCAATCGTTTGCAAACTTCGTATCCGCTGACTTTGGGCATCATGATATCCAGCAGGATCAGGTCCGGCCGGAATTCGGCAACCTTGTTCAAGGTTTCCTGTCCATCGTGAGCCATCTCAATCTCAAATGGCTCGTCCGCCAGATAGGCGTCGAGCAATTCGCAGTTCTGCAGATTGTCGTCTGCAATCAGGATACGTGAAGGGGCAGTCATTGACGGAGATCCGTTAGTCTCGAATAAAATTCCATTACGGTCAGGCGTTGCGGAATATCTTACCGTCTGCACCCACAACCGGGAACAGTGGACGATTGATTCACAAAGCTGGCTGGCCTCGGACGACTTTTTGAGTGAAAACTGGCACAAGTTCCGCGCCGTTCTCCTGATCTGGTATCAACTTCGGCGCAGACCCTGGCGACATCGATGCCCCCCGTCTGCCGTGCGGGTCGCTTGATAGAACTCGAAACACCATCAGACATCAATCTGGTTTGATCCAAGTCGCGCCGACAATTTTTCCGTGGCGCTGATGCCGGATGAATCCTTGAGGATGTCACCGGTTCCTTCGTCAATCTGGCAGAGGATCATTGTCAATTCATCCGTCTGAACCTGTTCGGAGGGGACAACAATCGGGCCGCCGCTTCGACTGCACGATGAAATCGTTTGACCGCATCAGGTGACTTCATTGCGGCCCAGGACATGACCTTGAACGCGACAACCCTGTAACCGCGCCCATCCGAATCGAGTGGTGTTTTTAGTAGGGGGGGCGGAGATGGTGAGCGAATCTTTCTGAGATTTTAAACCCTCGAGCAGCGCGCCTGCCGTCGAAATTCGTTTCGCGCAGAATCTATTCCACCGACACTTCGCGAAACAATTCCTTTCCCGTGCTGACACTGTAACGCAAAATTGCGTCACCGTCAGAAACGACCAGCGTTTTCAGATCGGGAGCGAAGATCGGGATTCGATATTCATCGTTCAATTCGACTTTGATCGGCACCCTGGTTGTCGGCTTGTCGGTAAGCTGAAAGATTTCAATGCCATGTTTTGGACCGTAAACGGCCAGACGTTGACCATCGGGGCTGAATTTCATTTCGACAACATCCACCGCCGTGGTCAGGCGGCGCTTCTCGTGAAGCATCCCTTGCTCGTCAAATTCACAGACGAATAGAAAGATCTCGCTGGCGCAGGCAAAGCGTCTGTTTGATGAGTCGATCGCAGCGGGAATTCTTCGGTTGATCACGGCGGGCGGAAAAGAAAGCTTCGCCTGGTACAAGACAGCACCGTTGTGGGAATTAATCCATTGCACACCACCTGTGCTGTAATCCCGATGAAAAACTGCGAGAGTGCCCAAGTCCTCACTTGGGGCGTATCCCCGTGCAGCCCACAACCGGAATCGTGCCAGTACTGTTCCCAATTCAAGATCCCAAAGTGCCAATTCGTTGATGTGGTCGCCATCAACGGCAACTACGTGTTCACCCCAGGCTCGTGTCCCACGCTCTGGCAGGCTTGGGATTGCAAAGAGATCCGGGAAAGAAGATCCTGGTCGATTCGTTCGATGAACCTCACGTTGAATCTCGCCCGAATCGCTGATCAGCACCAGCCGCTGATGGTCCTTCGCAGAAACGAATGCCGCACGAATCTGTCCGTCGTTCGAGCAGGCAAAGGAACTCCACATATTGCCGGGCGGTAAGTCGATCCTGTGCAACTCCCGACCCGCATGCAGATCCAGTGCGACAGCTTTAGACGAGGTCCAGGCATAACACTTCGAGCCGTGATCATAAAACGAGATCTCGCGTCGTGGGTAGCCGATGGAAAATCGACGGTCCGCGAGATTCTTCTTGACGTTGACGGAATTCCAGTAGGCCTGATTTTGCAACGCTTGGGTTCGTGAATCATTCTTCCACTTTTCAATGTCTCGCACTCCCAGCAGAAGTTGAATACCGGTCACGAAAATAACAGTGACCGCGTAGGGTCGTAGTCCGGGAATCGGTTTCCAAACAGACCAGGAGCGCTCGGCAGCCGAATCCCGCGGAATTCTCAACGAGTGCCACGCAATGGCTAACAGAATTACGGATGGAAACACCGTCAACCAGGCAGTGCCCCACAGTCTCATGCGGAGTAATGGTTGGCCTGAGACCAGAGTCCATCGCAGCAATAAGATTCCCCCCTCCATCGCAATCGCACCGAAAATCAAACCAAACCAGGCCAGTCGGGAGGAACGTGGCATGAATCGCGTGAGAACAGTAATCGTGATGAGCCAGAACATAGCCACCACAGGTACGACGATAATCTCGATCGGAGGCCCCGACGCAAATTGTGCAAGTATCACGGTGGGTTCCAAGTCGAAGAATTCTCGTCGTAATTGTCCGTGATCGCGTGCTGATCCGATCAATTTCGGGTGACGAACTCATCCAGATTCAGAATCACATTCGCGACAGCGGTCAGTGCCGCCAGGTCTTTCGGATCCATTCCGTCTGGAACTGGACCCAGGGGGTCAGTTGCAAACTTCGCCGCTTCGTCAGCGTGCGCTACGTAGTAGACTTTGCGATTCTCGTAAAGCTTCGTCAGGACCGCAATTTCATTCGGCTGGGCCGGGCGGACCAGCGTCCATTCCAATCCCCTGGCGATCCGATCTTCCAGGCGCGCTCCCCCTTCCTTCACCATGCGGCGGGCCAGTCCCTGAGCGGCTTCCACGAAAGCCGGATCGTTTAACGTAACCAGCGCCTGCAACGGCGTATTCGTGTTGATCCGCCGGACAGTACAGAGTTCCCGGCTGGGGGCATCGAACGTGGTCATGGCGGGGTACGGTGTTGTCCGTTTGATAAACGTGTACAAACCGCGTCGATAGCGGTCTTCACCCTTGCTCGTTTCCCATTTCGTCGTGTTGTACGTCGACTGCCAGATCCCTTCGGGCTGCAGCGGCATCACCGAGGGGCCGTACATTTTCTTGCTGAGCAGGCCACCTGCCGCAAGCGAATTATCGCGAATCATTTCCGCTTCGAGACGGAACCGTGGTCCGCGTGCCAGCAGCTTGTTGAAGCGATCCCGCTCAAGCATTGCCGCGGTAGCTCGTGACGACTGTCGATACGTCGCCGACATGACAATGGACTTACAAAGCCGCTTGAACGACCAGGGACGTGACGAGGGATCGTTCGGCGATCCCATGAAATCGACCGCCAGCCAGTCCAGGAGTTCCGGATGAGTTGGCGATTGCCCCTGAGATCCAAAGTCTTCCTGCGATTCCACCAGCCCCGATCCAAAGAACTGTGACCAGACTCGATTGACGGCGACTCGCGCGGTCAATGGATTGTTGCGATCCGTCAGCCAAGCGGCGACACCCAGGCGATTCTTCGGAACATCCGCCGGAAGCGGATGGAAATTCGCCGGTACAGCGGGCTCAACCACATCACCCGGTTGCAGGAAATTGCCGCGGGAATGAATCTTCGTCACTCGCCGCTTTCCTTCCGGCAGTTCCCGTAAGATCGGCGTCTGAGGTACCGGCAAATTCAATTCGGGCTGCAGCTTCGCGATCTGATCACGTACCTGTTGAGTTGCAGGAGCAAAACCCGCGACGTGCTTCACCAGTTGGGACTGCTGTTCGGCCGTTCTTGCCGCCGGTTGCAGTTTGGCAATCGCACGAATTGCATCGGGGACTGCGGCATCCAATGTTGGCGAATCGTCACCAGTCACCGACAATCGGAATCGCCCCAGGCTGAATCCGGGGTAACTGAATTCGAATTGATGATCGAGAGTCACAACCAGTTCCATTTCCGCGTCAATCGTCGCAGCTTCTGGCGGAGTAAACAGTGCCCTGTGCGGCTGAGTCAGTTGAGGTGACACCGCCCAGCCTCGTTTGTTGTAATCGGGATTCTTGAATGCCTGTTCAACCGAGTATTCATTCTGTGAGAAATCTGCCTTGGCACCGCTCAGCGGGATCTCCTTGACCGCCCCCCCGGCGGTACTACGCAATCCGACTTTGATGCCGCTGAGTACGAAATTGCCGTCATTGACGGAACGCCCGACTCCCCCCTTGGGATGCGATTTGTCCGGCAATGCCTCCAGTTTAATCCCGGTCAATCGCCCGGCGGCGATCGGCACGACAACGGTGTACGTTTCTTTTGCGGGAGACTTTGCCTCAACCAGAATCGATCCATCATCCTGGCGTTTCATGGTTGAACCACTTGCAGCCGTCAGCTCTTTCGGGACGGGGACAACCCAGCCACTCGTGGATCCGACTTTGGCAGCCCACTCATTTGCAAATGCCGTCAGCTCTGGTGTGGCAGCGTCTCGCAAGGCTTCCAGGCGAGCAATTTCTTCTCGCGTTCTGGCCAGCTTTTCCGATTGTTCGCGAGTCGGTGTCGCCAGCTTCGGACGCTCATCAAAGTCATCAGCATCTTCGGTCTGATTGAAGTACGCGTAGAAGTGATAATATTCCCGCTGAGTGATCGGGTCGTATTTGTGGCTGTGACACTTCGCGCAACCGAATGTCAGTCCCATCCAGACCTGCATCGTCGTATCGACGCGATCCTTGACGGCCGCCACGCGAAACTCTTCGTTGTCCGTTCCCCCTTCGTCGTTCACCATGGTGTTACGATGAAAAGCCGTCGCAAGCTGTTGTTCCAGCGTTGGATTGGGAAGCAGATCTCCTGCCAGTTGTTCGCGAGTGAACTGGTCGTAGGGCATGTCATTATTAAATGCTTCGATGACCCAGTCGCGGTAACGCCAGACGGTTCGTGCCAGATCCTTTTCATAACCTTTGGTGTCGGCATAACGAGCGAGATCCAGCCACATGCGTGCCCAACGCTCACCATAGGAAGGTGACTTCAACAGTTCGTCGACCAGTGTTTCGTAGGCTTTGGGAGAATTATCGGCGAGGTACTTTTCCAGGATCGCAGATTCGGGGGGCAAGCCGGTCAGGTCGATCGAGACACGCCGGGCCAAGGTGTGTTTGTCAGCCTCGGGCGAAGGTGTCAGACCTTCCTGTTCCAGGCGAGAAAGAATGAACCGATCCAGATCGGAAGCCGGCCACTTTGCATCCTTGACTGCGGGGATGGCTGATTTGACGGGCTTTTCGAACGACCAGTGAGTCCCCCAGGGAGCCCCTTCGGAAATCCAGCGTTTCAGGATGGCGATCTGGTCCGGCGTGAGCGATTTCCCCGAATCTTTAGGAGGCATCTGTTCGTCAGCGTTGGTCGAGATGATCCGTCGAACCAGCTCACTCTTGTCAGCGTCCTTCGGGACAACAGCCTGTTTGCCATCGTGCGCTGCCAAGGCACCTTCGCGAGTATCCAGCCGTAGTTCTGCTTCACGATGTTTGTCATCCGGCCCATGACACGCAAAACAGTTGCGAGCCAGAATTGGCCGAATGTCGCGTACAAAGCTGACCGGAGCATCGGCAGCAGAAACGACACCAGCCAGTAAAATGATGACCAACGAGAATAGCACGATTCGAGGAAGCATGAAAACAGATCCAATTCGAGATTGACTCGCAGGAAAGATTGAAAACCTGACCTGCAGCAAAAATCTAACGCTGGCATTTCGGACAGTAGAACGTTGAACGCTGGGCTTGCACAAGTCGCACGATGGTACCGCGTTGACAGGTGGGGCAGGATTGGCTTTCGCGCATATAGACGCGGTGTTCATTCTGGTACTGGCCACTCTGGCTGAGAGCATTGCGATAGGTTCCATCTCCCAGAGTAGAACCTTCCGTTTCAATCGCCCGTTCGAGGACTTGGCGAGTCGCCTCCGCAATTCGTTCGATTTGTGGTTTTGTCAGCTTCTGACAACTCTTTTGGGGGTTGATTCCCGCGACATGCAGGATCTCACTGGCGTACAGATTGCCAATGCCAGCGACAAGTCGTTGATCCAGCAACGCGACTTTGACCTCGCGACGGGTCCCTTTTAGTCGTTCCCGCCATTGATCAATCGTGAACACCAGGGCATCCGGGCCAAGCTGATCTGGGCCGTAGACCTGCTCAATTTCGCCGGGTCGATAAAGACGGACAGTCCCCAGGCCGCGCCGATCCCAGAACCAGATGGAATTGAATTCTCGCTCGCCTTCGAACTGCCATTCAATCCGCAGGTGGTCCTGATCCGGAGCATTCGCCAGCAGCATTAAACCCGTCATTCGCGGCTCAATCACCACATTCGATTGATTCGACAAATTCAGCACAACCCGTTTTCCGAGTCGACTGACGGAAGTAACTGTTTGCCCTACGGACTCTTTCACCATCGACTTGAACGGGGGGGTGATCGTGATCGGACGACAATGAGTGGGGCAGGAAATGACGTCGAGAATACGGCGATTTTCGACGAAAGGTCGAATCCCGCGCACCATCGTTTCGACCTCGGGTAACTCAGGCACCAGTCTGCTCCAGATCGCTCATTGAGAAATTCTGCGTCTCAGGCAAAGTTTTCCGTTAGGGCTCGCCATGCATGCGGTTCCATGCAGGCTTCAGAACAGTATTCTAGCGGCAGTCCCGGATAATTGGATGGTCGAGCACGAGACTGCTGGCGAACGGCGGATTTCGCGGAATCTTCTTGACACCTGCTGGCCAACGGACGATTCTAATTCGACGAACAACCGTGATCTGCGCGGTTGTCATTTCGCGTTATGTCTCCGCACCAAGGAGCCTGTTCATGCTTCGCCCCAGCTTCACCATTTCCACAATGTTCGCGCAGCGTTGCCGGGCCGCGTTCAGCAAAATGATCGCGGGCCTTAGTATTGTCGTGGCAATGTCGGGGCTGGTTGAGGCGGCAAACCCGCCAGCCGATGCCGCTGGCCGCGTCGCTGCCCATTTGGCCGCTGGTGAATTCGGACCGGCGATCGATGTCGCCCGTCGCGTCAATGATCCGGCTCAACAGGCCACCTTGATTCAGAATATCGCAACGGCTCAACAGGCTGCTGGCGAACCCGTTACGGCAGTCATGCCGCGAGTTTCCCGAACTCAGCGTGGTATCGCTGGCGGTACTCAACAGGGCCGCACCGGCTTTGGCGGTGGCGGTTCAATGGCCGACTTCCAGACGCTGATGAACATGATTCAGCAGAATACGGACGGCAAATGGATGGTGATCGATCAGGAAGGTGGAGCCATGACCGAATACCCCTATGGGGTTCGCGTCGCTCCGACTGGACTGCTACATCGTTTGTCCACCGAAGAACAGAACGGCACGCTGGCATCGCTGGGGGCTCAGTCGCGCAAGGCTGACCTGAATGCCGATGTCGCACGCCGGTCTGATCTGCGACTGGTCTCGCTGACCCGACTCGAAAAAGCTGTGGCTCAGCGGATTGCAGAAGGCCTGCCCGTTCCCGAAACCATGGCCCAATTGGCAGGACTGTCGCAAATCAAGTACATCATGGTCTTCCCCGAATCACACGAAATCGTGATTGGTGGACCGGCCGAAGCCTGGAATTACAACGCCCAGGGACAGCCCGTCAGTGCAACCTCGGGTCGCCCCACGTTGCAACTCGACGATCTGGTCACCGTACTGCGAACCTTCGCCCGCGGCGATGCTGATTTCGGCTGCTCGATCAATACGCGTGATGCTGGCGTTCGTGCCCTGACTGACTTTGTCCAGAAATCAAATGCCCGTGGACCACTGAGTCCTTCTTCCGTGAAGAACTGGGTCAATCAGTTGCAGCAGAAGCTGGGACGACAGGACATCGAAATCTGGGGTATCCCCACCGATAGCCGTGTCGCTCGCGTCATCGTCGAAGCCGACTACCGCATGAAGTTGATCGGGATCGACAAGCTGGAAGCTGGCAAAGAGATCCCCAGCTACTTTGATCTGCTCGCTGCAAATCAGCCAAAGAATGTCCAGTCGATGGATGCTCTGCGCTGGTGGTTGACGATGAAGTACGATGCCGTTTCTCACAGCACCGACAAGACCGTATTTGAGATTCATGGCTCATCGGTTCTGTGCCAGTCTGAAAACCAGTTCCTGACAGCCGAAGGAAAGCATGTTCCGACCGGCCAATCGGAACCGACCAACCGGGCGTTCGCACAGAACTTCACCGCGAACTACGACAAGCTGGCGACCCGTGATCCAGTGTTTGCCGACATGCAGAATATTTTCGACCTCGCTCTGGTTTCGGCGATTATCCAGAATGAAAAGCTGAATACCAAATCGGGCTGGGATCTGGGTGTCTTCACGCCACGCGGTGAGTATGCGACAGCTCACTATGCTGTTCCGAAAGAAATTGATTCCGTGGTCAATCACCGAGTCTACAATGGTCGCGACATTGTTGTTCAAGTCGCTGGCGGTGTCCGTGGCGACGTCATGTCGGTTGCCAAAGATCCCAAGTTGAATCACGAATCCCCACGCCTGGGAAGCCTCGCCAAGACCGCGAAAGCTCCTGAACTTCCCGCTGGCCGCTGGTGGTGGGATGCCGCAAAAGAATAGTTGAAGTTGTTCGACTGACAAATATGACTCCCGAAGCCTCAGCGAGACTTCGGGAGTTTTTTATTTGAGCAAGTGCCTCGTCCCAGCGAAAAATTCAGGTTGGACCATCCGCCGCAGGGCGCTAGTGTAGTGTATCACTCTGATTGCACATTATTCAAAACAGCTTTAGCGCG
>JBAWWJ010000017.1:0-58190 GCA_037146815.1 Planctomycetota bacterium
CGAGCAGGCCGTCTAATCTCTCTCCTCGCGCCCACTTTTCTTGGGCAAGTCCACCATAGACACTCGGAAGCGGGCGGCACTGAGGTGGCGACAGACAATGCCGCACACCCGGTACGTGTTGATGCACTCAGAATACTCGGCGACACGGGCTGTGCCTTCCTTTACTTGGGCTAACTATAATTAGACGGAATCTTTCTTTTCTGGAAATTTTCCAATTCCGTCTATTCTGGCAAGAATTCCGCCTATGCTGGCGACGCATCCGCCTAACTCAGTGACACTCATAGTTGTTGGGAGTAGCTTGAACGGCAGAACCTGTTGATCTGACTGAATTTTGGGCACAGGAACGAGGTGCGTCAACTGCGGTGTCTCAAAAAACACGGAAACAACCAAGACGCCAAGTCGCGCCGCTCCGAAAAAAAGTCCGCAAAAAACGGAACAGCCGCGACTGCTGGATCAGGTCAATGTTACCCACTTCTTTGTCTCTGGCAGTCGGTTGAGTGGCGATGTCGCAATTGTCAGCCGTTTGTGGGCATTCAGCCCACAGGGGAGCCGAAACACATGATGACGCGCTACAACAGACGGAACCGGACGCTAACGCGTTCCGGCTGATGGGTTAATTCTATCAGACGTGGCATGTGCTTCGATGCTGACTGTCATCCTCTCCGTCGATGATGCGTGTCGAGTCTCGCCACATTTTTTTGCGATGCTCAGTCAATGCTGGCAGGCATTGGCGCAGGTGCCGGAGTTGGCGTCTGGGGTTCTTGCATCACCGGCGACGTCGACGGCCCGGGAAGTGAGCTTCCCGGATACGTGTACGGATGCGATGGCGGGTACAGGTTGCAGTCGTCGTATCTGTCGTAACAGCCGAGATAGCAGATGTTTCTGCCGATGCGACTGTTAAACGGTCCGCACCAGTCTGGCTTGCCGGCTCGACTGACATCCAGTCGGGGATTGTACCAGTTGTCAAAATAGACGTGGGTATCGTTGATGTCGTCGACGGCGTTGGCGTATGGGTTCAAAAGGCTGCAGCAACGACATCCGGTCGCCAGGCAACTCGCCAGGAACAGACTGAAAATCATGCCGCGTCGCATTATCCCTCGCCTATTTCAGTGGCACCGCCCTGAGTCGTTTTGAGATCTCGGGGATTCGGATCAACAGGAATTCATCCACGTATCAGTCTGGCATCGGTCCGCCGGGGGTTCCGACTTGAACGGTTCTCACGATCGTAAGGATACGTCTGCTGGCAGATTGCAGAAGGGTGGTTGGAGTGCGTAGTTGGGGCTGACTATGATGGGCAATGTGTGCACGATCCTGCGATGGGACGATGGCCTCAACCTGACTCTGGACAGAACCGGCAGCTTTTGCCGTCAGATAAACTCGGAACCCAAATGCCTCGAAATGACAGTTCGGAACGGATCGCCATCGTTGGCATCGGAGGAATCTTTCCGGGCGCACCCGATCTGTCCACGTTCTGGGAAAACATCGCAGCCGGAAAGGACGCCGGTCGACCCGTTCCCGAAGGTCGCTGGTATCTCTCTCCAGACAAAGCCTATGCCCCCTGGCCGCCGCAGCCTGATCGCGTCTATTCGACATGGGGCTGCTTCATCGAAGGGTTTCAATTTGACCCGGAAGGACTCGACCTGCCGCGAGAATTGCTGTCGCGGCTGGACCCGATGTTTCACCTGGGACTGTACGCCGCCCGGGCGGCATTTCGTGATGCCCGTCAATTGTCTCACGTCAATCGTTCGCGAGTGGGAGTCATCCTTGGCAACATCGCTCTCCCGACAGAATCGACTTCTGCCATCTGCCGCGATGTCCTCGGACGGACATTTGTTGAGCGATTGATTGACACCGCTGCTGCAGCCTGCTCGCGTGATGGTCAATCGCCGCAGGGGCACAATTCACTATCTGACCCAGCCGCAGTCGCTCGATTAAAGGCGAGTCTACGGCGCAGCGATTGGCACCCCCTGAATCGATTTGCGGCGGGACTTCCTTCCAGCCTGATCGCTCAAGGGCTGGGGTTGGGAGGGATCGCATTCACGCTCGATGCAGCCTGTGCGTCGTCGTTGTATTCACTGAAGTTCGCGGCTGAGGAACTGTTGTCCTATCGCGCGGATGCGATGCTGGCGGGTGGAATGTCGCGGCCCGATTGTCAGTACACGCAGATGGGGTTTGCGCAACTTCAGGCACTGTCGCGTCGTGGTTGCTGTGCACCGCTGAGTGCCGAAGCTGATGGTCTCGTCGTGGGTGAAGGTGCTGGTGTATTCGTCCTGAAACGTCTCAGCGATGCCGTTGCTCACGGTGATCATATTTATGGAGTCATCGCGGGAATTGGCCTGTCAAATGATCGCGGAGCCAATCTGCTGGCTCCTCATTCGGAAGGTCAGCTTCGTGCGATGCGGTCGGCCTATGAACAGGCTGGTTGGAAACCGAGTGACGTCGATCTGATCGAATGTCACGCAACCGGGACACCTGTTGGTGATGCCGTTGAAATCAATAGCCTGCACCAACTCTGGGAGCATGAGTCTTCGCGGCCTCAACAGTGCGTCATCGGCGGGGTGAAGTCAAACGTTGGGCATCTGCTGACAGGTGCTGGTGCGGCAGGATTGATGAAGGTTCTGCTCGCACTACGGCATCGGACGTTGCCTCCCACCGCGAACTTTCGGCAGCCTGCGGAAAAGCTCGCTCAGCCGACGAGTCCGTTCCGGGTTCTCAGCCAGGCAGAGCCGTGGATCGCTCGACCCAATCACGATCCTGCATCAGGAAACCCCATCCCACGTCGCGCAACAATTAATGCGTTCGGGTTCGGCGGGATTAACGCTCATGTACTGATCGAGGAATGGCAGGGTGTGAATGAGGCGGCAACAAGCCTTGAAAGCCCTTCCGTCGGTCACATCGAATCTTCGCAAATTCCCACTGCCATCGTCGGAATGGATCTTCACTCAGGAAGCTGGACATCCCGACAGCAGTTTCAGTCGAATGCGTTCCAGGGGCGTCCGCCCGAATCTGTCGAGCTGAACTGGTGGGGTGTGAATCAATCCAACTGGTACCGGACAGAAATCGCCTCCGGAAAATCAGGCAACTCATCACTCGCAGCGACATCGGCGAGCGGGTGTGGCATCACGGACGTTGAAATGCCGATGGGGCGATTCCGCATTCCCCCTTTGGAAATGCAGGACATGCTGCCGCAGCAGCAGTTGATGCTGAAGGTGGCAGCGGGGGCGATCAAGGATGCCGGTCTACCAGGGAGAACGGCTAATGTTGCCCCACACGCAGATTCGCTGGAACTCTCGAATCGAACGGGGGTCTTCATCGGGATCGAACTTGACCCCAACACCACGAATTTCCATTTCCGCTGGTCGATCGAGCAGGATGCCGAACATTGGGCAACCCAACTGGGCATGAACCTCAATGCCGATCAACTGGCGCAATGGATCAACCAGCTTAAGGCAGCAGCTGGTCCACCATTGACGCCCAATCGCGTCATGGGAAATCTCGGAGGGATTGTCGCGAGTCGACTGGCTCGGGAATTCGATGTCGGCGGTCCCAGCTTTACGATCTCGTGCGGTGATAACTCCGAAACGGTCGCTCTCGAACTGGCAGTTCGAGCCCTGCAACGTGGCGAACTCGATCGAGCGATCGTCGGGGGCGTCGTCATTGCCTCAGATCCTCGCTGGAACATTGCGGATGCCAGTCGCGGGTCTCCAGAAGTTGTTCGGCTTGTTCGGCGCGGGTCTCCCGACCCCGCCGCAACGCCCTCTGTTCGGCGCGGGTCTCCTGACCCCGCCGAAACTGACGACCGAAGGTCTCCAGAGACGCTCACCCAACCGTTCCACACAGACCTGGCGGAAGCATTCATCCTGAAACGACTCGCGGACGTTGATCCGACAAACGAGCGTGCATATGCCGTCGTCCGTCAATCGGGAGACCTTCGGTCGTCCGCTTCGGCGGGGTCGGGAGACCCGCGCCGAACACGCGAGGGGTCGGGAGACCCGCGCCGAACAAGCATTGCCGGTAACCTTGCTCTCCCCCTGTTGGAGATCTATTACCGGCTGGATCGATCAAAAAACAATCTTGGCTACGAAGGGAAGGAGTCCGATTGGCGAGGTCACCATGTCGCCCCCGTTGACCTGACCGCTCCGCTGGGAGAACTTTGCAAGCCTCTGCCTAATCTTCGCGAGGCTTCCAGGGCCGCATTGGAGTTTTGCGAAAGCACGAACTCCACTCCGTTCACAACGCAGGAACAGCGGCGACCGATTGGTGAGCTTCCAGTGGCATTGTTTGTCATCGACGGAGATTCCACCACCGAGATCGAACAGAAGCTGAATGGCCTTGCTCTGATTGCCCGTTCACCAAAGTCTGCAGAACAACTCGCGATTCGCTGGTTCCAGAAGTCTCCACTGCAAGCGAGTAAACGTCTGGCGTTGACGCTGGTCGCAGGAACCTCGGCCGAATTGTTATCTGCGATTGAACGAGGCCGGGAACGTTTGCGATCTGATCAGGCGTCCGGCGGGATTGTCCGAGATGTCCATTTTACGCCGCGTCCACTGGCTGGCCGAGTCGCCTTCGTTTTTCCGGGTTCAGGTAATGCCTTCCGACAGATGGGCCGGACTCTGTTGTCTGTCTTCCCGGAAGCTCTGCGTCGCCAATTGGGCGAGAATCGTGAACTGGGACGGCAGATCGCCGTCGACAACATCTGGTTCTCGGATGGCATTCGTTCCATTGACCACAAGTCGATGATTTTCTCGCAGGTCGCGATTGGTTCGGCTGTCTGTGACCTGCTGTCGTTGTTTGGAATTCAGCCCTCAGCGAGTGTTGGCTACAGCCTGGGTGAATCGGCCGCATTATTTGGGCTGCGCGCCTGGACCGAACGCGATGAGATGCTGGAGCGGATGCATCGTTCACCGCTGTTTGGCAGTGATCTCGTTGCGCCCTTCGAAGCCGCTCGCAAAGCCTGGAACGTCCCAGAGAACGAAGCGGTGCAGTGGCGATCAGGGTTAATTGACAGATCCGCAGATGAAGTTCGATCCGGGATTCAACGCATCTGTCCGGGGATCTCAGATCCACGGATTTATCTACTGATTGTGAATACTCCACGGCAGTGCGTGGTCGGTGGCGAACGCGAGTTGGTCGATCGACTTGTGAACGAACTCAAGGCTCGGTTTGTTCCGCTGGGGTCACCCAGTACCGTTCATTGCAACGTGCTTCGTCAGGTGGAAGCGGCCTATCTGGAATTGCACCTGATGAAGACCACGCCCCCCGTGGTGCAAACGGCCAGTGGAATCAAACCAATTGATTACTACAGTGCTGCTACCGGGCGCAAATATGAATTGACGCGTCAATCGGCTGCTGATGCGATTGTGGCTCAGGCGGTTCAGACAATCGACTTCCCGAAGGTGGTGGAACAGGCCTACGCGGACGGGGCGAGAATCTTTGTCGAAATCGGCCCCGGTTCATCGTGCACTCGAATGATTGGTGAGATCCTCGGAGACCGACTTCACCTGGCTCGTTCGGTTTTGCCGGTCACATCACGTCCCGTTGAGTCATTTATCGAACTGCTCGCAGCATTGATTGCGGAACGTGTTCCGGTGGATCTGAATTACCTGTACGGCAATCTTCCTGTTCAATCGGACGACGGACCGCCTGTGCCACGCATGGTAAGGACCCGAGTCGGTGGCCTGCCGTACGAGATTCCAGCCCCCGCGGATGGCTGGCAGTTTCAATCACCTCCGGGAACATCAATCGGCCGCACTCACAAGTTACCAATACTCCTTGAGTCGATTCCCGTCGTTACAATTCCTGAGCCACCTGCCATGACGATTCCAACTGCAATACCTGATCAAATGTCTGGCTGCCAGTTGCCAGCGGATACCGCGTGCGAAGCAGTCATTCCCGCACGAGACTTGTCATCGCGCAGTGCCGTGATACCAGACTTTTGTCATCGCGATCCAGAATTCCTCAGCCTTTGGGACCAGTTTCAACTCATGACAGATCAGCGCACTCAAGCTCATGAAGTGTTTCTCCGGCTTTCTGCCCGATATGAAAAACTGGCCGCGGAACATCTCGCTCGGCTTGCCCAGGCGGGGCAATGGGCCGAATCGCCGGTTGCCGCTTTCACGCTGGCTGCACCATCAGCGCCAGTCGCTGAGCCGCTACAAACGAGGATCACTATGGAAATCCCGATTGAGCCTCCTCGAGCACTCAATCGGCAGCAGTGCATGGAATTCGCGATCGGAAAGATCGGCCGGGTTCTCGGGCAGAAGTTTGCGGCGATCGATGCTCATCCGACTCGTGTCCGCCTGCCAGATGAGCCCCTGATGCTGGTCGATCGCATTCTGAATATCGAAGGGGAACCACTGTCGATGACGTCGGGCCGAGTCGTCACCGAGCACGATATTCATCCGGGGGCCTGGTACCTCGACTGCGGCCGCATTCCAACTTGTATCGCCGTGGAATCGGGGCAGGCGGATCTTTTCCTTTCAGGATGGCTGGGGATCGATTTCGAAACGAAGGGACTGGCCTGTTATCGCCTGCTGGATGCGGTCGTGACGTTTCACGATGCATTGCCGCAACCCGGCAAGACAATCAATTATGATATTCGCGTTCTGCATTTCTTCCGGCAGGGAAGCACCTTCCTGTTTCGTTTTGAATTCGACGCGACCGTCGATGGTCGGCCCCTGCTGACAATGCGCGAAGGGTGTGCCGGATTCTTTACCGACGCGGAACTGGCGGGAGGCAAAGGAATCGTCCACACCGCGCTGGATAAACGCCCACGTCCGGGAGTCCGTCCAGACGACTGGAGTGACCCGGTTCCAATGAGCGTCGAAAGTTACGACGATGGCCAGTTGCTCGCATTGCGTCGTGGCAATCTGTCAACCTGTTTCGGACCTGCGTTTGCCACTCTTCCGCTGGAAAAGCCTGTCACACTTCCTGGATTGATTGGTGATGCTGGATTGATCGGTGATGATCGTGGAGCACGAGGTCGAATGTGGCTTGTCGATCGGATTCTGAAGCTCGATCCCGTCGGAGGCAAATTCGGGTTGGGAACGATCCTCGGGGAACTCGATATCCATCCCGACGACTGGTTCCTGACGAGTCATTTCTGTGATGACCAGGTCATGCCCGGTACGTTGATGTACGAATGCTGCATGCACACGCTGCGTGTTTATTTGCTGCGAATGGGCTGGATTGGTGAAGAGAGACAGATCGCTTACGAACCGATCCCGGAAATTCGGAGCCGCCTGAAGTGTCGCGGACAGGTTCTGGCCGGGACGAAAAAAGTCTGGTACGAAGTCACCCTGAAGGAAGTTGGCTACGGTCACGGCGGCAAGGATTCGTCTCTCAATGATCACGCTCCGTATTGTCTGGCGGATGCCTTGATGTACGCTGACGGCAAGCCCATTGTGGAAATCACGGATATGTCCGTCCAATTGAGCGGGCTGTCGCGTGCTGTCGTCGAGGCGTTATGGCAAACGCGACGACCTGTCGCCGCTCCACCTCGACCTACGTACGATCGTCGTCCCGCCATTTTTGACACGGACCGTATCACGGCCTTTGCGATCGGAAAGCCATCAGAGGCATTCGGTGATCGCTATCTGCCGTTCGATAGCGAACGAAAAATCGCACGGCTTCCCGGACCGCCATTTCAGTTCCTGGATCGAGTTGTTTCGATCGAAAACTGTCAGCCCTGGGTCCTGCAGGCGGGGGGCGAAATCGTTGCACAATACGATGTCCCGACGGATGCCTGGTACTTTGCGTCGAATCGTCAGCCGACGATGCCATTTGCTGTCCTGCTGGAAACAGCACTGCAGCCGTGTGGCTGGCTGGCCGGATACCTTGGTTCAGCACTGACCAGTGAAACCGACCTGTCATTCCGAAACCTGGGTGGAACGGCGATCCAGTATCGCGATGTGACACCGGAATCAGGGACATTATCGACGACCGTCAAGATGACAGGCGTGTCGAATTCGGCTGGTATGATCATCCAGCACTATAATTTCGATTTGCGGTGTGGGGGTGAACCTGTTTACGTCGGCAACACCTATTTTGGCTTCTTTTCCAAGGCGGCTCTGGCCAACCAGATTGGAATCCGGGACGCAGTCCCCTACCAGCCGACTGCCGAAGAAAAGACTCGCTGTGTCCGAGGAATGTATCCTCAGGATGCCCCGTTCCCCGACCCTCAGTTCCGCATGATCCAACGAATTGAATGCCTGGTCCCCGACGGTGGCCCCTATGGTAAGGGATGTGTGATTGGGACGATGCCTGTCGATCCCGGTTCCTGGTTCTTCAAGGCTCATTTCTACGAGGACCCGGTGGTACCAGGATCACTCGGCCTGGAATCGTTCTGGCAACTGGTCAAAGTGTTTGCGGCTCATCGCTGGCAACTTGGTCCCGGTGCGACGTTTTCTACCCCTGTTATCAGCGAAAAAGCGACCACGGTTCCCACACCTGCACACAAGCACGAATGGGTCTATCGAGGCCAGGTGATCCCCAGAGACGAGCTGGTGACTGTCACTACTGTCATCCGCGAGATCGACGATCAGCATCGTCGCGTCACGGCCGAGGGATATCTTTCGGTGGACGGGCGTGTGATCTACCAGATGAAGAACTTTGTGATGCAATGCCGGTGAAACGCAACAGATAATCAATGATCCGGTTCCATAACAGCGTCGCCTTCAGTCAACGTCCATCGGAATGAACCATCGCCACCAAGAGTGACATGAACGATGCCCTTCAGGGTGCGACCGGATAATTTGACGCTGAAATCGTTCGCGCCGTCTGTGATCGATTCGTATGTCCCCGTATCCCAGAGGCTGACAGAGCCTCGATTGCCACTGACAGGGCCTTCGTAGGTCAGGTAAAGGAGTCGGTGGTCGGGGAGTCGCTCGGCGATGATTTCATCGCTTGAATTCGGAGCCGAAAGCAGACGCCACGTGCGACACGATTCCCCTTCTTCCAGAAGGAAATCCCAGTGGGGAAACGGAAAATCGTGCGTCAGGATGGCATAGCGCGGCATGGGGTCTACACTGCGAAAACGGACTAAAAAGTACACCGGCCCATCGAATTATTGGTAGTGACCGGCATGTGTGATGGTCTGGCTACTTTCTAATCGTACGTGTCAGCCCGTATTTTTCGACTTTGAGAGACGAACCGCACGCGATCGTATAAACGGTAGGTTCAGAAACGGCCGCCTCCTTCAGGATGACCGGCCAGACCTTTAGGAATTTCCATGCCATCTCATGAATTTGAAGATCCGCCCAATGGTCTACCAATATGAAATACGTCAGTCCTGATTCTCGCAGCGCCTTCACCTCGTAGGGACGCTTCAGGATGCGTCCATCGCCGCTAACAACAATTGGCTTTTCCGCATCACGGGCCAATGTTTCTATCCATTCCGTATCGGGAGTATTCTGCGTAAATCGCGAGTCCTGATCGTGGTGAGACAGATGGTGTTTTCCTGTCTCCAGTATATCCACCATGCGGCACAGCCTAATAGACATGCAGCGATCGTAGAAGAATTTCATGCCGCTCGTCGCGCCTCGAATTCGAGTGCAAGCTTAACCTGAGAAACAGGCATATCGTACCAGTCTGCCACTGTACGCAAGTCGCCGCCATTGGCTTTTGAGGACCTAGCAATGATATTCGTAGGAATACCCTTTGATTCCAAGACCGGCTGCCCGAAGCATATTACCGGATTGACTACAACCCCTTTTGATATCTGCCACTTTGTGGCAAGGCGAGAACTGGGGTCAAACGTCAATCGCTTCAGGAACGGCAAAATGATTGTCGGAAACGCCTTCTTTTTCGTAAGCACATCCACAACTTCCTTGCACCCACGACTATCGAGTCCTGCGAAAAATATCTTCGTTCCATCCGTGAGCAGCTCGCGTCTACCGAATGGGTGCTCTACGCCATAATCTTGCTGAAGAGTTCGGTAGATCCGCCGCAATGTTTGGAGTGACATTCCGGAATTGCGCAATTGCCCAGCAATGAAGACATCTACCAAATCCAAAAAACTAATGAGTGGATGCTCAGTCTGGCCAGTAAAGTCGCTCTGAAAAATCGCTCCGAGTTTCGCCTCTGATCGAGACGCAAACCATTCGCGAATCCTCGCTGATTTAAGCTGCGTCAATGACGCGGCATCTGAATATGAATAAACGCCACGACCAATCAGTATCATGATCACGAACCTTTCGGTGTTCGTGTTTGGGTAATCCACCCTGCCGAAAAAAGGCTGAGATGGAAACAAATCAAGGCTCGCGATTGTACCAATCGCGAGCCTTGATGAACATCGCAATTGATCATGCCTGGCGAACGGCCCACAATGCCGCAGAAGCCGCTGGCGAGACTACGTCAGCCCATTTGCGACGAGTAGCCTTGACGGATGCGGCACGAGCGATAAAACGCCGCGATCGATCCGGTGATGATGACCGCACTGCTGTATAAGGTGGCCGTTTTCCTGTGATTTACGGTAGATCGAAGCCATTTGACGTAACTCGTCGTACCGGTAATTATATTGCTATGACACCACGTCTCCCAAAATGGTTCATTTCGACACACCTGTCGCTAACGCCGGTGGGTTTAGAGTGGAGCCGGAATTCGCCACGTGAGTCAGTTCTCACCTCCAACACGTGAAGCCAACATGCCAACAACCACCCATCTCGTGAACCTGGATGCTCTGATTCGTCGTGAAGACTTTGAGGCACGTGAAGGTGAACAGTCACAAAATCGCCGCTTGTCGGACCAACTGAAAGTCGAGGATTTGGAGCGAACGTACTTCAGTTTGCTGAGAAAACCTGACATTCAGCGTGAGACTGCGAGTTGGAGCCCAGAAACGGTGGTCGATTTTGTTCGCAGTTTTCTAGATGGCGATTTGATTCCAGCGGTTATCATGTGGTGGTCGAATCTGAACGGTACGGTTTTCGTGATTGATGGTGCCCACAGATTATCTGCATTGATGGCATGGGTACATGACGACTACGGGGACGGCAAGCACTCAAAGGAATTCTGGGGCCATGATGTACCAGAAGGCCAAAAGAAATTCGCCAAAACAACAAAAGAGATGATGGAGTCTCAGATTGGTGCGTATCAGCGATTAAAATACATCGCGGCCAACCCGGACTCCGCCCCCGACAAGGTCACGCTTCGCCGAGCACGAAATATCGCTACCTTCAAGATTGATCTTCAGTGGGTAGAAGGAAGCGCGGCGACAGCAGAAACTTCGTTTTTCAAGATCAATGGAAGCGCATGGAAGCGCCAGCCCGATTGACCCGACTGAACTGGCCATCATTAAGGCAAGACACAAGCCGAACGCTGTGGCAACACGAGCGTTGATGAATGCGGGGACAGGCCACAAATACTGGTCCGGTTTTCCGCCTGATACGCAGCAAAAAGTCGAAATTATTTCACGTGAAATCTATGATGGGCTGTTTCGACCTCTGCTGGAAAACCCAATTAAGACACTGGATCTGCCAATCGCAGGCCAAGCTTACTCGGCCAACGCATTCAAGATGATCTTCGATCTCGTAAATATGGTAAATGGCGTGACGCCAGCCATGTGGGAGGAGAAGCCAGATAAACCGCGAACACGTGGGAAAGCTGCCGTTGCCCGAATGGAAGACGACAAAGACGGCCAGCAAACGGCTAAGTTCCTGTCACGCGTAAAGCGAGCTGCATCATTGATTTCCGGCAATGAATCGCGGTCCCTCGGTCTTCACCCAGTTGTGTACTTCTACGGTGCGACCGCCGCTTTCAGCCAATCGCCTTTTTGGCGACAGTCAAGTTCTTTCAGGAACTTGAAGAAAAGAAGCAAATTCACAAATTCACAGAGGTCAGGCGCGATTATGAGGAGTTCTTGATCGAGCACAAGCATTTTATCAGTGCACTTGGGCACACCTACGGTGGTAGAACTCGTTCACTCGACTTGCTGGTATCGATGTTCCGATCTGTATTCGAGCAACTGACTAACGGAATAACAGGCGACGATATTGAAGCGAGCTTGCTCCGTGAATCGCCATCGATCGCGCTGAAGTCTGCCGCCGAGAAGCGAGAACCCTCCCGGCGATCTAAGTTCAGTAGCGACGACAAGAGCGCATCGTTTTTGCAACAAGCGATGGATTCACCCAATCGGTGCAATATCTGCGGCGCACGACTTCACGTGCGTGGCATCAACATTGACCATAAAATACGCAAGCAAGATGGCGGCTCAGGAAGCGCTGATAACGGGCAGCCCACTCACCCATACTGCAATTCGGGATTCAAAGAGTCGGAGCACGCGAAGGAGAATCGCACCCGTACGCAGTCGCTCGACTTCCCGAACTAGACCATCCGAACAACACACGTGCCGGTCACTACCGAATTAGTCTTCAAGTTCCAGACTCAGACTGGCTCTTGCAATGCTTGCAGCAAACATGGTGACCAGGGCTTCTTCGCAGGTCATTCTGATCTTGAGGCCAGTGTCAGCAGGGCGAACATCCAACTGAATGGAATCCGGACGTTCACGAAACGCGGCATAAACGATTTCCATCAATTGCTTTGATTGTTCAGCGATGACTTTCTTCTTCTGATCGTCGGAATCCGCTGCCACTTGCTCGATTTTCCCCGCAACTTCCTGTTCTTGCTCGACAGCATCCGACGGACTGAGCCAGTTCCTGGTGTGAACCTTTAATCCCACTGGAAACTGTGGTTTAACGCTTGCCGTACGTGGGTTTGATTGAGCCTGAATCGCCTCGCGAAGCGATGCAGGTGGCCCAATCGTTAGTTCTGTACCACTTGCGATCCAAACTGTTTGCGGCCCGATTGCAAACCAGACAGGACTCTCGGCAGAAATGGCGACATTCGCAAAAAACTCGTCGGCAATTGAGTCCAGAATGTCCGCCAAGTGCCCAAGCCTGGTGCGATGGACAGGCACCTCGTCAATCGTCTCCAGATCGTATGTCGTGCCAAAAACCTTAGCGAATTCGGTCAACAAAACGGGCAGGGCTTCGGCAAATTGATGAGTGCGACCGAGGCGCAGACCCAGCAGGTATTCGGGTTGCTGCACGGGACCGTGAACGGTCAGTCGCATGTCAAAGTGCCCTGCCTCTAGAGTTGTGGCCAGAGATTGGGATATTTCTGCCAAGGCATTCGTTCCTGCCGATGCTATATCGTTAAGCTTTAGGACCTTCGCCGAAGTGAGCAATGCATCAATCAGAGGCTTGGCCATCCGCTGACTGATCGGCGTCGAAATTCCAAATTCAAATTCAGGCTCTTCGGCTGGGGCCTGGAAAAACCCTCGCTTCGTGGAAAGTCCGCTGCACAGCTTCGCCAGTTTTCCGTTCTTGGGGCCAACCAGATCCAGATCAAAAACCATCGCTGATTTGGACGGATCGAATTTCAAACCAAGGTTGATTTCGTCGACGTGAGACACCGCGATGTCAATCAGTTCTTGCTGAAAGGCACCCAGCGCTGTTCGCCAGCGGAACTCGACTTCAGGTTCGTCGTCGAATCGCTGCAATCCTGCCGCTGTGGACATTTTGATTTGTTCACCAACAATCTCACGGATTGCTTTTGGAATCCCGCGTGCCTGGATCGAAAGAACGACATCACGATTGATCAGCAGGGGCCTCAGCAGTCCTGACAAATCGGGAAGTGGTCGGTCGGGGGATTCGTCGGTGAAATAAAAAACATATTTACCGAGTACTCGTACTGGTTGAGCCTCCCCCTTTTCATTTTCGAAGTGCCCGGGCTTTCCAGCCGTTGGAATGAATTTTTCATTGGCAAGCTTTCCGAACGATTCCATGAATACGGATGCGTCTCGAACGGGAAAGAAAAGGATGCCTCGCTCCAGGAATTGATCAGGATCGAATATGTCAATGACAGAGGATCCTTCCAATTTGTCACGCAGCCCCTGTTCTCCTTTCTCGTCGGTTAAAAACGACATCAAGCCTGCCGGTCGCGTTGCATCGAACCCTTCCGACTCCATCAGTATGCTCAAGCCCCCGGTTAACGTCAGCAGCAACTTGGTCGCTTGATCTGGCAGGCTGACGGCTTCCGCAAGTTGCTGAGATCGTTCGCGCAGGCGTTCGCCACTTGAAATCGCAAAAATCACCAGGGGATACTCGGCGTTCGCTGCTGGCTGACCGCTCCCCTCCGCACCTCGCACTTGCGCGGCGAGCATGGGAAGAAACGTCAGCCATGCAACAATAATGATACGAAACGTTGTGGAAATCGCGAATTGGAACGCGGACAACGTAAACCAGCTTGGTTGCATCATGCGCATGGCTTTCCCAATCCATTGGTCGTTCAACAGGCTGTCGATGTCACAGGCAGTGAATGGCAGATTATAGCTGAATTGTCTGAGTTTCGATCCTGAATTCGGTCGGCAAAATGGCGAAATTCATTCCCGATTTCAGGAATCATTTGTGTGTTTTCCGCAAAGACTTTTGGAATTCGGTAACCTCTGTCAGAATCGCAAGCTGCGTTGGCGTAGGCTGCGTTGCAGTTTAGGGGGGGCAATCCTAGAATCCGCTGGCTTTGCAGAGACCGGTTGGAAACTTTTTGTGTCTGCTGGCCTGTGTTTGATGGCCTTCCTTTCCCATCTGGGCTGGGAAACTGCCTGAGAATTCCGTGTTTCACCCAGTTTGTCCTTAACGAGACAGCCAAACGAACCACACATGGATACATTCCACCCCATTCTAATTTACGCTGCGGTGATGGTGGGATTCGTCATTACGAATCTTGTCGTGATTCACCTTGTCGGCCCCAGTAAGAAAACCGCCGTCAAACAAATGCCGTACGAGTCCGGGATGGACCCGGTCGGCGATGCCCGGCAGCCGTTTGACGTCAAGTTCTATCTCGTCGCAATCCTGTTCCTGGTATTCGACGTCGAACTCTTGTTCCTATACCCTTGGGCTGTCGCCGCTTACATCGACGATTCAGCGTTCGAAGGTCTGGGTGTCCCGTTGGCGTTGCGACCAACCGTGTTCGGCGTAATGCTGGTTTTCATGGGAACGCTGGCGATTGCTTACATCTACGCGTGGCGTAAAGGGGTCTTCAAATGGCGATGAAAGACGTTCCCGACAATATTTTCATGACGACGCTCGATGCTGCGGCCAGTTGGGCAAGGGCCAACAGCCTCTGGCCAATGCCGTTTGCAACTGCCTGCTGCGGGATCGAATTGATGGCGACCGCCTCCAGCCGGTTCGACCTGGCTCGGTTCGGTGCAGAAGTCATGCGGTTCAGCCCTCGCCAATGCGATCTGATGATCGTCGCTGGACGCGTTGCGATGAAGATGCTTCCCGTTCTGCAGCGCATCTGGTTGCAGATGCCCGAGCCGAAGTGGTGCATCAGTATGGGAGCCTGTGCTTGTACCGGCGGTGTTTTTGACACTTATGCCGTCGTTCAGGGAGTTGACCGATTCATTCCGGTCGACCTGTATGTCCCGGGCTGCCCACCTCGCCCAGAACAACTGATGGCCGGGATCATCTCTCTGCAGGACAAGATCAAGCATGGCGGAACATTGAACGGAACCGAATTCGCCCGACGCGATCATTCGACGGGTCCGATTCCGTTCGACAAGGACGAATTGATCCGCATCCGCGAAGCCAACGAACAACTGATCTCGCTGAACTGAATCTCACCGGAAGTTGAGCATGTCCACCGAAGACGTTTTGAAGTCGAAGTTTCCTGATGACGCACTGACTTTCAGTCAGTTTCGCGACAATCATCGTGTCGTTGTTCCAGCGGCGAATTTGCAGGCGATTCTTAACTGCCTGAAGTCTGATCTTGGCTTTGACATGCTGTCGGAAGTCACTGCTGTCGATTACCTCGAGTACGAAGGTGCGACGGATCGCTTCGGTGTCGTTTACGTCTTCATCAACATTGCGACGGGCGAGCGACTGGTCTTGAAAACCTTCGTCAATGACCCGCAACCGACTCTTCCCTCCGCTTATTCCCTGTGGAAATCGGCGGATTGGCTGGAGCGCGAAGTCTTTGATATGTTTGGCATTACGTTTACTGACCATCCAGATTTGCGACGTATTTTGACTCCCGACGAGTTTACCGCTCACCCGCTTCGCAAGGACTATCCGCTCAAGGGACGTGGCGAACGCCATAACTTCCCGATTGTGACGCGAGCTGACAGCTAGCGGCATTTGCCGACGTGTAGTTTTCGACTGTATTGATGTTCATCGTTCCAGAGGCTTCCAATGCCGTTTGAAGTTTCCGATCTCGCTGAAATGGATGCTCCTGAAAAGGAGTATCTCTGGACGCTTAATTTCGGCCCGCAGCACCCGGCAACGCACACGACGTTGCGGCTGGTTCTGACGCTTGACGGCGAAACCGTTGTGAACGCAGTGCCGCATATCGGATACCTGCATTCCGGGTTCGAAAAGCTGGGTGAACACCTCGACTTCAACCAGTACGTCACCATCGTCGACCGGATGAATTACATCTCGCCGCTGGCCAATGAAATTGCCTGGCATCACGCGGTCGAAAAGTTGCTGGGGATCGAAATCACCCCACGCTGTAAGTATCTGCGGACAATCCTGGCCGAACTGATGCGTCTGCACGATCATCTGTTGAACGTCGGAACGACAGGACTGGACCTGGGAGCATTCACCGCGTTCCTGTATGCGTTCTATCAGCGTGAAAAGATCTACGACATCGTCGAATCGGCGTCGGGTCAGCGGTTTCACACCAGCTACACCCGCGTCGGTGGCGTGATGTTTGACGTCAACAACGCCTGGGTCGACAAGATTCGCGACTTCCTGAAAGGCTTCATGCCTGTTCACGCAGAAGTCCACCGGTTGCTGACCCGCAATCGAATTTTCATCGATCGAATCAAGGGGGTCGGCTATCTGAGCCCTGAAGATGCGATCAGTATGGGGGTGACAGGCCCCTTGGCACGAGCGAGTGGCGTGCTGCGGGATTTGCGTAAGGACGAACCGTACCTTGCCTACCCCGATCTCGACTTCAAGGTCGTTGCATCGAAGGACGGCGATTGCTACGGACGGTATCTGGTCCGGATGCAGGAAATGCTCGAAAGCGTGAAGATCATCGAGCAGTGCCTGGAAAACATCCCGGCTGGTCCAGTGAACATCGATGCGGAAACCCACATCGTCCCACCCGCCAAGCCCTCAGTTTATCGCAGCATCGAAGGGCTGATTCAGCACTTCGAAGTGATGATGCCAAACCGTGGCTACACCACACCGCGAGAAGAGATTTACGCAGCGACGGAATCGCCAAACGGCGAACTGGGATACTACATTGTCGGGGACGGAACGCCACGTGCCTATCGGGCGCGGACCCGTCCGCCGAGCTATATCCATTTTGCGGTCTTCCCGCACATCATCAAGGGGCACCAGTTGAGCGACGTGGTCGCGGTGCTTGGCAGTTTGAATATCATTGCAGCCGAACTGGACCGGTAATCTGGAGTCATAATGGCCGTGTTGAGCGAGGAACTGCGGAACGAGATCCGGGCGCAGTTTCCGAAATATCCGAACAAGCGAGCGGTGGTGCTGCCGGCGCTGCACCTGGTGCAGGATGCGCTCCGTCACGTCTCGATCGAAGCGGTTCGCGAAATCGCCGAACTGCTGGAACTGCATCCTTCTGAAGTTCACGACACCATGTCGTTCTATCAGTTCTTCAAGGATGAAAAACATCAGCTCGGCAAGCACCGGGTCTGGGTCTGCCGCAGCATCAGTTGCATGTTGCGCGGTGGTGAAGAACTGTTGCAGCACATGTGTGAACGGCTGCATGTCCATCCCGGCCAGACTTCTGCCGATGGCAAGGTGACGATGGAGTTCGCCGAATGCCTGGGGGCCTGTGAAGGTGCTCCGTGTGTTCTGGTGGATGACGAAGCCCACATGAATATCACGCCGGAAAAAGCAGACGAACTTTTGAAGAACCTGTGACAGAGTCCTGGAAGACCATGCCTGAATTCGAACCCGTTCTCCTGGCCCGTGTCGGCAAGTCCGACAGTCAGTCGCTGGAAACTTACCGTCGGGACGGTGGCTACGAAGGCTTCAAGAAAGCCCTCGGGATGGCACCGGTCGAAGTGACCACCCTCGTGAAGGACTCGGGCCTGCGCGGCCGCGGCGGCGCGGGTTTCCCCACCGGCTTGAAGTGGACGTTCCTGCCCAAGGATCATCCCGGTCCGATTTACCTGGCGATCAATGCCGACGAAAGCGAACCCGCGACCTTCAACAATCGCATCCTGATGGAAGAGGATCCACATCAGATCCTCGAAGGGATCGCGATCAGTTGCTACGCCATCAAGTCGAAGACAGCCTACCTGTACCTGCGTTACGAATACGGTCGCAGCTACCGGGCGCTCAAGAAGGCCATCGAAGAGTGTTACGCTGCCGGAATTCTCGGTAAAAACATTTTTGGAAGTGGCTTCGATCTGGATGTCGTTCTGCATCGCGGTGCGGCAGCGTACATCTGCGGTGAAGAGACCGGCCTGATCGAAAGCCTTGAAGGAAAACGTGCCTGGCCACGAATTAAGCCACCGTTCCCCGCTATCGAAGGCCTGTTCCGCAAGCCGACAATCGTCAACAACATCGAAACGATGGCGTGCGTCAAGAACATCCTCGATCGCGGTATCGACTGGTTCAAGAGCCTCGGAGTTCCCCCTGACCCCAATAATCCTCGCGATGCCGGCAGCTACGGTCCAAAGCTGTATTGCATCAGCGGGCATGTCAACAAGCCCGGCTGCGTTGAACTGCCAATGGGGATCACCGCTCGCCAACTGATCGACGAACACGGCGGGGGAGTCTGGAAGGGGCGGAAGGCCAAGGCCGTCGTTCCCGGCGGTATCAGCATGGGATTCATGTCGGCCGCAGAACTCGACACGCCTCTCGACTTTAACGGGCCTGGAAAAGTCGGTTGCCTTGGCTTGGGAACAGCAGCCGTCACTGTGATCGATGATCAGACCAGTATGGTCGATGTCCTGTTCAACTGTGCTCGATTCTTCGCTCACGAATCGTGCGGACAATGCACGCCGTGCCGTGAAGGAACTGCCTGGATGCACAAGATACTGGCACGCATCCGGATGGGACAGGGGGAATTGCGAGACCTCGACCTGTTAACTGAAGTTGCCGGTTCGATGGGGATCATCCCTGGAACCACGATCTGTGGTCTTTCCGACGGGGCCGCCTGGCCGATCAAGAATGCCATCAAGAAATTCCGACCGGAATTTGAAGAGTACATCAAGACGGGTATGAAAACGGTGAAGCCATCGGAAGCATTGATGGCGGCTCACTGAGTCGAACGCACGAACATTACGAAAGACGGATTTCACGAATGTCGACCGGCCTGTGCCGGTCGTTGAAACCAGAACTCCAGGAACGGCTTTCTTCCTGACCCTTTAAACCTGCACGCCACCTATGCCAACAGTCATCGTCAACAACAAGCCTGTCGAAATCGGTGCCTCCGAGCGGCTGAACTGTATTCAGGCGGCCGAGCGAGCGGGGGTTGAGATTCCGCATTACTGCTACCACCACGACCTGTCGGTGGTGGCCAGTTGCCGCATGTGCCTCGTCGAAATGGGCGACAAAAAGCCCGACGGGACAATCGCCATGCAGCCCAAGCTGTTCCCCGGCTGCCAGACCCCTGTCAAAGATGGAACGGTGATCGTTTCTGACAGCGAGAAGGTGAAAGCTGCTCAGAAGGCGACTCTCGAATACCTGCTGCTCAATCACCCGCTCGACTGCCCGGTCTGCGACCAGGCTGGCGAATGCGGTCTGCAGGATTACAGCTACGAATACGGTCGTGGCTACAGCCGTCTGCAGGAACCGAAAAACATCAAGCCGGATAAGGACTACATCGGCGATCAGATCACGTTGTTCACAGATCGCTGCATCATGTGTACGCGTTGCGTCCGGTTCACGCGTGAAATCAGCGGAACCGCTGAACTGCAGGTCGTCAGCCGCGGAACTCACGAAGAAATCGACATTTTCCCAGGCGATCCCTGCAACAACAAGCTGGCCGGAAATGTTGTCGATCTCTGCCCGGTCGGGGCACTCTGCAGTAAGGATTTCCTTTACGAACAACGCGTCTGGTGGTTGAACTCGAAGAACAGCGTCTGCCCCGGTTGCAGTACTGGCTGCAGCATTCGCGTGGATCAGAACAAAGACGTCCTGTACCGATTGAAGCCACGTGAGAACCCACTGGCCCAGGGAAGCTTCATGTGTGACGAAGGACGGTTTGGCTGGAAGTATATCCATTCCGACAGCCGTCTGAAGCTCCCTGAACAGCGCACCAGCGGTCAGACAACGTCACGCGACTGGGATATCGTTCTGCCAGCGGTTCGCAATGCCCTGAAGGATGCTGTCGTTCGCACACCGAAGAAATTTGCCGTCGTCATTTCGCCATGGGCGACCGTTGAAGAGGCTTACCTGCTGGCGACCTATGCCCGCAAGATCGCTCCCGCGGCAAAACTCGCCATCGGCCCCGTGCGCGTGGTGGGCGAAGACGATCTTTATCCGAAAGATGTGCACGGCAAACCTGCCGCACAGACGAAATTTACGATTCGGGCGGAAAAGTGTCCCAACCGGCTGGGAGTCGAAGCGGTCATTCAGCAGGTTCAAGGATCGGTCATTCCGTTCAGCGATATTCTGAGCCAGGTGACTCGCGGCGACGTCGAAGCTCTGTTCGTCCTCGGTGGTGACCCCGAAGGATGGATCAGCGACACCGATGCCGCGAAGCTGGACAAGCTGAAGCTGCTCGTCGTCCAAGATCTGCTCGCTTCGGCTGCCAGCTCGAAAGCACACTATGTGCTGGCTGGAGCGGCTTTCGCAGAAAAAGACGGAACGTTTATCAATCACAATGGACTGGCTCAAGCGATCCATCGCGGTTTGCGTGGACCGGAAGAAGCTCGTCCCGATGGTCGGATTCTGATGGAATTGGCCGAGCGACATGGGATGTTCCATGCCGCGACGTTGCGAAAAGAAATTGCCAAGGCTGTTCCAGAATTGGCGGCATTGGCGGTAGGAGAGCTGGGTGAATTCGGTGTCAAACTGGATTCGGCTGGTAAGACGGAAATGCAGACGGTTTGAGCAGAGGACGTATCGGTGAGGTGACTGAACACCGAACCAGTGCAGCAGTCGACTTTAGAAAAAGAGTTGGAGACCTTCGGTCAGGTGTTTCGGCGGGGTCAGGAGACCCGCGCCGAACAGACGCAGCCGAATTTCGATAGAAGAGATTGAACGATATGTTTGAACAAGTATTTCAGTGGATCCTGAAGTGGCTCCCCGAAGCAGTTCATCCGTACGTGATGCCGATCCTCGTGATCGCCATCGTGTTGCAGGTGAATCTGGGGGTCTGTTCGTACCTGATTCTGCTGGAACGAAAGCTGTCCGCGTGGATGCAGGATCGTCATGGTCCCAACCGCGTCGGCCCGATGGGGTTGTTTCAGCCAGTCGCTGACATGCTCAAGCTTTTGTTGAAGGAAGATGTGATCCCGGGTCACGTCAACAAGTTCCTCTTCGTGCTGGCACCGGGAATTTCGGTCTTCACAACGTTCCTGGCGTTTGCTGTTGTTCCGTTCGGTCCGGTTCCCGACGGGTTGACTCCTGGTGACGGTAAGTTCCCGTTTATCATTGCACCGGGGATTGACCTGGGAATCGTCTTCATCTTCGCGATCGGCAGCCTGGCGGTTTACGGGATCATTCTCGGGGGCTGGGCCTCGAACAATAAGTACAGTGCTCTGGGTTGCCTGCGAGCCAGTGCTCAGGTCGTCAGCTACGAAATCCCGCTGGGGATGTCGGTCGTTGGTCTTGCCATGCTGAATAGCACCATGAGCATCGAAAAGATCCTGTTGAATCAGGCCAATCAGGGACTGATCGGGTGGAACATCTGGTACCAGCCACTCGCTTGCATCATCTTCTTCATCGCAGCCATGGCTGAAGCTCAACGCCTTCCATTCGACCTGGCCGAGTGCGAACAGGAACTGATTGGCGGCTGGCACACCGAATATAGCGCTATGAAATGGGGTCTGTTCTTCCTGGCCGAATACACCCACGTGATCACGATCAGCTTTTTGACCAGCATCCTGTTCTTCGGCGGCTGGCACTTCCCGCTGATTGCTGAAGCCGACAGTGCCTATGCCGGTGCGACAGCCGTCAAAGTGTTTGTGCTGCTGTCCAAGGTCTTCGCAGTGATCATCGTGATTCAGATGCTCCGCTGGACGATCCCTCGATTCCGTTTCGACCAGTTGATGAGTCTCGCCTGGATGGGGCTGATTCCACTGGCGACGATCAACGTCGTGCTGGTCATGTTTGTGAAGCAGTTTGAACTGAATACCTTATGGTTATTTCCGCTGTCCATTGCCACGTTTGTGATCGCGGGATTGATGGCAACTCAATCATCCCGTCCGTTTGCTCGTCGTGGTCCTGCTGCGGTAGAACCTGCGTCCCATGGCGGACACCACGCACACGCTCACTGAAATGAAGTCGAAGAAGCGGTGGTAGGCCGCTGAAAAACTGATAGGAATTGCTATGCCAATCAATGCCAAAGACGTCGACTGGGTTGAAGAACCTCCGATGAATTTTTGGGAAGCGACATTTCTGCCCGCGGTGGTCGACGGACTCCGCGCGACGGGACATCACGTTACGCACTTCAAACCCGTGACCCAGATGTATCCCGAAGTCGCCTCAGATTTGCCCAAGCATTATCGCGGCGTCCATCGACTGAATCGTGACGATGCCGGCCGCGTGAAGTGTGTGGCCTGCATGATGTGCGCGACCGCCTGTCCGGCTCGCTGCATCGACATCGTCGCTCAAGAGGCTCCCAAGGACGATCCAAACTGGGTTGACCGCGACAAGTTTCCGAAGTCATTCGTGATTGATGAACTGAAGTGCATTTACTGCGGGATGTGTGAAGAAGCCTGCCCGGTCGATGCCATTGAAATGACTCACATTTACGACCTGACGGGGATGACCCGACAAGAAATGCTGTTCGACAAAGAGAAACTTCTCAGCGTGTTTGACCAGACCAAGGACTGCGGCCTGGATCCGGTACGAACGCACAAAGGAAAACTGGGTCCCGCCAGTGACTTTGAGCAATTGCCAACTCTGGGCCCTGCCACGCAGGTTCGCAGCGATGATCGTTCGGCGAAGTCGGCAACGCCGGGAGTTATCAAGTAGTGCTGGATTCGTGATTTTCGAGGGCGATGGCGTTAGACTTCGACCCTTTCCGAGAAACGATTCGCGGGGCGAGACCCGCAGTTTGATTTGACTGGAAACGTGATAATGAAAAACGGGGCATTGTTGATCCCGGTCGTTCTGGGTTGGCTGGCAGTCTGGTGGATGTTGCCACGAGAAAAGGGGCGTTCGCGCATCTTGGGCGCCTTGATGGCCCTTGGGGCACTGCTGGCCCTGCAGGTGACCTTTCTGCCGCCCGTTGTCAATCTGCCGCCCGTTGACAACTTCGTTCGCAACTCGCTGTTTTACCTGTTCTCAGGGACCGCGATACTTTCGGGTGGCCTGATGATCACGGATCGGAATCCGGTCTTCGCCGCACTCTGGTTCGCACTCAGCACGTTGGCTGTCTGCGGTCTGTTCCTGCTGAATTCCGCACCATTCCTATCGGCAGCGACGATCATCGTCTATGCCGGTGCGATCGTTGTAACATTCCTGTTCGTGATCATGCTGGCTCAACAATCGGGAGCTTCAAACTACGATCATCATGCGGTTCAACCGGTGATGGCGAGTGTCATGTCGTTCGTCCTGCTGGGAGCATTGCTGTTCGCATTGCAGGAATGGGGTGGCATTGATGGTAAGGCCGCCGATGAAGTGAAAGCAGGGCAGTTTGTGGCTCAGGATGCCAAAGTCCGTGCCAACATTTTCAGTCGGCCCCCCAGCAGCAATCCGGATGAAATCGGTTCCATGCGAGTGCTGGGCCGGTCACTCTTCTCGGATTATCTGTACTTTGTGGAATTGGTGGGGACGGTCCTGTTGATCGCAACAATCGGTGCGATTGCCATCGCGCCGCGGAGGTCCCAGGGAACATTATGACATCATCAGAACTTGAAAGTCAGCTCGTCATCGGGGCGGTCCTGTTCGCTCTGGGAATGATCGGTTTTCTGACACGTCGGAATCTGATTCTGATCGTCTTGTCGACCGAATTGATGCTGCACGGCGTCTCGGTCAATCTGACGGCGTTTGGCCGATACCACGGCAATCCGCAAGGTCAGGTCTTTACGATTTTCGTGCTGACCATTGCCGCCTGTGAAGCGGGACTGGCGCTGTCGCTGATCCTGACGCTCTATCAACGCCGCAAATCGCTGGATGTGTATCTGTGGGGAAATCTGGGCGAAGACGATTTGCCGGTCTTTACAGGAGGTGGGACTGCTCAGCAGACGAAACCGCTTGATCCCAATGCTGACCTGCCACATTTGACTCCTGCCGGACGCGCTCCTGCGACTCCTGCAACGAAAACCTGATATTGTCCGATCGATTGTATTGAAGAGTTATTTCCTGACCGATTGACCGATCGAAGAAAGAGACTGATCCCGTGTTCGACTGGTTGAAACCGCACGACGTACTCTGGCTGATCCCGGCCGCGCCCCTGCTGGCGTGCCTGTGGGTCGTGGTCGTCGGACACGTGGTCCGCCGCCAGTATGCCCATCGCCCGGTAATCCTGGCCATCGCGTTTTCGGCGGTGCTGTCATACTACCTGCTGCTCAAAGTGGTTCCCGAAAACTTCGGGACCCCAGTGGCACATGATGAGCATGCGCAGGAGCACAAGTCGAGTGACCACGAGCATGCCGATCATAAGGAAGGTGACCACAAAGACCATGATCAAAAAGTCGCAGTCGCCAAGGCGAAGCCGTCCACCGCGATCTCGGTCAATGTGTTTGGTGAAACCGAACGTGATGGAAAGGTGACACCGGTTCCCTGGATTCGGATCGGTGATCCGCAGGGAGTCCCCACGCTGCTGGTCCTTCCAACACTGCGAGCCGACGCCATGACAGCACTGATGCTGGTGATGGTCACGACAGTCAGTTTGCTCGTCGCCATCTTCGCCAGCAGTTACATGAAAGGCGATCCGGGTTATCCGCGATTCTTTGCAGCGATTTCTGCCTTCGTATTTTCGATGTGTATGCTCGTCCTGGCAGGGAATTTCGTGCTGATGTTCGTCTTCTGGGAAGCAGTCGGTCTGTGCAGTTACCTGCTGATCGGATTCTGGTTCAAAAAGCCCAGCGCAGCAGCCGCAGCCAAGAAGGCGTTCGTCGTTAATCGAATTGGGGATTTGGGGTTCATCCTCGGCATCTTCATGGTCTGGCAAACCTTCGACGGCTCAATCGATTTCGACACGATCTTCGGTGATCCCTCGGTGATTGCTCGAGTGGTGACGATGCAGCCTGAGATCCTGACGACGATTTGCGTACTACTGTTCATCGGAGCTGTTGGAAAATCGGCTCAGTTCCCGCTGCATGTCTGGTTGCCCGATGCGATGGAGGGCCCAACCCCTGTTTCGGCATTGATTCACGCTGCAACGATGGTGACAGCGGGTGTTTACCTGGTTGCACGCTGTACACCGTTCTTCGTGCATGCTCCGACAGCGCAGTTAATCGTTTCGGGGATTGGAGCAACGACCGCACTCATTGCCGCCATCACAGCTCTGACACAGTATGACCTGAAACGCGTGCTGGCCTATTCGACGGTCAGTCAACTCGGCTACATGTTCATGGCACTGGGGGCTGCGGCCGCTGGCAAGGAATTCGCAACCCTGGCCGTCACCTTCGCGATGTTCCACATGTTTACGCATGCCTTCTTCAAAGCGGTCCTGTTCCTGTCAGCCGGGTCTGTCATGCACTCGATGGGTGACGTGATTGACATGCGGCGATTCAGCGGCCTGAGGAAAGCACTGCCGATTACGCACATTACATTCCTTGCGGGGGCCTTGGCACTGGCTGGCTTTCCACTGCTGTCGGGCTTCTGGAGCAAGGACGAAATTCTGGCGATCATATTCGAAGCGACCAAGCACCCGAAACATGGCGAATTCTTCAAGGTCATTCTGGGCGTCGCCCTGCTGACCTCGTTGATGACCGCGTTCTATACGTTCCGCGCGTACTTCATGACCTTCTGGGGCCCCGAAAAATTCCCTGAAGAAGCAGGGCACCATCCTCACGACGCTCCGCCTGCGATGGCGATTCCCCTGTTGCTGCTGGGGATTGCAGCACTGGTTGTCGGGGGAGCCACCGGACCGACTCATCTGTACGGCAACTACCTCGCACAGACACCAGGCTTGCCTGCTGCTCACCACCACGAACCTAACGTCCCGATGATGATCATCAGCAGCGTGCTGGCAATCGCAGGGATTTCGCTGGCGTATCTCTGTTACGTTGCATCGCCTGGCATTTCTCGCAACATGAAGAGTGGAATGTCATGGATGCACACCTGTTCGCAGGAAGGTTTGAAACTCGACGCAATCTATTTGCGATGGATTGTGAAGCCGTTGCGACTGGTGGCACAGATCTCTGAATTTATCGATCGCTGGGTCATCGACGTAATTGTGGATTGCGTTGGATTTCTCCCAGGCTTATTCGGAGCGGCCTTGCGTCCGATTCACAATGGGTTTGTGCAGAGTTACGCGATGGTGATGTTGATCGGGCTGGTGGTTTGCCTGGTCACGGCGCTGCGAGTTTTGGCAGGAATGTGATCGAGTCCCGCATTGCGGGTGAGTCGATTTGGGATTTTGTGCATTGTCGCACGGGTCCATAAGGCGGAGTAGAGATGCCCAGTTTGTTAGTCATCCTGATCGTTCTTCCGGCAGCGGCGGCTGCGATGCTGCTGCTGCTTGATGCGAAGGCACCGCCGGTTCGCGCCCGCTGGGCCGCATTGCTCGCGACCTTGGCGACATTCCTGGTGTCGCTCGGTGTGGCGTCGCAATTCCTGTCAATCAACCGGTCTGGTATTGAAGGGACAAGCCCCGTCCACGCCCAGATGGAACAGAAGCACACATGGCTGACCATCGTTCCAGAAACGGCGGACGTCCCTCCGATCACTCTCCAGTTTCATCTGGGACTCGATGGTATCAGTCTGGCCATGGTTCTGCTGACCACGCTACTGACAATCTCGGCGGTTCTGGTTTCATGGACTGCGATTTCCGAACGATCAGCCGAGTTCTACGCTAGTCTGCTGATCCTTGAGACCGGTCTGATCGGGGTCTTTTGTGCGTTCGATCTGCTGTTGTTCTATGTCTTCTTCGAATTCACGCTGATCCCGCTGTTCTTCATGGTCGGCATCTGGGGCGGCCCGCTACGTCGCTATGCGGCTGGCAAGTTCTTTATTTACACCCTGGCAGGAAGTGTGATTACTCTGCTCGGGTTAATCTGGCTGGTCGTAGAAACGTACCAGATGGGAATTGCGACTCACACACCACTGGCAACCCCGTTCTCGATCCCTGCGATCACCGAACTTCTGGCCGTGCATGCATTGCCGATGGAGACTCAGGTGATTCTGTTCCTGATGATCGCAGCAGGATTCATGGTCAAGGTGCCGCTCTTTCCGTTCCATACTTGGTTGCCGCTGGCCCACGTCGAAGCTCCCACGGCGGGTTCGGTGCTGTTGGCCGGGGTGTTGTTGAAACTCGGTGCCTATGGTTTCCTGCGACTCTGCCTGCCGACGGTTCCAGGTGCGTGCTTAAGCGTGGGAATGCCCTTGATCGGCACGTTGTCGGTGATCGGAATTGTGTATGGTTCGTTCTGTGCTCTCGCTCAAAACGACATCAAGAAACTGGTGGCATACAGTTCGGTCGCACACCTTGGCTTCTGCATGCTCGGCTTGTTCGCCCTGAACACCGAAGGGATCAGTGGTGGCGTGTTGCAGATGGTCAATCACGGACTATCGACCGGCGCGTTGTTCTGTATCGTCGGAATGTTTTACGAGCGATATCACACGCGACAACTCAGTGAACTGGGCGGACTGGCGAATCGGATGCCACTGCTCGCCGTCGCGATGGTCTTTACATCGTTCGCCAGCATTGGTCTGCCGGGCCTGAATGGGTTCGTCGGTGAAGTCCTGGCGCTGATGGGGATGTTCAAGCGTGATCCGATTCTCGCCATGATCGGTGCCACGGGTGTTGTATTGGGTGCGTGGTACCTGCTGGGTGTCCTCCAAAAGGCGTTCTTCGGACCGTTGCAGGAGCCTCATCATGATAGTCACGACGAACCTGTTGCCGACCTGAATGCTCGCGAAGTGATGGCTCTGTTGCCGCTACTCACGATGTGCCTCTGGCTGGGTCTCTTCCCACAAGGTCTCCTGGACCTGATCCGGCCTGACGTGGAATCGATCGCAAAGCTGTACGGTGACGTTCACGCGACAAAAGGAATGGGCGCCAAAAACTACAATTTGAAGCGTTCGACTGATGCCGATGATTCAGCGGATGCCGCCCAGCCAGAAAATGTTGAGCGAAAAGCTCCCCAAGCCAATCAAAATCCCAATCCCAATTTGCTGAACCCGGCCGCACCCGAGGCCCCGAAATCGGAAGTTCGCCCGTGAATGAATCCCTCCAAAATCTGAACGGCGCGGTTCAACTGGTCCTGCCAGAAGCCGTGTTGCTCGCCACTGTCTGCGTGATCTTCTTTGCCGCACCATTCCTGGTGAGTGAGCGAGGTGAGGCTCCCGCTGGCCTGCGCCATCGCTGGGGCTGGCTGTCGCTTCTGTCGCTTCTGGCGGCTGGCTGGATCGGCTGGAGTGCCACCGAAATTCCGCATTCCACCGGTCCCTTCGTCGTCGACGGACTAACCCTTTTCATTCGGTCCTTGACGCTCGTCTCAGGTGCGGTCCTCGTGCTGCTGCACTGGAATCAGGCTGATGACTCGCGATCAGCAGAAAGCCATGCCTGCCTGCTGGCGATTCTGGCTGGCGTCAATCTGGTCGCCGCAGCCAATGATCTGGTAGGGCTGTTCGTCGCCTTGGAACTGATCAGCATCCCGACGTACCTGTTCCTGCTGCTCCCTCGCCGCGACGCTCCGGCTCAGGAAGCGACGTTGAAGTATTTCCTGCTGAGCATCTTTTCGTCGGCAATCGTGCTGTTCGGAATGAGCTACCTTTATGGAGCGACTGGGACCACGAACCTGTACGCGATCCATCAGGCCTTTGCTGACCATCACATGCCTCACAATGCCTTGGTCGCAGTCGCCACGGTGATGTTGATCGCGGGCCTGGGCTTCCGCTTGACGGCGGTCCCGTTCCACTTCTATGCGCCAGACGTCTTCCAGGGAGCCCAGCCATCGGCAGCGGCGATGCTGTCGTTCGTTCCCAAGGTCGCCGGTTTTGTCGCATTGCTGCGACTGATCGTACCGACTTCAGGCGGCGACGTGGCGATGCAGTCCTGGATGATGACGCCCTCCGCCAACAACCTGCTGTGGTGGCTGGCAGTCATCACGATGTTTACGGGTAATCTGATGGCCTTGATGCAGCACGACGTCCGTCGGCTGCTGGCGTTCTCGAGTGTCTCACATGCCGGTTACATGATGGTCGGCCTGGTCGTGGGACTCCATTCATCACAACAGATCAACGGCATCGGCGCGTTGCTGTTCTATCTGGTCATCTACGGTGTGATGACCCTTGGAGCGTTTGCCGTACTGATCGCAGCCGCGCGTTCGAATCGCCGGATCGAGACGCTGGATGATCTTGCCGGACTCAGCCGAACCAAACCCGCGCTGGCCTTGGTACTGTCGGTGTTCCTGTTCAGCCTGACGGGATTGCCGCCGACGGCCGGATTCCTGGGCAAGTTCAATCTGTTTTTCGCGGCATGGTCACAAGGATCAGAATCCAACCGCCTGCTGGCCTGTTTGCTGGGGGTGAATGCGGCGCTGGGAGCCTGGTATTACTTGAAGATGATTGGTGTGATGTACCTGCGTGACCCTGTTGACCGCAGTGAGGATTCGCGACCGCTCGAAACCCCGGTGCTGGTGGCCGTAGCAGTCTGTCTGATCGGGACTATCGGACTGTTTTTCGTTCCCAGCCCACTGTGGACTCACATTCAGTCGGTCGTACGGTAGGCAACCAGAACGCCAATGCGGCAGAGTCACCTGGCGGGCCGAGTTCAGTCGTCACGGGTCGTCCTTGGACATCTGTCTCTGGTAGAGTTTCGGATTTCAGACTCAACGTCTTTGCGATATATTTTCTGAAATTGAACTGACTTCTATTTCAACTGACCGCCCGTCGGCGGAAACGTGACTATGACTGAACCTACCCCGCCCAATGAGACCCACATGATCAGTGCGGAAGAGCACGATCAGATGCTGGCATCGTTTCTGGAATTCGAAAGAAACTTCTACAAGCGGTACTTTCCTCTGTGGCTGGGAACGCTGATTGGCCCTTGGATTCTGACTGCAATCGTGCTGACAGTCGTTTATCTGGCAGCCGGGCCATCATACTGGTGGAAGCTGGCTCAGGCAGCCACATTGTCGTTCGTCTTCTTTGGCCGGTTTACAATTATTGCCGGGACCAGCCTGGGACTTCCTGCGACACACCTGTTCTGGATGGTGACGTACCAGGATGTGATGGTGGCGCTGTTCTTCGCGTTTCATGTCGGATACATGTACCGGCTGCCGTGGGTCGGACCCAAGATTGCGGAACTTTCCGTAGACAGCGAATTCATCCTGGCTCATCAGCCCTGGATGAAGCGTCTGACATTTCTCGGTCTGCTCGCGTTCATTGCCTTTCCACTCGCCGCGACAGGTAGTGTCGGTGGTGCGATTTTCGGAAGACTTCTGGGCCTTTCACGCTGGGCCATTTTCTGGGGGAGCACGATTGGGGCGATCATCGGCAATGCGGGGATGCTGTTCCTGGACAAGTCGATCGAAAAGATGTTCCCGCAGCTTCACGACGACCCTGTCATGAAATGGGGTGGCATCCCCATCGTGCTGCTGATCATCTTAATTCTGGAACGCCGCTATCGCGCCATGAAAAATGCATATGTCGCACAGAAGAAGCAAGCCGCAACGTCAGTTGATGCACCAATCGAACATTGATTGACAGGCATCCTTCTTTCGCCTGAATGGCCCCCAGTACCTGCAGGCAATTTTCGTTTTCATTCCAAGCCATAACTCGCACAGCCCCTGTCCGCAAACCTTTGAGCGATTCCGACTCGAATGAGCCTGGTTCACGCGTTGTCGCTGGTTCTCATCGCACTGCCCGTTACTTCTTCGTCTGAATCAGTGGAAATCAGCGAAGATCAGTGTTCCTTGGAGCTATGCAGTTCATCGGCTGAAAGTAGCCAGCCGCTTGCAACACAGCCACCGCCAGAGTCTGGAGGAAGAGATTTGGAACATTGATCGCCGCTGATTGACGCTAATCCATTACAAGAGGAACCGAACCCCGTTATGTCGCGCTTCGATGGAAATCCGGCAAATTATTGCGAAGCTCTTAGTTAACTAACGTATTCCTTCAGCAATCCAATACGATAACTCGCCCAGCAAACTTCCTTGCTTCACCGCGATACAGGTGATACCGAGAGCCCTACATCTCCTCCGACCGCGTGATGTCCAGAGCCACGAATTTCAAGAGTTCCTGATCGGACATTTCCGTCAGCAGCGTCTCGCCTTCGCGCGTTTGACCAAGAATCTCATCGGCCAGTTCCTGCTTATCGCGAATCATCCGATCGATCCGTTCCTCAAGCGTCCCACGACAAACGAATTTGTGGACCAAGACGTTGCGTTTCTGACCAATGCGATACGCTCGGTCAGTCGCCTGGTTCTCGACGGCGGGATTCCACCACCGGTCGAAGTGCACTACATGAGAGGCGGCAGTCAGATTCAAGCCCGTCCCACCTGCCTTCACGGAAATCACGAAGTATGGAATGGTGTCGTCATCCTGAAATTGGCGGACTAGCTCTTTCCGTTTGGCCACAGGGACACCGCCATGCAGCACCAGTCCAGTTCTACCGAATGTCTCGCTCAGGAAGTTTGCCAGTGGATCACACAGCGATTGAAATTGAGTGAATATCAACACCTTTTCCTGTCGTTCGACGATCGGTTCGCAGATTGACATCAGGCGAATGAGCTTTCCACTGTCTTCCGCCTCGAAGACCGGACTCGACAAGTACTGCGACGGGTGGTTGCAGATCTGTTTCAGTCGCATCATCGTCGCCAGGACGATACCCCGCCGCTGAATGTCTTCAGAGCGATTTTCCTTCATCTCTTCTAACCGCTTTGCCAGTTCGTCGACAACCTGTTGATAGAGGGCGGCCTGCTTTTTTGAAAGCCCGCACTCCACGCGTACCTCGGTCTTGTCTGGCAGGTCTGGAACAATATTGGGATCGGTCTTTAATCGTCGCAGGATGTAGGGCTGTACGAGTCGTCGCAGCGCCCCGTAGGCATTCTGGTCTTCGCTCTTGCTCTGCCGATTGACAAATGTCTTGAATTGCTTCGTCGTACCCAGCAGGCCTGGGCAACAGAAGTCAAATAGTGACCACAGATCACCAAGTTGATTTTCAACCGGTGTTCCGGTCATCGCGATACGACAGGCACTGCGAAGCTTCTTCACGGATTTCGTCTGGGCCGACCCCGCATTCTTGATTGCCTGTGCTTCATCGAGGACAACCAATTGCCATGACAGTGCTGAAGTCCACTCGACTTTCTTCACCATCGAATATGTGGTCACAACCAGATCGATATTTTCCAACGCAGCCTCGGGGCTTTTGGCAATCTGACTAAGAACGGAAGCTTCAGTCTCGGACCGATGTGCGAAAATCACTTTCAACTGAGGGGCGAATCGCTCGAGTTCCTGTTTCCAGTTTCCCAGCAACGACGCCGGAACAACCAACAGGCTGGGGCCTTGTCGGGAGATCTTGCGATCGCGAATGTCTGAGTCCAGTCGAAGCAACAGATCGATCACCTGGATCGTCTTTCCCAATCCCATGTCATCCGCCAGGCAAGCTCCCAGTTGCAATCGAGTCATGAACCATAGCCAGCGGACGCCATCCGCCTGATAAGGCCGCAATGTCGCATTGAGTCCTGTTCCCGGTCGACAACCATTGACTCCACTGGGATCACGCATGCGAGCCAGCGATTCATGCAGCCAGTCTCCGGCGGTGACACGTGTCCAGTTGACGACAGATTCTTCTGTTCCTTCTCCTTGCAGAGATGCTCCCGCGAGGAGCCGCATTCCTTGCAGAAAATCGACACCGTTGGCGTGGGCCTTTTGCAGTTGCTTCCAGTGGTCGAGAGCTTCCTTGAGTTGCTCGCGGTTGACCTCAACCCACTTTCCTCGCAGCAATTGCAATCCATCCGTCGAAGCCAGCAATTGCTTGATTTCGGCGGCGGTCAATTCGTCGTCGTCCAGGGAAAGGCTGACGTTGAAGTCCAGCAACCCGTTCATCCCCAATGCACTGGGGGCTTTCTCTCCCAGTCGTACCTGAACCGACGGACGCGGTGGCTTCCGCGACTTCCACCAATTCGGGACGCGAATGACAAGGCCGCATTCTTCCATGAGCGGGACATCGCGAAGAAATCGGTACGCCTGATCGATCGACATCGCGTGCGGCTGAAACAAGGCACGCGATGACAGCCATTCGCTGACGATAGAACTTCGATCTGCCGCAGCGCGGACCGGCGTCAGTAACTCGGCGAGTTTCTGTTGATCGCGTTCCCCAGCGTATTGCTTCAGGGCCTGGGCCAGTGGCAAATGCTGGACAGCCGACTTTGCCGTCATTCGGTGAGTATAGGTCGCCAGAAATGCAAACGGTCGATCAGAGTCTCGTTTGTTCTCGGCCAGATGAAAGGTGACTCGTCCCAGAACTTGCCAGGTGGGGTTCAATGCCCGCAGCAGCGGTACCAAGCCCCCTTCGGTTTCGTTTGCACGCTCGCGTAAACATTCTGCCAATTCTACCCAGATGGACTTGAGAACCTGGCTGGTCAGATACTCCAAGCCTCGCATCGGCGGAGCATCGGCGAGCACAACCTCCAATTCGAGGTCATTGGGTGGTGGAACGAATTCCACAATCGGCTTTGATGGCTTCGGGCGTGTGAAATCGGCCCGATCTTGCTCTTCCATCTGGCAGGCGGATTGAAAACAACGCCGAGCCCAGTTTCGCCAGAAGCTCATTTCGATGGAAAGCGGCTTGCTGTCGCTCCGTTGAGCCAGCCACATCAACCCGTCGGAGGATGACCGTTCAAACTCCGCCCGTAACGAGCCTGTCTCTTCATCAGTCCACGACGGGACGTCATCGACATTTGAAGGATTATTGACCGCCGATTCGCACAGCAATCGTCCGTGGGGAGAAACACTGATTCGCAGGATCACTTTTTCGGATTCCTCTCGATGCATGCACTGGCGTTGAATTTGTCCGGGTTGGATTGCAGAAGTTCAGCGATTGTCGCGAACAAAGTCTGTTTCACCAACTCACAACTGCAATCTGGTTGCGTACCTCACCAAGGAGTGATAAGAAATAACTCGACGTTTGAAGGCAAGAATCGACGCGAAGGGATTCCGACATGCGATGGGGCGATGATTTTGGATACCGAGACTACGTTCCCGTCGGTCAAAAGCTGGCGAATGCGAATCAATATGCGCGTGATGTGGCTTCGAAGTCGGGACGGGAACCATCGCCTGTAAAACCTGCCGGCCGCACAATCACGAAGACTTTCTGGGGCACCGCCTGGTGCGACAATCTCAAGGCCTACAGTGACTATTCCAACCGCCTCCCTCGCGGTGCCACGTACCTGAGAAACGGGTCGGTGGTGGATCTTGTGATCACTCCTGGGGCAGTCGAGGCCATTGTTGCGGGGTCCGATCCTTATGAGATTGAGATCCAGATCGAGAAACTCCCCAAAGCTGAATGGACAAGACTCAAGGAGGATTGTTCGGCCTCCATTGATTCATTACTCGATCTTCTGGCGGGTAAGTTTTCCAAAGGTGTGATGGCCCGATTGACGCAAAAGACGGGTGGACTATTTCCTTCACCCAAGCAGATTTCGATGAGTTGCAGTTGTCCTGACTATTCCTCGTGCTGCAAGCACCTGGCTGCCGTGATGTATGGAATCGGATGTCGACTCGACACGCAACCTGAGTTACTGTTCGTGCTGCGAGGCGTAGACCACATGGAATTGATCTCGGAAGCGGTCGCGGAAGGAAATCTCGACAGAGAACTGACAGACAGCAGCGACAACTCGCTGGCAGGTGTCGATCTCGGAGCACTCTTTGGAATTGAACTGGAACAGCCTTCTGCACCAGTTACAACCGCGGTCCCAGCAAAAAGCCCCCGAAAGGCGACCGTCAAAAAGGCCGTGAAGGGTGTCAGCGCCAAAAAGACAGCGACAGACAAGAAGTCAACGAGAAAGCCGGTGCCGAAATCGTCAGTCTCTAATGTTGCTGTTGATGCAACCAAAATCAAAAAACAGCCCGTAAAGACCGCCGTTAAGAAAAAGGTCGCCAAATCACGAGTGCCGAAGCGGCCGAAATGATCGGCTGACCGAGCGAGACCGCCCGGCAGCAATCCGTGATTGTCCTTCCAATGCATAGATACTTGCTGAAACTGTCACGCTGACGTGCCCGATTCCGATGTCCGCGCATTCAGCTTTGGCCCCGAATCGAATTGACCGTTTCGGCAGATTCTGCCATATCTCGCTCCTTCGGTGGGCGGTTTTTCTGGCAGGGATGTGCTGATGGCAATTAAGAATATTTGCGTTGGGGCGGCAGGAATTGGTTGTCTGATACTTCTTGCTGGGCTTGGGGTTGCGCTGGCACAGACCAGTACCCCAGCGACGGGACCGACGCTGGCTGATCTGCAGATGCGACTGAAGCACGCGCAGTCAGAGACGGATTTGGAGCCGAAGCTTAAACAGCAGGTTGTGGAGACCTACCAGGCGGCGATTGAACGATTAGAAATTGCCACCGAATCGACATCGACTGCCAAGTCATTCCTGCAGCGGATAAATTCCGTCACGAGTGATCTGGCCGAAGCCCGCCAAAAGCTGGCGGAAGTTCCAGAGAAACCGACGTTGACTGTTCCTGCCGATGCCAACATCGAGGCGATCGAAGCCGACCTCAGCGAACGGCGGAAGCAAATCGAAGAGCCTGATACGGGACTGCGTGCAATCGCCGATCTCGCGAAGAAACAGCTCTCCTCTCGCAAGTCGCGACTGGAACGTATTGCCAGCGATCTGACCGAGATTGAAGAGCGACTGACTTCCATTCAGGAATCGATGGAAGAGACGCCACCGGACCACGAACCCCGTGAACTTACCATTGCCAAGCAGACATTGTTACTCGTTCGACGGATGCGTGCCAACGAAGAGCGGACGGCCTTGCGCGCCGAACAATCGTGGTGTGAATCAGATGACGTGGACCAGCTTCTCAAGCTCAATCGAGATCTGGCCGCGAAGCATTTGGTGCTGGCTGAAGCAGAAGTCAGCATGCTTCAGGACGAAGTTGATAAGCGCCGGGGAAGCGAAGCGGATCAGCGAGTTCGCGCGTTTGCTCTGGTCGTTCAAAACGCCACACCGCAGGTAAAGCCGATCGCCGAGCAAAATCTGAAGTTCGCGGAAGAGAGTCGAAATCTCGCAATCGCCTTGCATGAAACGAACGATCGTGTGGAATCGACGCGAGACCGATTTAACAGTCTGGCTGCGGAATTCGATCAGTCGAAGAAGATGGTCGAAGCGGTTGGCTTGACCGAATCGATCGGACTGTTGTTGCGTCAGCAACGCGCGAAACTCAGTGACACTCGCGGTCTTCATTCACGCCTCGCCTTGCGCGGCGAAACGGTTCGACAGACGCGAATGAAAATCTTCCAGATCGAGAGCGAACTGGCAGTGCTGCAGGATCTGGATGCCGCATCCCGAAAAACGGCAAATGAACTGCTGAACGAAGAGTCCTCACTTCCGGCAACGGCTGCGAGCCTTGAGACACCTGCCGTCAAAAAGCTGGCTTTAGAAGTGCGTCCGTTACTGGAACAACGACGTGAATTGCTTGAACACCTGGAATCGGACAGCAACAAGCATTTCGAAACACTCGTGTCACTTGATAATCAGGAACGCAAGTTGCTTGAGGCGACCGAGCGCTATGCCGACTATGTTGATGAACGAGTCCTCTGGATTCGGACGGGGGGCGTCTTCGGCGGTGTGCAGGCAACCCGCGCCGTCAGCAATACGGCCTGGCTGTTGGACGACGCAAACTGGTGGAAGGTCGTTGATGCGATTCAAACCAACGTGAATCGTGAGCCGTTACCTTACATCGTAGCTGCGATCGGGTTTTTGATCTGGATTGGGACGCGCTGGTCGCTACGACGTCGACTGCAGGCCGCTGGAATTGGTGCTGATGATCCGACTTGCCGGGACCTGTTGCCGACTCTGCAGGCGATCGGTCTGTCGGTGCTCTTGGCAGGATTCGTTCCGGCGGTGCTGGCGTTCATCAGTTGGCGACTCGATCATTGTGCTTCCGCTTCTCGCTTCGTGCACGCGGTTTCTCTGGGTCTGCGTCGGGCGGCTATTTTTTGCTGGCCGCTGGAACTACTGCGACTCATGGTGGTTCGCGGCGGGCTGGCTCAGAAGCACTTCGACTGGTCAGCAGAGACGATCACCCGATTGCGTCGCCATTTGTCATGGTTCATTCCCATCGGGATAGTTCTGATTTCAATCATCGGGATGGTCGAGGCCACGGCGGATGACCAGCGTCTCGATTCGCTGGGACGAATGAATTATCTGGTATTTGGCGGATTACTCGCATTCTTCTGCCAACGAGCATTTCCACGTAGTTCACGAGCAGCGACGGCACCAGCCGAACTTTCAACCGACTCCCGTCGCGACGCTCCTTCAGAAGACGATGTTTGGATGAATCGCCTGGCACGGCTGGGCGCATTTTTGGCAATTGTACTTCCCATCGGGCTGCTGATTCTCTGTTGGAGCGGTTACTTCTATACCGCCCTGCAATTGACATGGCGGTTGCAATCGAGTTGCGGGCTGTTGATGAGCCTGGTTCTGTTACGAGGTACGGTGCGTCGCTGGATCACACTCGAACGCCGCAGGATGGCCGTCCTTCAGGCAGAAGAAATGGAAGCGATTGTCGGGGCAGAAAAGCACCCTGATTCTGAATCGCATTCACCGTTCCTATTCCCTCGCTGGACCTGGCCTGATTTCCGAATGAACCTGTCACAGATCGTGACTCAGGTTCGCAGTTTGCTCGATACGGGACTGCTGACGATCGCTGCAATCGGACTGTGGTTCGTGTGGGCTGACGTCACACCGGCCCTGAATATTCTCGATCGCGTCACTCTGTGGAAGACCACAGTCGAAGAAGTGGTCGAAACCAAGGGGGCTGATGAGAAGCCTGTGGTACAGGTCCTTCGCCGTCCAGTGCCCATCACAGCAGCGAATCTTGGAATCGCACTCCTGATCATTTCAATCGCCATGATCGCCGGCCGCAACATTCCCGGGTTGATTGAAGTGATTCTGCTGGAACACCTGCAAGTCGACGCAGGGATTCGCTTTGCAACAACATGCCTGGTGAGGTACGTGATTTTTACGGCGGGAGTCATATTTGCGTTCAACCAGATCGGGATCGGCTGGAACAGCGTGCAATGGCTGGTGGCCGCGGCATCGGTGGGGCTCGGCTTTGGGCTGCAGGAAATCTTTGCAAACTTTGTATCGGGGATCATCCTGCTGTTTGAGCGTCCGATGCGCGTGGGAGATGTGATCACGATTGAATCGACGACGGGAACGGTTTCGAGAATTCGATTCCGGGCGACAACAATTGTTGACGGAGATCGCAAGGAACTAATCGTTCCCAACAAGTCCTTTATCACCGGCAATCTGCTCAACTGGACCCTCAGCGACAGTATCAATCGGGTGGCGATCAAGGTCGGCGTTGCTTACGGTTCCAATGCGAACAAGGTCCGTGAACTCTTACTGCAGATCGCGTCTGAGCACCCGGTCCTGCTGAAAGATCCCGCACCGACTGCCGTCCTGGAAGAGCTGGGGGAAAGTGCTTTGAACTTCCAGTTGCGTGCGTTTCTGCCGACGCTCAAAGATCGCCAGAAGACGATGCACGAACTGAATACCATGATTCATGAACGCTTCCGTGCCGCCGGAATCGAAATCCCGTTCCCTCAGCAGGATATTCATATTCGGACTCAACCGTCCGAATCGGACGCGGCAGATCTGCAGAAATCGCTGCCAGACGCGCTGCGTCGGGCAGGCGTGAACGTGGAATGATCGACAACGAGTTTAATAATCCTCGTCGTCAGACTGCTGCCGGCTGACAATCACCAGCGAATGCCAGCCTGTTGCATAGGTTTCAAAGCCTTGCGAGCGGGCATGACCAACAATTACGGGCTTTCCGTTGATGTTCGTCAGCAGGTAATCCTTGGATTTGGCAAACAACTTTTCCTGGCCCCGGAAGCGAATTGTTTCCACTAACTGCTGGCCTGCTGAATCGGCGAGGATCAGGCCGTTGGAATCGACAATACAGGCCCGCCCATTGTCTTTTTCCTCTGGCGACAGCCGAACGTTTTCGACGATGGTCTGTGCCAGTCCGTCCCAGTTAAAGACGACCGCGAGTACCCCAATGGGGCGTCCGGTGGAACTTCCATTTTCGCGAACAGCACACGAGTAAACCAGGATTCGACGTCCATTTGCCAGTGACGAGATGTGAGCCGTCTGGAAGCCAAAGATGTCACCTGACCTGGACTCCATCGCCGCCTGAAACCAAGGTGCACTGCTGTGATTACTCCCTACGGACCGAAAATTGTCCGGCCGACCGTTTGCAATGACATTTCCCGCAAGATCGCAGATGACCAGGTCGAAATAGACTGTATAGGCGTTGAGAATCACTTCCAGTCGCCGACTGGCTTCCTTGGTGACTGCGGGAATTGGATTTTTGGCTGCACTCACAACACTGGCGTCAGTGGCCCACCAGCGGACGTCGCAGGTCCGTTCATACAAATTTCGATCGATAAGATCGATGTTGGACAGCGCCAGATCAGATAATCGCGTTCCCAGCGTTTCCGTTGCCAGAGTGTCCGTGATTTGTCGCAAATCCTGCAGCGTCGCCAGAGTCCTCTTTTCCAGGTTGCGTGCCACGTGCGATGTTTGAGTCGCCAGCGTCTGCATTTCCTGCGAGACCACCGAAAACGCCTGGCCCGACTGGCCACCCGCCCGACTGGCTTCAATGCGTGCATTGAGTGACAGCAGGAGTGCACTTCGATTCAGATTCTCGATATCTGCCACGGCTGCGGCCAGTGCGTTATTCATGCACTGAATCGAACCGGAGATCGAGTACCGATGGCTCTTGTCTGTTGAACGAGTCTGTGGCTCGTCAAACTCGTGTCCGGCAGATCGGTCGTCGAGGGTCTCGTGTTGAAGTGTGCCGGTCGTCATGAGAATGCCACTTTCGAGAGAAATTGTTCAGTTGCGCGTTCGACGAATGCATTGCATTCGGTAGTCGGAATCGGGAGGCAGATTTGTACGCAGTGAGCGGCGGACTGCGATGGGAATCTACCGTCGGAATTTTGACGACACGCGATTGCTTCGACGAGGATCAACTGACCGCTTCAATCAAAAATGCGAAGTCAATCGATCCGTCACAGCCCCTTTTGTCGTAGCGTGGCAGGATCGCGAGCCAACATTTCGGCATCGCGATCCGGCCGTGGCACCATGCACGTCATCAAGCATCGTAGTTGTAGGAAGCCGTCAACGAAACAGGGTTCATTCCGGCTGTTCCGGGCAGGCGGTAGCTACGACCGGACGGCCGAACCGGGGTCGTGGAATTGCGGGTGGAGTCGTCCCCGCCCATCTTGTGCGCCGACGCTGCCAATCGGTCCACATGCTCTGCAATGGCCGATGTTCCGTCCGCCACTTGTTGAATGTTTTGCGAAATCTCGCCCGTCATCGCCGTCTGCTCGGCCACGGCACTCGCAATCGCATCCTGATTCACCGTCACCTCGTCAATTACTTCACTCACACGATGGATGGCCTTGACGGCATTCCGCGTGTCCGCCTGAATCGTTTCGATACGGTGAATAATGTCTTCCGTCGCTTTGCCTGTCTGCTTGGCGAGTTCTTTGACTTCATTGGCGACGACCGCAAAACCTTTACCAGCTTCACCGGCACGTGCGGCCTCAATCGTCGCGTTCAATGCCAGAAGGTTGGTCTGCTCGGCGATCGAATTGATGGCTTTGATCACATTTCCAATTTCAGTGCTGCTGCTGCCCAGCTTGTTGATGGTCACCGTTGTCGATTCCACCGCCTCAACAGCGGTGCGGCAGACATTGACAGCGTTGGTCGTATTACGCGAAATCTCACTGATACTTTGTTCAAGTTGCTCAACCGCAACAGATAGGGCAGCGGCATTGGTGCCGACATGTGAAGCCATTTTTCCAGCAGCAAAGGCTTCACGGCTCAGCGGTGCAATAACTTCCCGGACCGTATAACAGCCGAGCCAGGCGACCAAGACCAGAACTACCCCAACCAGAATGGAAGTCCAAAGTAATCGAGTTTCGATCAGGCCTTTCACTTCCGCCTCGACCTCCGTCGTTCGGGCATTTGCCATTTCGACAATTCGGTCAATCGCTGAGCGGTGTTGATTGTAGAAGACTTGCAACTGACCACGTGCCAGATCACGAACTGCCGTGGCGTCATTTCGGCGGCAAGCCGGGATGAATTCGCTCGCTCGCAGTTTAAAAAACTCAACTGCGGGAAGATACGAATCCACAACAACAGCCGTCTTGAGCTCACTGAGTTCCAGTGCTTCACTCCAGAACCGGTGTCGCGATTCGTACTCGATCTGAAGCAGATCACCCTTTTGAATCAGCAGTTCGAGATCGCGACCGGGAACCTTGGATTCAACGGCATCCGCCAGTTGCATGACCAGCAGATAGGATTCAAGTATGTACTCGGGCGGCGGCAGCACATCTGCGACCAGATCTTTACCCTGGACAATCCGCTGATAGTAAGGTCCGTGAACCTTAGCCATTTGCATCGTGCTGTAGGCACAGAGACTGCACGCCAGGAATCCAACCACGCTGATCCCTACCATTGCATACAGCCGCATTCCTACGGACAGATTGCGATACCATGTGTTCATCAGGCGGTTCCCGAAATCATTGGTGGAAGTGTTGGGCAGCATTCGAAGGTTTGGTTCGAAATTGGTCGTGAACGAATGCTCGTGCGACTTATATCGCTGGTCCATCAAGTGCAAGCACGCCCTGATGAGGTCGCCCAGGCTGATCTCTTGATCGATGGAACCCTCAAAAGCTTGCCTAAAACTTTCTGATCCGTGGGTTTTACGGCGAGAAGCCTGGCGACCCTTTCCAATCGTGAGGGTCTAAAGTGTTCTCTGACGAATGGCTGGAATCTATTCAAATCTGGTTCGTTTCGGATAACCACGGCGTTACGACCATCACGGTCGACGTGGTTAACCTCAAAGTGCGAACGGATATTTGTGATCGCCGCAAGTAATTCAAATGCGGTTCGATGTGAAAGGCAGCCTGCGCCGGCAATCCACACCTCATCCACCGACAGTCGATTCATGCCATCGACCGCGCGGAACGATTAAGGACTTCCCTCCGATGGGCGAACTCGATGATATCGTCAAAGAATTCCTTGTCGAAAGCTACGAGAATCTGGATCAGTTGGACCGCGATCTGGTCGCGATCGAAGATTCTCCGAATGATCGCGAATTACTGTCCAGCGTCTTTCGGACAATCCATACCATCAAGGGAACTTGTGGTTTCCTGGGATTCCCGATTCTGGAGCACGTGACCCATGTCGGCGAGAGCCTGCTGTCGAAGCTTCGTGACGGCGAACTGCAACTCGACGGTCCGATCGCCAACGGTTTGCTGGCAATGGTTGACGCCGTACGAACAATCCTGGCAACCATTGAATTCAATGGTACTGAAGGGGACGACCACTACGAGTCGCTGATTGCCACTCTCGATCAATTGCGAACGGCCTCAAATGCACCAGTCGCAGCCGTCGCCGTAGCTGCGAACGCACCGAATAGAAGTGGCGGCATCGAAGAACAGATCCTCGAATCGATGGAGGATATTTCTTCACTCGTTGAAGACCTGAAGCAGAATCCTCGACCTTCCAAGAAGCTGACCAGACGAACGTCAGCACCAAGTCGAAGAGCTCAGAAGTCCGGCTCGACGAAGGGCGGCCCAGCGTCACGTCCAGATCACGTGTCGATGCCTGCGCCTGAATCAAGTCCAAACGAGCAGACGTTTGCCGGGAAAGCGAGTGCCAGTGGCGCCGCTGGCGTGACGACCGATTCCGCCCAGGAAGCAACAGCGATCGGCGAATTCGCAGCGACTCGGGCCTCCGCTCAACAAGGTTTGCCAATCGCAGGCTCTGTGGCGAGCGCTGCTGAACCGCAGGCAGAATCGGGAGAGAAAAGTCAGGGCTTGTCGGAATCGACGGTTCGTCTGGATGTTTCGCTTCTGGATCGACTGATGAACCTGGTCGGCGAACTGGTCCTTACCCGTAATCAGATCCTTCAGTTCAGCCAGTCTTCACCAGATTCTGGTTTAGCGGATGCCGCCCAGCGTCTGAATCTGATTACGACCGAGTTACAAGAGGGAGTCCTAAAAACCCGAATGCAGCCGATCCGCAATGCGTGGAGCAAGCTGCCACGTGTCGTCCGTGACCTCGCCCAGAGCTGCGCGAAGAAGGTCACTGTCGAAATGGAAGGTGCAGACACCGAACTCGATAAGACCATTCTCGAGGCGATCAAGGATCCGCTGACGCATATCGTCCGTAACTCCGTCGATCACGGAATCGAAACGCCCGACGTCCGCATCGCGTGCGGAAAGGCAGCGGAAGGAACGCTTCGGTTGCGAGCGTTCCATGAAGGGGGGCAGGTCAACATTGAAATTGCCGACGATGGCGGCGGAATCAACCTTGATCGTGTCCGCGCGAAGGGAATCGAACAGGGACTGATCACGCCAGAGCAAGCAGCGGCGATGTGTGATCGGGATGTCATGCAGTTAATCCTCTTGCCCGGATTTTCCACTGCGGCCAAAGTGACCAGCGTTTCAGGCCGCGGGGTCGGGATGGACGTTGTTAAAACAAATGTTGAAAAGATTGGTGGCGCACTGGATATCAGCAGCGTTGCAGGAGAGGGGACAACACTCCGGATCCGAATTCCGCTGACTCTGGCTATCGTGCCAGGGTTGATAGTGACCTGTGGTGGGGACCGCTACTGCATTCCTCAAGTCAGTCTCCTGGAACTCGTACGTCTGGATTCCGAAGGGACGCATGGACGAATCGAAACCATGCACTCGGTCCCTGTCTATCGTCTGCGGAGCCAGTTGTTACCTTTGATCTACCTGGATGAGGAACTGGGACTTCGTCCGCGTCGGACTGATGCGGAACGCCGTGAAGCAGAGATCGTGAACATTGTCGTCTTGCAGGCTGAAAATCGACAATTTGGACTCGTCGTCGATCGAATTTCGGACACCCAGGAAATTGTCGTCAAACCGCTCGGCCAGCACCTGAAAGACCTGACGATATTCGCGGGGTCCACGATCATGGGCGACGGGACCGTTTCGCTGATTCTTGATGTTGCTGGAATCGCGCGGCAAGGTCATGTGCTGGGCACCGACGGGGGACGGACCATGCAGGAGGCGACTAACGGGAAGAATGATACTGTCGCAACGAAGCAGGAGTACTTGATTGTCGACCCGGGTGACGGATCAAGGGCAGCGATCTGCCTGTCAACGGTGGCACGCCTGGAGGAAATCAGGCCCGAGACTGTGGAGCGGTGTGGAAATCAAGTGGTGACTCAGTATCGAGACAAGATCATGCCATTGATTTCGCTCGATGGTGGGTTTGGTGGGACGTGCACTGAAGTGGGGACGATTTCAGTTGTCGTTTACCGTGGCGACCAGCATGACTATGGATTCATGGTCGGTAAGATTCTCGACATCATCGATCACGCAATCTGCGACCCGGATTCCGTGCTAGGCAGCCAACAAATCATGGGTGGACAAGTGACCAGGATCATCGATCTCTCACGGTTGATTTGTGCCTGACGCACGACTCGACCACTTCAAACGAGACCACGGCGAAACTCTACGAAAGAAGTTTTATGGATTCCCAGTCCGCCTTCTGTACTTTTCGAGTTGAAGACATGCACTTCGGAATTGAGGTGTTACGAATTCAGGAAGTGATTCGTGAACAGCAGATGACTCGCGTTCCGTGTGCCTCGCCCATCGTCCGGGGGTTAATGAATTTGCGAGGCCAGATCGTCACGGCACTTGATTTCCGGCGCCGTATTGGGCTTCACGAAAGAACGACTCAAAAGCCGTTAATGAACGTTGTGGTGCGGACGCATTCGGGCCCGGTCAGTCTGCTGGTCGACGAAATCGGTGACGTGCTGCAGATCAACTCCGACCGTTTTGAACCACCGCCGGAAACGTTGCGAGGAGTGCCGCGGAGTTTGATTCGAGGTGTCTACAAACTCGACCAGCGACTATTGCTCGTTCTGGATCTCGAACCCGTACTCAATCTGTCTGCGTAAATCGGGCAAAGGAAACTCCGGAGATTTTTCGGTCTCGCGAATCGATCAGTTTTCGGTTCAAATTCGGCATCGTTTCAAACGGTAATCTTTATGACATCCAGTCCAATTCGCATCCTCATGGCAGACGATTCAGCCGTGATTCGCCGATTGCTATCGCAGGCGTTTACTGCAGATCGCGAACTGTTGATCACGGGAATGGCAGTTCACGGCGGTGAAGTCTTGCAATTGCTCGCGTCACAACGCCCCGACATCGTGCTGCTCGACGTGGAAATGCCCGTCATGGATGGAGTGGAAACGGTAATGGCGATCCGAAAGGTCTCTCCTTCCATTCCGATTGTGATGTTCAGTTCGATTACGTCGGCAGGTGGTCAGGCGACGCTGGATGCACTCGCTGCAGGCGCGAACGACTATGCGACGAAGCCGACGCGGCAGGGACATGCCGTCGACGCCCTGGGCTATATCCGGAGCGAGCTGATTCCGAAAATCAAACATTGGGGACGCAGGCAGCAGTTGCGAAACACGGGTGGGACAAATCCTGTCGGGCGGCCTGTGACCGCGCACTCGCACATCGCAACCAATGCACTTCCCAAGGCGGCAATGATCGGAATGACAAGGTCAGCGGCACCGGCGCCAGTGAATGTGTCCTCGGCTCGCAATCCTGTCGACGTCGTTGCCATCGGTGTCTCAACTGGCGGGCCAAACGCACTTGCCGAGGTGCTTGAGGCCATTCCGGTCGACTTTCCGGTGCCGATTGTCATTGTCCAGCATATGCCCGCCGTGTTTACGCAGTTGCTGGCCACCCGCCTGGATGCGACGTGTTCGTTGCGGGTACGCGAGGGTGTCGACGGTGCTGTTCTGCAACGCGGGGACGTCTGGATCGCGCCCGGTGATTTCCACATGACGGTCAAGAAGCGTCGAACGGATTGCGTCCTTGAAATTGCGCACGGACCGCTGGTCAATTCCTGCCGTCCTTCCGTTGATCCGCTCTTTCAATCGATCGCAACTGTTTATGGTGGCCATTGCCTGGGGGTGATCCTGACTGGCATGGGGCGCGACGGCGAGGACGGTAGCCGAGCCCTTTGCGAGGCCGGTGGTCAAGTGATTGCACAGGACGAAGCCAGCAGTGTCGTGTGGGGTATGCCACGCGCCGTTACGCGCGCAGGTCTGGCCAGCGCCGTTGTGCCACTCACGCAAATTGCTCGTGAAATAGTCGACCGGACCCGCCGGATATCAACCCCTCTGATGGCCCCCCTCCGTTCACGTTAATGGTCCACCACCTGACGTCCGACTTCGCGATCCCCTTAGAATGAATTTTAATTGCGTTCACAAAGGTTCGTCCGATGGCACTTTCCGAAACCGACGTCACTTACCTGCAACAGCTCGCGGTGCGCCGTTCCGGCAACGTGCTGACGCACAAACACACATATTTGATGGAATCATGGCTGACGCCCGTTGTTGAGGAACTCGGTCTGCCCAACGTCGAAGCACTGGTGGCTGAGTTGAAACGCGCACCAGGGAGATACGACGATCAAGTCGCGGCTGCGATGACGATCAACGAGACCAGCTTTTTTCGCGACGTTCAACCCTTCGAAGCATTGCGTCGCACCGTGATTCCAGCCCTGATACAGGAACGCAGCCGAACCAAACAATTAATTATCTGGTGCGGTGCCTGTTCCAGCGGACAGGAGCCTTACACCACGGCCATCACACTGAGAGAATACTTCCCCCAACTTGCTTCCTGGAATGTCCGGATCGTCGCTACCGACATCTGCGAAGAAATGCTGGAACGGACTCGTGCAGGTCTGTACTCGCAGCACGAAGTTTCACGCGGGTTGCCGTCGGCATTGCTGGCCAAATATTTTACGAGAGAAGGATTGAAATGGCAGGCTCACGCTGAGCTTCGGAAATGGATTGTCTGTCGCAAGCTGAACCTCGCCGGACGCTGGGGCATCATGCCTCGCTTTGACATTGTCTTCATGCGAAACGTACTGATCTACTTCGATCAGGCGGTCAAGGAATCTGTCCTGCAACGGACAGCTTATAATCTTGCCCCGGACGGCTACCTGTTTCTTGGAGGCGGCGAATCGATGGTCAATTTGAATGCTCCCTTCCGACGAGAAACCATCGATCGGACGGTCTGCTTCCGACCTGAACCGCAACCCGGATCGCAAGGACGTCCCGTTTCACTATCCCAGTCGAACTGGTAAACCATGCGTGTTCGGCGCGGGTCTCCTGACTCCGCCGAAACGGCTGACCGAAGGTCTCCTCGTTTTTCCCATCCGCGATGTCCCTTCGTTCGCATGGCCCAATGCTGCTTAGGTTCGTCAAACGAATGCGATCATCAGACTGCAGCAAGGTGACACAACCACAGTGCCACCCACTTCCAAATACCGAACGGAACCACCTGCTCCCTTGGTTTCCGGGTGGGATGAGGTAGAATCGACGGGCGTCGATGGATCTGCCGGTTGGGAGAGTTCTTCCATTCGGACACAAGCATTCACTGCCGCGAACTCGATGAATCCTGATGGGATCGAGGGATCGGACTTGCCTGTGGCTGACCTGCCGCTGTTCAATGGATTGACGTCTGCCGACTGAATACCCGCCTGAACTCCTACCTGCTGCGAGATTGCGTCATGAAGTGCCGTTTTTTCGGCTGGGTCTCGCCCATCGTCGTCCTGATGACCTCAACGGTGTCACTTGCGGTCGAACCGGATCCCGCGGCCGTTGAGTTTTTTGAGGCGAAGATTCGCCCGATTCTGGTGACGCATTGCCAGGAATGTCACAGCACCTCCTCCAAGCTTCTCAAGGGGGGCCTGCTGGTTGATCACCGCGAAGGATTGATGAAAGGTGGTGATTCCGGGCCCGCGATCATTCCGGAAAAGCCCGAGCAGAGCCTGTTGCTCAAAGCACTGAAGTATGACGGTGTGGAAATGCCCCCCAAGGGAAAACTTCCCGCCAACGTGATCGCCGACTTTGAACAGTGGATTCGACAGGGGGCGGTCGACCCTCGTGTTCGCCCCGTTGCTGCCACATCACCCCGAATGGACTTTGCCGAAGCGAGCAAGCTCTGGTCGTTTCAGCCACCCAAAGTGACGGCCGCACCAACCGTTCAACAGGCGGAATGGCCAAAACGCGAACTCGACAAGTTTGTCCTCTCTCAGTTGGAAAAGCACGCACTCAAGCCGAGTGAACCCGCGGATCGTCGGACTCTGATCAGGCGTTCCACCTTTGATCTGATCGGACTGCCTCCTTCCCCCGAAGAAGTCGAGGCGTTCGTCAACGACCCTTCGCCACAGGCGTTTGAAACCGTCGTCAATCGTCTCCTGGACTCTCCGCATTATGGCGAGCGTTGGGGACGCCACTGGCTGGATGTTGCCCGCTACGGTGAAGACCAGGCTCACACCTTCAAGGCTCGTAACTATCCTCAGGGATTTCGGTACCGGGACTGGGTCGTGGATGCCTTCAATAAAGATATGCCGTACGACCGATTTGTCGCCGAGCAGATCGCCGCAGACTTGATCGGCAGTCCCAGCGACCCCAAGCGACTTTCTGCCCTAGGTCTGTTCGCACTCGGCCCAGTCTATTATCAGGACAATGGTGAGCAGGCAAAGGCCCTGGCGGACGAATGGGATGACCGCGTCGACACACTGACTCGCGGTGTTCTGGGGCTCACCATCTCGTGTGCGCGCTGCCACGATCACAAGTACGACCCGATTACAACAGCCGACTATTACGGCCTGGCCGGGATTTTCGCGAGTTCCGACTATCAGGAGCGTCCCATCGTTCCGCAAGAAGTCCTCGATCAGAAGAGCAAGGCAGATGCTGCTGTCAAAGGGCATCAATTGCAACTCGATCGATTCCTGGATGAGGAAGCTCGCAAGCTGCGGGTGACGCTGGTTGCCGAGATCCCTCAGTACATGACAGCAGCCTGGAAGGGGATCAATCAACAAAAGACCAAGCCCAATGACAAAAAAGTCCTGGCTAAGGTGGCAGGTGAGCAAAAGGTGAGCGAAGTTCTCCTGAAACGCTGGGTCGATTTTCTGTCGGCCACGGGCGAAGGCCAAAAGTCGCGTCCCTGGCTGGCAGGTTGGTACGAGTGGTATGGAAAGCAGGATTCCAAGCTGGATCTGTCGGCGGATGCCGCGGCGCTCGCGACTGTTCAGCAATTTGCGACCGAGTTCCAGGCTCTCGTTCAGTCGAAACTGCCAGCGAAGGATCAGCTCTTTGCGGAGTTCGGCGAGAACATTGCGTTCGTCAACTCGAATGACAAAGCAGTCGTTCCGCCGGGAGTCATTCCACTGGGTAACCTGTTCGACGACCAGGCAGGAGTCTCGCTCAGTTCAGCGATTTCCATCGATAAATTCGGAGCCGCCGCCAGCGACAAGAGTCTTGGTGTTGATCGAGTGGTTCAGGGGTGGGGCCGACAGACTCAGATCGCCAGCGATGTTCATTTCGACTTCACGAAACTCGGCAGCGATGGCAGTTCGCATGGGGGTGTGATTAACGATGGCTGGGATGCCAGCGGTGGTATTCGCACACTCGGACAATCGTTTCCCTCGAACTCCGGACGGACCGAGCAGGGAATCGGCATGCACGCCAATGCTCTGATTACGTTCGATCTCGACAAGCTACGACAAGCTGGGTTACTCCCTGCCGATCAACGGTTTGTCTTTCGAGCAGATCGAGCAGGATTGAACGACGATACGTTTGGTGGTACCGGGCCGAGTGCTCATCTGGCTGTGATCGTGTCTCGTCCACATCGAAAGAAGGATGTCTACGACGGGATCATCTCCGCGTCCATTAACGGACAGCCAGCGACGATTGGTGAAAATGATCGGGTCTATTACTTCTCGGGCGAGATTCCCGCACCGCTCAAAGCTGACGGAAAGTTTGCCAGGTTCGAAGTTCCGGTTCCCGCGGAAGCCAGGTATCTGACGCTGGTCGCCACCGGAGCAGGCATGGGGCCGGGCGACAATACAATCAGCAGCGATCACACCGTTTTTTCGGGGGCACGACTGGAGCAAGATCCGCTGCCAGCGGCTCCTGTCGCAGCGGCAGGACCAGCATCAGGAACCGCTCGCACTGACGCCGAGTTGCAGCAGGCGAAGCTGGACGCTCAATTGCTTTCGAATCTCCTCTACGATCAAGGGTTGCTGGCGATCCCCGGTAGCGACGCGGACAAGCGATTGCCTGAGCCGGCGGCACAACAGCTGACGCAATTGAAAACCGAGCAGGACCGGTTGAAGAAAGAATTCGATTCCATCCAGGTGGCGATGGCGCATTCTCTGGCTGATACGTCGGGTCGCGACCTGAAAATCTATCTGCAGGGGAACCCCACCAAACAGGGCGACGTTGCTCCCCGGTCGCTGCCTGTCGTGCTGACCGGTGGTGAGCGTAAGGCGATGGGAGCCAAAGGGAGTGGCCGGGCCGAACTCGCTCAAGCCATCTCATCGCGAGACAATCCGTTGACGGCTCGCGTCATCGTCAATCGCGTCTGGCGAGGTCACTTTGGATTTGGATTGGTCCGGACGCCGAGTAACTTCGGGCAATTGGGCGACCGCCCGACTCACCCCGAACTGCTCGACACCCTGGCCGTACGCTTTATGGATTCGGGATGGTCGCTGAAGACTCTGCACCGCGAAATCATGCTTTCGGCAACCTACCAGCAGAGCAGTGCCTATCGGGCCGATGGCAGCGAGATTGATCCCGAAAACAAACTGCTCTGGCGAATGAATCGGCGGCGACTGGAAGTGGAACCCTGGCGCGATGCGATGCTGGCAGTCACAAATGAATTGGATCGTACGGTGGGTGGACCTCCCATCGATCTCGGGTCTAGTGGCAATCGGCGGCGTACGATTTATGCGTTCATCAGCCGACATCAACTGAACGACCTTTTACGACTCTTCGATTTTCCAGATCCCAACATTACCAGTGATCGTCGTAGTGTGACCACGGTACCACTGCAGCAATTGTTTGTGCTCAACAGCGATTTCATGACGCAGCGGGCTCGGGCTCTCGCCGGCCGTCTGAATGCGAACCGCGATGCAACGGATGAGGCAAAAATCCGACAGGCCTTCGCGTCACTCTTCAGCCGCCCGCCGACTGATGACGAATTGAAGCTGGGGCTGACATTCCTGGGATCCGCAACCACAACTGGAAATGGCGGGAATGCCATTTCGGCCTGGGAACAATATGCGCTGGCACTGCTGGGAACGAACGAATTCTCTTTTGTCGACTGAATCCAATTCCGATCGTGGAATTCAACGAGGTTTCTCATGACCGAACAAATCCAGGCCGAGCTGACAGCAGACCGATGGAATAGCATTTTCTCGCGACGCGAAATGCTGAAGCGGACCGGTACGGGGTTCGGAATGCTGGGTCTGGGAAGTCTGCTGGCGTCACAGACGCAGGGGGCGACGGCGCCTTCTGTCGATGCCAGCAATCCGCTGGCTCCACGTGCACCGCATTTTCCGCCACGCGCCAAACAGGTCATCTTTTTGTTCATGAACGGCGGTCCGTCGCATGTGGACACATTCGACTACAAGCCGGGACTTAAAGAGCATGAAGGAAAGTCCGGTCGCGGCGGCAAGTTCATGCCGTCTCCGTTCGCATTCTCAAAACATGGCGAATGCGGCATGGAAATCAGCGAACTCTTTCCGCATCTTTCGCGACATGCCGACGACCTGTGTGTGATTCGATCGATGCACACAACAACCCCCAATCATGAACCCGGCCTGTTCATGATGAACAGCGGGGCTCAACAGCCGATTCGTCCAAGCCTGGGGTCGTGGCTCACCTACGGCCTGGGAAGTGAAAATCAGAACCTGCCCGGCTACGTCGTCCTGTGTCCTGGCAAGCCGGTCGTCGGTCCGGCGCTCTGGGGAAACAGCTTTCTCCCCGGTATTTACCAGGGGACACACATCAACAATTCGCGCATCGACCCCAAGCAGGTCATCGGGCACCTGAACAATAAGCATTTGGGAACACCTGAGCAGCGGAAGGTGCTGGATGTCTTGCAGGCAATGAATCAAAAACATCTGGTAGTTCGTGGTCAGGACCTGGAACTTGAAGCCCGGATCGCTTCGCTCGAAATGGCGTTCCGAATGCAGTTCGAGGCTCAGGATGCCTTCGATATCGGGCTGGAATCGGCATCGACCAAGACACTTTACGGAGATGGTGAATTTGCGAATGGATGCCTGATCGCACGTCGACTCGTCGAACGTGGTGTCCGGATGGTGCAACTCTATTACGGTGCCGGTCAGCCATGGGATGCGCATGGCGATATCATGGACCACAAGCGCGATGCCTTAAAGAGTGATCAGGCCATCGCAGGGTTGCTGGCAGACCTGAAGTCACGTGGCATGCTTGACGAGACGCTTGTGCTCTGGGGTGGCGAATTTGGACGAACACCGACAGCCCAGGGAGCCAAGGGACGTGACCACCACAACACAGGCTTCACCGTCTGGATGGCGGGAGGCGGGGTGAAGGGTGGACTGACGTATGGCGCGACGGATGAAGTAGGCGTCAATGCGGTCGAGAACCGGATGGATGTTCACGACCTGCATGCCACGATTCTGCACTTGATGGGCCTGGACCACACTCAGTTGACGTTCCGATACAGCGGTCGCGACTTCCGCCTGACAGACGTCCACGGTTCGGTGGCGTCGGCTGTTCTGGCGTAAGTAGGTGGTTCGTTTCCGTTCCACTCCATTGATGTCGTCGCGCTATGACGGTGTTATTCGCCGGGCTGCGAGAAATCCCGCAAACGGATTGCATCCGGCCGACCTTCGATCAACAGAATCTCGGTGTGGGCTTGAATCCCCTGCCAGCGCTGTACCCGTCCCCCCAGCCAGCGAACTTCGACGTCAATTGCCGTTTGTTCCGGTGGTGTTGCAAACCGCAGAGTGCGTTCGTTGTTGACCAGATAGCCATCCCCGCCAGTCATCAACCGGTAGACATCTTGATTGCCCGATTTGATCTTCACTGTTGCCCCAATCGCATCGCGTGCTCCCGTACGGGCGATCAATCGAACAGCGAGCGTCTTACCAACCTGCGGAGTTTCGTTGGTGACAATCGCCAATCGATCATGCAAGTGCGATACAACAAAGTCTGCTCTGCCATCGCGATTCCAGTCCAGGCGGGCTAACCCGCGACCCAGGTAGCCCTTTTGAAAAAATGGCCCCAATTTCGCGGCAGGAACTTCGTCAAATCTTCGCCCGCCGACATTACGAAACATTTGTGGCGGCATCCGATCAGGGTCGCCCCGGCGTGATTTCTGGTCTACGTGACCGTTCGTGGCGATAATATCTTCCCAGCCATCTCCGTCGAAGTCGGCGAACTGACACCCGAAACCCAATGTCCAGAACCCAGCATCCCGCAACGTATATTGCCGCGTTGCATCCTCAAACAATCCATCCGCTCGCTGAGAATACAGCGTATCCGATTCACCAAAGAAATTGGTGATGTACATGTCCAGGCGGCCATTGCCATCGATATCGCCAGCCGCGATGCCCATGCATGCCTGGGCATTGCCATCCACATCGAATGCAACACCACGAATCATTCCCTCTTCGCGGAAATGCTGCAGACCGTTTTCATCAACATTGTCCGGGATGAACAGGAAATTGGGGCTGGTATCGTTGGCAACAAATACTCCCAGTCGGCCCTCCCCATCAAAGTCCCAGGCGATGACTGCCAATCCCCGTCCATTGGGTTGTTGCATGCCGACAGCAGACGTGACATCACGAAAATTATCGTCGCCAAGATTCAGATAGAGCTTGTGAAATTCGGCGGTTAAAACATCCGGTGTACATGCCATAGGCTCGCCAGTACCTCGCTTACAGTCCTTCTTGGCGGTTTCGCTGATCACCGAGTAATTGGCAACGTATAAGTCTGGCAGTCCATCACCGCTGAAATCCGCAAACACACTACTGGTGGTCCACTCATTTCCGGCGACGCCCGACACTTCTGTCACGTCATCAAACGTCCCGTCGCCATTGTTCCGATACAGGCGATTCGGACCGAGATTTCCAAGATAGATGTCAGGAAACCCATCCTGGTTGAAATCGCCCGTCGCAACGCCGTGAGTAAATCCCAGATCCCCCAGTCCCGCCGGAACGGTGACGTCCTGGAATTGACCGGACGGCAGGTTGCGGAAGAGCTTGTCCGGGTGTTGCGGTTGCGGAGTCGGGTCGCGCCAATTATTGGCCTGCGCCAGGTACAGATCACAATAGCCGTCCAGATCGAAATCGGTCGCTGACAATCCCCCGCCAACAACATTGAAAATATGTTGCAAGCGTGTCGCTTCAGTCGTCCCTTCATAGTATTCAAACCGGATGCCGACTTTTTCGGCATCATTGCGAAACTGCCAGGCGGTATTGTCGACCGTGGTCGGGATGGTTGAAGCGGCCCTCGTAATCGACGAAGCCGACCAGCGAGGTTCATCGTAATCCGATCGTTTCAATCGCAGTACGGGGTTGAGAGAAACTTGCTGATCAGAAGTACGGCTGGCCAATTGCAGCCAGCGTTGCATCTCCCGAAGACAGCGTCTCCGGTCGCTGGCTTCTAAATGGCTCATCACGTATGACCATCCTGCTGCCTCCCAATACCTTCCAAGGTCAGCCAACAGTTCCACGGTCCGCTTCATCAGACTGATATCAACGTCGTCTCGGAGTAGATTCAGAACGGATTCCAGATTCGACAGCAGTTCGCCACGACGAATAAATTCCGTTGACAGTTCTCGCTGTCCCAATTGTTCCAGACAACTGGCGATCTGGTTGTTAGCCGCCAGATGGCTTGGCGACAGTGTAAGCGTCTCGAGAAAACAACGCACTGCCCCGTTGGTCTGTCCCAGCCTTCGCGCTTGCAGGCCTTGGACAAACCAGACTTCCGGATGGTGTCGTGCCTCGCCTGTGAGTGCCCCCCGCCATTCCAGAAATTCGGCCGCGTTGCCACGGTCATAGATGATTCTGCCAAGCCGTCCTTGAGCTTCGGCAAGGCCTGGAGCATCGTGTAAGACCTCCCGTAAAAGCTTCTCAGCTTCGTCCTGCCGACTTTCAAACAGAATACGACGAGCAATTGCCATCCTGGCAGAAATTTCCACGGGGTCACGGCTCAGGCCTAATCGCTCAATGTTTTCATCCGCACGAAAGAAGCGTTCCGGCGCGGCCACGGCAAGCAACTCGTCTCCACGGCACTTGCCACTTCGAATCAGGCGGAAGAAGCAGGGGATTCCTTCCCATGTTCGCCCCGAAAGTTGCAAAATATGTCCCAGTCTGCTGTTCGCCTCCAGATGGTTCGGGTTCAATTCCAGGGCGCGTCGCAATTCCCGCTCTTCGTCGGCTAACCGGCCTTCGATTTCAAATCGACGTGCCAATCCCAGTTTTGCCATGAATTCCCATCGCCCGCCATCTGCGGGCAATTTGCGATACAGTTCAATGGCCGTCGCACTGTCGAAAAAGTCGGAAGCAATCTCCGCGGCGAGTGCAACTCCGAATGGACCCGGCGAAGTCCGGTTCATGTATTCAACCGACAGTGCAGATGCGTCTGCGTGGCGGCGGGATCGCAATTCCAGTATCTGGCGCAGAAGCCGTTGATTCTGCGTTGGTGCAATACCCGGTTGCAGACAGATCGCCACCCCCACCACGAGCAACAGGATTGAAAGGATCGCGAACCCCTGTTCAATCCCGATTCCAAACCTGCGGGAGTCTCCCATGGGAACGTTCCTGTCTGACTCAATCGCTAGTTTTTGGCGGATCGAGCTTCTGTCAACAACCCCCAGGTCATCAACAGGGCTCCCAGCACTAGCGCTACAACACTCGCGGGAACCAACACCGTTGCTGCATGTTCATTGTTGGGGAACTGCACCAGGAGGGAATGGGAGTACGCGTGCTCCGCAATCAACAACAGGATTGCTCCCGCAAGCAGTTTCATAGTTCCGACTTTCAACGATTGTACGTCACGCGACGAGCCAACTGCAGGCGGCTTGTGACCGTAATTGAACCGATCCGCGACATCAATCAGTGAATACCGACTGCTGAGAAGCAAACAGCCTGGTACCATGTACCAGGCTGTTTGATATGGGACTGGATTAAAGTTTTGACAAATCCAGGTCAATCGTATTGGGTCCAGGTTTGACTTCGATTGAGATCGTGCTTGAATCCAACGCATGGAACTTTTCAGGGATATCTGACTTGGGCTTGGCTGCCGGTGTCATGCCCCCTTGCATCATCCCATTCTTGTAAGCATCTGTCCCCACCTGGGCGGCGGGCGGTTCGGCTGGACGGACCATGACTTTGTACCGTCCCGCAGGAATCCCGACACCCTTGTCACCCGCCTGAATCGAATACGACCCTAAAGCGTCGACTTTTCCAGAGGCGGTTGCATTTTTTTCCGGGCATGAAAAAACTATGGACGTGTCAACGGGAACTGATTTTGTTCCGTCCAACGTCAGTTTGCCCGAGATCGTTGCCTGTTGAGCCTTATCTGGAACTTTGGCGGAGGGACCGCATCCTGCCACCAAAAAAACAGACGCAACGAGCACCACGTACGTACGCGCAAATTTGAAAATCATGTTGTTGAGCATATTGGCGAGTTCACCCTGCTGAACTGAGGAATTCGAAGAAATGAATCAACTTCGCAAGTGGGGGCTTCAGGCCACCCCACCGCGATTTGACTTGCAACAATATTCAATTTTAGAATTCGCCGATAGGCATACCATCGTCTCGACTCGCCAAACGAGCCAGAGTTCCGATGTCGAGATTATTGGAAATGAAGCGAACGCTCCCATCGACCAGCAGCACGTGAACACCGCCCGTATGTGCCGAATTGAGTGGCTTGTTGATTCCAAAATTGTCATCGATACCTGGCCACGAAGCATTGTTGACAATCGCCGGGGCGTTCGGTGCATATCGAATGGTCGTCAAATTGAACTGGCGTTCAAACATCCCACCAACGGCCCCTTCGATGTTGACCCGATTGGGACTTCCCATCAACATCCCATGGACCCCTTGAACATCGGCGGTCTTCGAGCCGCCTGCGGCCGTCAAGACGAAATCCGACGACTCACCCACGATAATGACGTTAGAGGTCCCGTCGGTTACGTCGCGAATCTTCTTGGAATCAAGTGGAACCAGCATTCCGGAACTGGTGATCAGCCCCGTTGCAGCTTGATTTCCGCAGCAACCACAGCAGTTTGCCTGGCGATTCGCCGCAACAGCCACCCCCCCCAGACCATTGACGGCCCCCATGATCCCGTAATACTGAGGATGTTCAGTCGGTCCACCGCCAGAGTCCCGCAGGTCTTGCAATGGGCTCGAGGGACAAACCGTAAAGGCGAATCGAATACCGCGAATCACATCACCGTTTGCTTGACCGACCGCATCACCACAGCAGCTCCAGCCAGGATGAGTTCCTGAAAAATTCAGCTTGTTGTAGACGGGTGCCTGATCGACGTAAGGCAGAATTCGCATATACCACGACATGCCCCATCCACCGGCCTGCGAAGCAATGTTCCCATTGGGGAAACCGTCATACGTGTCGTGATAGTTGTGCAGTGCCAACCCCATTTGCTTCAGATTGTTCTTGCACTGTGTTCGACGAGCAGCCTCACGTGCCTGCTGGACAGCCGGCAGCAACAACGCAATCAGCACGGCGATGATCGCGATCACAACCAGTAACTCAATCACACAACTGTCCGGCTATAAGTCGAACAGCGTCAACTGCTTATGTGGTTGGTTA
>JBAWWJ010000018.1:0-56684 GCA_037146815.1 Planctomycetota bacterium
CATAATGTCATTCTCCATCCCAAGGATCGAGAACCAAACACCGCTCAAACCAAAAAGTATCGCACTTTTGTTACACTACACTAGCCCACGGTGAGAACCGGACGCTACCGCGTTCCGGCTGATTGATCGAACTACAAAACAAGTCGGCCTCATGAACGAACTTCCGGCCGACAGGCCACGTCAATCGGCGATCCACTTCGGTTTTGTGGACGTCGACTGAGTGGTGAAGCACACGATTGTTGTCATGCCTTAACTTTGACATGAGGTGCTATTCCGTGAGTACGAATTTCTGAAGCACAATGATCAAGCTCACGGCGACAAGGCATCCGATTCCGAACAGGAACTCACGGTCGTACCATCGAAATCGATCCCAGCCTTTGTAGGTGTATCGTGATGCAAGAATAGCGACTCCACACGCGATCTTCAGCAGCCACAGCCACGCAGGAAGTCGGCCGTCGGTACCGGACTCAAGAAAATCTGTCACCCCAAAAACGGCGAATGCTGCAGCGCCCCCGAAAACAGTGCGGCGCTGGACGACAGTTGCCCGAGGAACCCGCACAACAATCGTGGTCGCGACCACGAACCACAGGATGCCTTCAATCACATTGAAGATTGCGTACATCGATCGCCGCTTTGGAGAGAGAGGGAATTGGTACACCGACAGTGTGGCGAGTTCGCGCCCGGTGAACAAACTCGCGTATCGCGAAACACGCGAAATCTTGCTATCCACGCAGGCACCTTCTGCCACTTTCTTCGTGTTCCGCTGCGGTCGCTGTGGTAAAACACATGTCTGCGCCAATACCTGAAGATCCTGGACCTTGCTGAATAGCGCTGCCGAAAGTGGTGATGAACCGTGTCGAAGTTGAACTCACCGAACGCCGATGTTCGCATGCGTGGATTTTCAGAGCGGGCCACCGTAGAACAGGCCGTCGCCTGGCTGGAAAGCGTTCTCCCGCCGTTCGAATCACTCGCGGTAGAAGAAGTCTCGTTGCTTGATGCGGCCACGCGAATCCTGGCACACGACGTGAAAAGCCTCGTCAATGTCCCCGCCTTTACGCGTTCGATGATGGATGGGTACGCCTTGCAAGGCGAGCAAACCTACGGGGCATCAAACTACAATCCATTGTCACTGCATATCATCGGGACATGTTTTCCTGGCAGACCCTTCGACGGACACGTTCTGCCAGGGCAGGCCGTTCGGATCATGACAGGTGCCCCACTGCCGGACGGCGCAGATGCGGTCCTGCCCGTCGAAAACTCTTCGACCCAAGAGCAGACACTGCTGGTCATGGGTGAAGTTTCAACAGGCAAGCACATCGGGCAGATCGGGGAGGATGTCTCTGCTGGCGAAGTCATTCTACCCGCCAGACGCCAACTGCGTCCGCAGGATATTGGTGTGATCGCATCAATCGGCGTCGGGCGAGTCCCGGTGATCCGGCGACCTCGAGTCAGGATTATCATTACAGGGAACGAGTTGCTTCCGGCAGGAACGCCCCCGGAAGGGTGCCGGATTGCGGATGCCAACGGCCCGATGTTGCAGGCACTGGTTCGCCGCGATGGTGGGATCGCGATCACCGGTGACATTGTTCCCGACTGTCCCGATGCATTGCGAGCAGCGCTGGCAGACGACGCAGATATGATCCTGGTCTCGGGAGGATCGAGCGTCGGACAGGAAGACTACGTCCCGAAGCTTCTGGCCCAAGCGGGAGAACTTGCCATTCATGGTGTTGCCATGCGCCCCAGCAGTCCTGCAGGGATGGGTCGACTGAACAATCGCCTCGTGTTCCTGTTGCCAGGCAACCCTGTGTCGTGTCTCTGTGCCTACGATTTCTTCGCGGGACGAGCCATTCGAGCATTAGGTGGCCGGTCGCAGGATTGGCCGTATCGCCGTCGGAAATACCGGTTGAGTCGAAAACTGGTGTCGACCGTAGGACGCGTTGACTATGCGCGAGTCCGAGTGAGCGGGGTCGAAGCCGAACCGCTTGCGATCAGCGGTGCCTCGGTCCTCAGTTCGACAACTCGCGCAGAAGGGTTTGTGATCGTCCCTGCAGATTGCGAAGGGTATCCAGAAGGGGACGAGATTGAAGTCTTCCAGTACGGTGATTAGCTGGTGTTTGAGAATCGCCTCCCGCAACCAACGGACTCGCGCCCGTTCCCGGAGTGCATCACGAGCGCATTCTCAATCTTGCGACGTTACACTCTGACACGAATTCATCGCACTCTGGCGACTTCGCCGAGGCGTTCCTAATTTTGTTCCCATCGAGAAAACAGTGCGTTTATGGAAACCATCTCTGGACACCTTTACGACTTCCCCAAGTACTACGATCTGATTTTCGGTTCGGACTGGGCTGCCGAATTCCGTTTCCTGAAGGAGTGCTTCGCGAAGTATTCGTCGCGCCCCGTGAAACGTGTCTTTGAACCAGCCTGTGGCACAGGTCGCTTACTGGTACAGTTTGCCAAAGAGGGATACGACGTCGCCGGAAATGACCTGAATGCCAAGGCGATCGACTACTGCAATGCCCGTTTGGAACGACAGGGTTTCAAACCGACGGCATTTGTCGGTGACATGGCGGACTTCACCGTCAAGAAGAAATATGACGCGGCCTATAACTTGATCAATACCTTTCGGCACCTTCCCAGCGAAGCGACTGCCGAAGCTCACTTCAAGTGCGTTGCCGAATCGCTGAACAAAGGGGGCCTGTATCTGCTGGGTCTGCACCTGATCCCCAAGACACCGCAGAAATGCACGGCCGAAACATGGACCGCCAGTCGTGGCCCCTTGACCGTCGTTTCAAATCTCTGGTCGATTGGCATCGATCTGAAAAAACGGGTCGAACGGATCGGAGTGACCTATGACGTGTCGACCCCGACCAAGACCTTTCGCATCGAGGATGAAACCGCGTTTCGAACGTACACGGCCGAACAGATGTTTGATCTGATCGCATCTGAGCCTCGCTTGCGACTGGTGGAAACCTTCGATTTCCGTCACGACATTGACTGGCCGATCGAAATCACCGGTGACACGGAAGACGTGATCTACCTGTTGCAACGCGTCTGATCGTTTACTTGAGCGATGCGACGCCAGCGTACGCAATAATTTCGTTTCTGGTTTTCACCAGGCAACCCTGCTCGTCGCTTGTGACAGCCTGGACTTCGTCGCCCAATGGTAGAGTCAGTCGTTGCAGGATTCGTCCTGTGCGGGCATCGCACCAGACCACAAATGGCGGTTGGGATTGATTGAGTCCAATCGAGTCGATCGGCCAAGCGGCGATCAAGTCGCCGCAGGCCGCGACCTGCCATTGATCGGCCGTACTGCCAAGAAATCGTTCCCACTGGCAGTCACCGTATTTCAGAGAGATACGTCGCAAGAGGCCGTGACTGGCGGCAAACGCAGCGTCTCCGCTGGCGATGACTTGCCGTTCGGGATATTGCAGAGGCAGATGGGCGATTCCGACAGTCCATTCGGCCGTTCCAGTCCGGCGATGAAGACTGCTCAGCGTCATTCCGTCAACGGTCAGTAACAGTTGACGGTTGGATTGCCACAGAACGGGGTCAACATGGGAAAATGACATCCCACCCTGGTACAGCCAAGGATTGTTGATCGAATGCTGCGAGCGAGCTTCGATTCGGCGCTGGGCATTGATCGTTACGACGAGTTCTTCATCAATTACAGGCCCTTGCAACCAGAGGTCCGGCACGCCCGGTTGCTCAACGGCGACACATTCGGGACCAATGTCAATCAGCCAGAACGTGGCAGGCTTAACGCCTTGCAGGGCAATCTGGCGAGTTCCACACGACCATTGCCAGAACAGAGACTTGCCCCGCTTGAAGCCTCGCGCAGAATCTCCGCGTGGCGTAAACGTCCACGCGACGACACCGGCACGTGTATCAATGACCGTCAGTCCGATGCGCGGGTCGAACGCCACGACCCAATGGTCACGGACGCAGATCTGGATGGAGGGGACCAGCTTGGCATTTCGATCATTCGATTCCGGCAGGCGAAACATCGCACCATCCGCATGGATCAGTCGCATGGGTGTTGTGTCTTTTGACACCGTTACGGGGACGGCCCACTGTTCCTCACCCGATTCCAGCGACACAGAGGCCAGAGTTGTCCCGCCGGCGATCAGCAGGCTGATTCCAGAATAGGCTGACCACTGCGGGGTTTCAGCGAAGACTCGACTCCAGCGGACTCGACCTGTCGTGCGGTCCACACAGTCGCACAACAGCCATTTCCCCGAGGATGGATCTCTGCGCAGAACAATCAGACAAGCCAGGGAAACGGCAGGTGCTTCATTGATTGGAATCAGAACGCTGGCGACTTCTGGCATCCCTGGAAGGTGCTTCACGGTTGGATCGATTGTGAGATCGAGTTCCCAGGACCGTTGGAGTGACCGGATTGGTTGAGTCGGCTCGTAGGGGCGGTACACATCCTTTTCAAGCCGCTGTCTGGCGAGTTCGCTGGAGCGCAACCGGGTCCCCGACCAATTGATTTCGGTGTCAGCCATGTCGGCAGCAACCAATTGTTTCCAGGCCTGTCTGGCAGTCCGAAAATAACCAGCAGTCTCAAGTGTATCGGCCCAGTCCGCGAGAGTTGCCGCACGCGTTTCCAGGGTCGAGGCCAGTCGCATCGAGCGTGCCACGATTGTCAGTGCCGCAACGTAGCGACCAGCACGACGCTCTTCCGCCGCGAGTTGACGCCACGCCAGCGAGGACGATTCTGAGTTTGGATACTGGGCGATGGCACGCCGCAGACCTTCCAGATCACGCGATTCCACCAGTGCCGCGATCTCTTGGCTCGCCCGACGTTCAATATCCCCATAAACCACCTGGCCACGTTGTTTGATCAGCCGCGAGATCTCTGTCGATGCTGCCGCCGCTCCTGTTGATGCAAGATATGTTGTCCGACCAAGTTGGCTGTCATTCAGAATCTGCTGCAAGATCTCGACGGCAGCCAACGGACGATTCCGGACGATTTCTGCCTGAGCCGTTTCCATCAGGATTGTAACCACCGTGGCGGGGTTGGTTGTCAGTTTTCGTGCTTCAATCAGTTGATCCATCGCCAGGTCTGGATTCGCATCTGCCAGCGACTGGCGGGCGGCCCTCCGCAATAACTCCAGTTGCCGGGTTCGCAGAGAGTGGGACGTAGAAGTCTCCATTGCGGAGGCGGCTTCAATCGTGTCGATCCCTTTTCTCAACGTTGCTGTCGCAAGTTCCAGGTCTCCCTGCGGCACTTCTAGATTCGACAACCGCAGGTACAGATTTTCGATCGGCATGCAATCTGCCCTCGAACTGTCAGATTCGAGTGCGGCAATCAGCTTTCCGTCAGGACTGATCCGCTGCGACAGATCTCGCTCCAGTTTCTGCTTGAGCAGACTATAATCGCAGTAAGCCACCAGTCGCTCAGGCTGTGCGACCAGCAGTAGTCCACCCGAAATTGCGAGGTTGCCACCGACTTGAACGCTTCCTGGTGTGTTCAGTTGTTTGATCTCCAGCGGCGTTCCCGTTGCCGCATCAATCACCTGAATTGCCTCACGAGTCGGCCAGAGAATCTTGTCGCCAGCAATGAGTCCTCGCCCGAACCCCTGCTCGGCCGCGGGTGGACGGATCGCCCTGTGGGGACCATAGACCATTTTTCCAGTAGCGATATCGATGGAACTCAACGAGGCACCGCTGATGATCAGTCGGCCTTCAGTTCCCCCCCGGATCACTCCCAGGAGATGTCGCCATCGGACAGGATCGGCATTCTTCAACTGCCAGCGCATGCGACCTGAGTCTGCTTCAATGCAGAAGATCGAATTGCTGTCATTGGGAGCGACGAACACGAGTCCGTCGTGAAACATTGGAGGATTCAATCCGTATGAGAGTGGATTTGCATTGGGGCGTAACGCACCGAGACTTTCGTACGTTACGGCCCATTCGTCCCGTCCATCTCTGGCATTAACTGCGATGATCGCCCCGGCGTCAGACGACAAGTAAAGTCGTCCCGCCCCGGCAGCAAGCAGCAGATGACTGACCCGATTCTGTGTCTCTTCCACATTACCACGCGCCATGATCACCGGGCGATTCCACAGCAAAATCCCTGTTGAAGCTTCGAAACAGGCGATAGCAAGTTCGAATTGGGGACGGCGGCGACTGACTGCGATATAAGCACGGCCACCAATGACGAGCGGTGAACCTTCGAATCGCCAGTCTTTCAGTACCGCCTGGGCCTCCAGCTTCCAGACCAGCTTTCCCTGACCCTCGGCCAGATCCAGGCAGACAAGATCGCTTTCGAAGGTCTCGTTCTCAATTTCCGTCGTGGCGTTTGTAGTTTCGCTGGCAGGGTTGGTCACCGAGGAGCCCATGCGAGCGTACAGGTGCCCCTCGGAAATCGTCAGCGAGTGAAATGGAACACCGCTGCAGGGAAGATTTGGGACGCCAACGGTTTCTTCAGATGCTGGAGGGTAAATCTCAGCGGTGCCACGATTGGATGGCCATGCCGGTTCACCAGTCAATAAATTCAGCGCCCAGATCGAGCGAGAATTGTTGACCAGCACAATGTCACCGAATGTCACCGGGTGATAACTGAGCGGCCCGCGATTTGGAGTGGTATTGGGCGAGACTGGTCCGACCTGAGACGATGGCAGCGGGTACGACCATTTGACCGCGCCGATTTCCATTGCTGCTGGCTTTTGCCCATTACGACCTGGAATCAGCGCGAATGTCGAAACATCATCTGCAGACGTCGGGGGAGCCCATTTTGAGGATTCCTCCAGTGTCTGCGTCAACAGTTCAGTCAGGTTACCTGTGCGGCCAGCGAGACTTCCTGCCGCATCCGGGAACAATTGCTTCAAACGCTCGATCTCGGCAGTCGCTCGATCACGATCCCCTTCCATGATCGAGCATAGAACCAGCCGCGAAAGGATCTCAGCTTGATCCAGATCGCTGTCGGGGTACCTCAGTAGCGTTGGTGTATTGATCGTTTCTGCCCGCTGGCCCAGCGGAACAAGTTGCGTCCAGTACAGCCGAGCGAGCGGAAAGTCGGCACGGTCCCACGCGGCTTCACCCAGTTCCCAGAGGGCCTCGTCACCGTAGCTGCTCAAGTAGCCTTCCCGGATGACACGTTGCAAGTCCCCCTCATCGCGTGACTGTTTCCAGTGATCCAGCCAGCGTCGCACCTGCGGGTCCACCCGTTTACGATAAGCCTGCAGCCCTTCAGGAGGCAATTTCGATAGTAAAACGTTGCAGCGTGTGGCGATGTTCAGGTAGACGGACGTTTCACCTGCGGCCCCCCGTTGGGCGAGAACGAGCTTGCGTCCGTCGGTTTGAGCGATCTCCTGCAGGACTTCGATCGCATCAGTCCAGCGTTTCTCGAGCACGTACTCTTCGATCGTGCCGAATCGTTTCAAGACATTACTGTCGGCCGCCACGGTGGCCGTCTCACGCATCTCGCGCTTGGCCGCGGGCTTCGGCGGATTTGCACCTGTGCAATGATCCCCCGACAGGCCCAGCAGGGCGACGCTGAAACTGAGCAGAATGTATCGCAGGCGGTCGTACACGGACAACCTCTTTCGCGGAACCTTCAATCGTCGAACTTAGCGCGATTCGCGCAATCGCGTCCCGATCCAGAACAATACCGCAGCCACGGTCAACAGGCCCGGCATCCAGATCAAATTGAATCCAAACTGCAGTTGCCACCACGAAATCAGCGGCGTCGCTGTCAGCACCAGAAACTGCAAAACCAATCCAATGTGCTGCTTCACATTGCTCCTCTTCGAATTCACTGCCCCAAACGTGTTACCGCAGGAGAGGCGACATCATTTACGATGGACGACCCACCCCGGAACGTCAACCCGGACATGATACAGGGTCTTGCCCGCAGTGATATACAATGTCTTCAGATCGGCTCCCCCCCAGGTGCAATTCGTGATGACATCTTCATACACGGGGATTCGTCCCAGCACCTGTCCATCGGGGCGAACGGCATAAACTCCCGGTTGGACATCATTCGTTTCATGGGGATTGCGAGCCCGCGAAACGCCCGCGGCGATGTAAAGTGTCCCCTGGGAATCGACACACATCCCATCTCCGCCTCGTCCCGGCGCAAAGTCGATCACCAGACTCTGACTGCTGAGTGTTCCATCCTGAGCCAGATCGAAGGCCCAGATCTTGCGATGACCACCGGCGACTGGACAACTGTCCACGACATACAACGTCCGCTCATCGGGGCTAAGTGCCACACCGTTCGGTCGTTGAATCTGAGGTTGAGTCAGAACCCGGGTCACCTTCCCGTTCGGATCGATCCGATAGATCGACTCGTGATCGAGTTCCATGGTCGTGCGGTCGAAGTAACAGGGGTCCGTAAAGAACAACTGCCCGTTGGAACAGGCCGCGATGTCGTTGGGCGAATTCAGTCGCTTCCCTTCCCAGCGATCAATCAGAACTTCGACGTTGCCCGTTTTCATATCGGTCCGGGTGACTCGCCGATTTCCATCATTCGGACAGAATTCGTTACCTTCGCATGCCAGCAATCGGCCTTGAGCATCAAACAACAGGCCGTTAGCCCGGCCGCTCGGTTCACGAAACGTCGAATAGCGACCGGTTGCCGGGTCGAGTTTGAGGATGCGATTGTTGACGATGTCGGTGAAGTAGACATCACCGCTTTTGTCGCAGGCAGGCCCTTCGGTAAACGCAATAAATGTCGCAGACGTCGGAGGTGCGGCAACACCGGACGGCAGATTGAGATTCTGAAACATGATCGGATGATCTCCTAGGGAGAAAACAATCTCTTTTAGCGATTAGTGCAGCACAGCGTCAAAGCATCTGACCTCGAACCCTCACCAGGCCGCTTTCAGAATCTCCAGCAGGTCTGCTTCGGTCGGTTGTCGTGCATTCAAAAGCATCAACCGCTTGATCGCGAATGCTTTACTCGCAAATGTTGGCAATTGGTCTTCGGTTCCGCCCAAGTCGCGAATCCGTTCAGGAATGCCAACATCGCGCCGCAGTCGTTCGACCGCAGTGATCGCGCGTTCGGCAGCAGCTTCTTCCGTCAGGCCAGCCGTTTCTTCTCCCAGCAACCGGGCAATGCGAGCGAATTCCGGAATGCGGAGTGACGTGTTGTAACGCATGACATACGGCAGCAGCAGTCCGTTTCCGGCACCGTGCGAACAGTGCAGAGCACCTCCCAGCGGGTACTCAAGAGCATGCACGGCAGCAACAGCACTGTTGGAAAAGGCGAGGCCTGCCAAAGTCGCGGCCAGAGCCATTCCTTCGCGAGCGGGCAGATTGCCAGGTTCGCGAACGGCAGTCACCAGATGCTTCCCGACCAGTTCAATCGCTTTTTCGGCCATACAGTCAGCGATGGGCTGCTGGCCGTCGTAGGGGAATGGTTCATCGGCCGGGACATTCAGTTCGTTGTAACGAGTTGCGGTCATCCCTTCGATGGCGTGCGTCAGGGCATCGATCCCACTGTCGGCAGTGGCTCGTGGGGGGCAGGTGAGCGTCAGTTGTGGATCAACCAGAGCCAGAGCCGGCCGGATGTAATGGCTGAGGATGCTGAGTTTCATCTGGGTTTCGGTATCGGTCAGCACGGCTGCGTGCGAGACCTCACTTCCCGTCCCTGCCGTCGTCGGAACACAGATAAGAGGCATGACTGGACCGGGGACATTGCCAAACCCTGTAAAATCACGGCACGCTCCCCCGTGCGTCAACACCGTGGCAACGACTTTGGCCAGGTCCATGTTGCTGCCGCCACCGACGCCGAGCAACAGATCCGGTCGTGCGTTCTTTCCAAACGCAATCGCCTGATCCGCAATTGCAAAAGAAGGTTCGGGTTCGCCGCCATCGAACACATCGACAGTCAAACCGGCCGCCTGAAGCGGAGCCAGCACACTCGCCACCACTCCCGCTTTGGCAAGTGCTTTATCAGTGACAATCAGAGCCCGCTTCGCATGCCACGGCTGGATGAATTGCCCCAGCCTTCGGATCGATCCCGAACCGAACACGATCCGGCCCGCCGAAAAAAAACTCCAGTAATCCCGCTGCGGTGTTGTCATGAATGGTTTCCTGGTATGCAGAAGTTCACGGCGGTCCGACCGCCGGTTCGCAAAACATCAAGGGATTGTCATATCGTGAGACAGGCTACGTATCTGTCGATTCAGAACAGCCGATTATCTGATGGAGTCCAGTGATATCAAACCGTGCTGGCGGCTTCACCTAAAACGCAAAGACCAGCGGAGTCAGGGCCACGGTGATGGCCATCATGACCAGATCGAGTGGGATGCCGACTCGCAGGTAATCGCTGAATTTATATCCACCGGGGCCATAAACCATCAGATTGGTCTGGTATCCAAACGGCGTGGCAAACCCCATCGACGCAGCAATCATGATCGCGATCATGAACGGCACGTGACTGACCCCCAGTGTCCTGGAGACTTCCAGAGCCAGAGGAAACATCAGCACCGCCGCCGCATTGTTAGTGACCAGTTCAGTCAGGATCATTGTCAGGAAATAGATCACCACCAGTTGCAGCCAGGCATTGGAACCACACAACACGATCGATTGTTGAGACAAATAGCGTGCAGCCCCGCTGAGAGAGATCGCTTCACCAATTCCGAGCGAAGCGCCGATCACGATCAGAACGGACCAGTCGATCGACTGGCGAGCCTGAGTCCCCGTACAGCAACGCGTGACGATCATCGCTAGAGCGGCAATCAATGCGGCTGGCAACAGGAAGTCGACGGCAGGTCGTTCTGGTGTGGCATCACGACTGAGAAGAGAGGCCAGCAGGATCATTCCACCCAGGATCGCGATCGCAATCCAGGAACGATCGTGCCGGATCGGCTCCGAGTTTTCGACATGGCTGACCAGGAAGAAGTCGCTTGAGTTTCGCTGTTGCGTAGCGAAATCGGGGTGACCTTCTAACAGAAGAGTGTCGCCCGGTTGCAGGACGATGTCGCCGATCTTGCCGGGGATATGCTTACCGTCGCGAGCCACCGCGATGACCGCCGAGTTGTAGCGTGAACGGAAATGGCCATCGCGAATGGTAGAACCAATGATCGGACAGCGATTGGAAACGACCGCTTCCATCAGACAACGATGCGATGTCGGCGTGTCCAGTTTGAAGACCTGATCGGTGGCAGGCGCCAGTCCTCGCATTTTTCGCAGGTCCACGACCGATTCGATAATCCCGACAAACACCAGTCTGTCATTGGCTTGGAGCCTTTCGTTCGGGCCGACCGCAGCCAGTGCCTGACCATCACGTTCGATTTCTGCCAGGTACAGGCCCGGAAGACTTCGTAATCCGGCTTCGCGAATGCTGATATTCACCAGTGGACCGCCCGCCTGAACGAGCATTTCTACCGTATATTGTCGCAAATCGTCACTCAGACTGATCGCAGGTTTGCGATCAGGCAACAACTTCTGGCTGAACAGCAACATGAAGATCACGCCGCCCAGGGCACATGGGAGTCCAATCCAGGTAATATCGAAAAAGCCCATGGGGGGGAGTCCCGCTTTCTCCATGGCTCCCTTCACCACCAGATTGGTGCTCGTACCGATCATCGTACAGACGCCACCAAATGTGGCCGCGAATGCCATCGGCATGTAAAGCTTGGAAGGGCTGATCCGCGTACGTTTGCAGATGTCGTCCACGACCGGCATGAACATCGCCACGATCGGCGTGTTGTTCAGGAAGGCGCTGAGAAACGTCACCGGAAATAGCAGTCGGACCTGAGCACTGAAAACGGTTTGAGGGCGACCGACAAAACGGTCCGTCAGCAATCCCATCGCACCCGTCTGCATTAACCCGGTGACAATGACGAACAGCACACCGACGGTAATCAGTGACGGACTGCTGAATCCGCGAAAGGCAATATTCACGTCCGGCAACAGTTTCGTGCCGAAAACTGCCTGACCCACGACCAGTATCAGCAGACAACCGATCGTCAACAAATCAGGCGGCGCCCACTCCATCGCGAGGACGACCACCATCATGACCACAACAACTAAGACGAGTCCCGCTTCCCAGCCCATTCCATTCACTTTCCGTGAGGTCTGCCCGACATACTTTCCACCATATGGTAGCGCCAAGACAAACAATCGCCCGGACGCGGATTGAAGTCAACGCTCAGGCCATTTTCCGCCGTCTTCCCATGCCCGATCAGATGGATTTCAGCCAAGTCCACACTTCCGGTTACTGCGGCACGCCGCACATGGTCTGGACACGTGACGGATACCGAGTTACTCGGTCACGTTGGGAGGCTGGAGCCCTTCGATCTGACACCAGGCGTTTTCGGCCGCACGCTGTTCAGCTTCCTTCTTGTTAGGGCCCCAGGCTGGGGCGAATGAATCGTCACCGATCGTCACGGCGATCTTGAAGCACTTCGAATGATCGGGACCTTTTTCATCCAGCAACTGGTAGTTCGGCATCCCTCGATTGCTTTTCTGTGACAATTGCTGCAGCAGGCTCTTGTAGTTCTTGCCGTGACTCGTCTCCACCGTCCGTTCAATCTCCGGCACGACGACACGCCTGACCAGTTCACTCACATGATCATACCCACCGTCGAGATAGACGCCCGCCACCAGCGATTCGAACACCGCAGCCATGATCGACAGCGGAATCGATTCGTGATCAGACAGTCCCTTGCCAAGTTGCAGGCAACGATCCAGTTCCAGATCTGTGGCAATCTTCGCACACGATGTGCGACTGACGACGACCGATTTGACTCGAGTCAACTCGCCTTCCGTCTTGTCTGGATACATTGTAAACAACTGGTGACAGACAATGGCCCCAAGAATGGCATCCCCGAGAAACTCAAGTCGTTCATTGGAGTCGAGACGAATCTTAGCGACGGAGGCATGTGTCAAACAGCGGAGCAGCAACTCGCGATCATGAAATTGATACTGCAATGTTCGCTCGCAGAACGACAATGTCTCGGATAAATCATCCGAATCGGGCTGTTCGGTCATGCGGCGACTTTCTGGACTTCACTTTGGACGGACGCCCGGAAGAGCGTAAAATGCTGGAAATGTATTGCGAATTCACGATTTGTGTTCACTTCTATATTTCGTGGCGGATATGGTGTCAATCCGCCTGACCCATTGTCCCAGTCGCCCGCCAAATCCAATTCTTTCAAATTCTGTATTTTCCAACGCCGATCCCCCGTAACGCGTATGGTCTTTCAGTCGCAGTTTTCATTGACTCGTTGCCAGCAGACATCAGAATTCAACGCCGCAACGCTGATTAAACTCGTGGAAAGGTGTGATGAGGCAGAGAATCTTGAAGGAAGCGGCACGAGACAGCTTCGGGTAAAGCCACGAGGGCTTGCCTGGCTGCGTAGGATTAAGAACCAAGCCGCCGAAAGGCGGAACGTTTAGTTCAGTGGGTTTTGTCTCACCTTCTTGGATCATCGGCTTCTGCATCGCAAAAGGCTGACTCTCGCGGAGCGGGAGCGGGCTTTTCACTCGAAGTCGCAAGGTTCGGTGAGGCCGAGTACTGCTGATGTTCACAAAAATTAAGGAGAGCAAGAAATGTCGAACGGTACTTCAGTTCGTCAATCACTGATGATGTTGATGGCAGGAGGGGCTCTTGCCGTAAGTGCGATAACCTGGTCACAGCGACCTGAGGCAGTGGCTGTTCCGCCACTTCCCCGAGCAGACGACTTGTCTGCGGCGTTTCGGACTGTCGCCGCTGAAGCGACGCCGAGCATCGTGTCGATCGAGACTTCCACAAAGCCTCGGCAGGTCCAGGGGCGGCGGGATCAACTCAACGAAGACGAAATTCCAGCACCATTCCGTGAATTCTTCCGCAACGATCCACGGATGGAAGACTTATTCCGGGGACGAGGTCGCGCGACGCCACAGCGGCGCGGCATGGGTTCAGGATTCATTATCGACGCCAGCGGGATCATTTTGACGAATAACCATGTCGTCAACGGGGCAGATGAAGTCAAGGTCCGTCTGCATGATGGGCGCGAGTTCATCGGGAGAGATATCAAGACGGATCCACGAACTGACGTCGCGATCGTTCGAATCGACGCCGCTGGACTCAAGGCGCTTCGATTGGGTGATAGCCATACAACTCAAGTCGGCGACTGGGTGTTGGCGATCGGCAGTCCGTTCGGACTTGATATGTCTGTCACGGCAGGGATCATCAGCGCCAAGGGACGCAGCAATCGGATTACGGCTCGAGCGGACTTCCTGCAAACCGATGCGGCGATCAATCCGGGTAACAGCGGTGGCCCACTCTTGAACATGCGAGGCGAAGTGATTGGTATCAATACCGCGATTGCGACGGAAAGCGGTGGCTACGACGGAATCGGATTTGCTATTCCGACTCATATCGCCGGTTGGGTCAGCCAGAAACTGATCGCCAACGGAGAAGTGAAACGCGGGTACCTGGGAACTGAAATCAAGCCCGTCGATGCTGATACGGCTCGGCAGTTCAACCTGAAAGTACGCGAAGGTGCGCTGGTGAAATCGGTTCTTCCGGGTTCACCCGCGGAAAAAGCTGGCCTGGAGCCTGGTGATTTGATTCTGAAACTGAATGATCAACCGATCAATGATCCGACAGCCCTTCAGGCAACTGTCGAACAATTGTCGATCGGCAGTTCCTATCCACTCGTTGTCAGCCGTGGTGGCAAGCAGCAGACACTCAATGTGACCGTTACGAAAATGCCCAAGAATCTGAGTGTTGCGTCTCACGACGAAGAGGATCGATCACCCGGCAATTCCAAATTCGACAAACTGGGGCTGGATGTGCGACCGTTGACTCGGGATCTCGCCAAACAATTCGGACTGACGGGAAACCCCAGCGGGTTGATCATCAGTGGAGTCGAGGACGGTAGCGTTGCCCAGTCGGCGGGCCTGAAGAGCGGCGATTTGATCGAAAAGGCGGGTGGCCAGCCCGTTTCAACGGTGGAGGAGTATGAAAAGGCCCGTGAGCAATTCTCCAAGGGAGACGGCTTCGTTCTAAACATCCGCACCAGCGACGGTCGCAAATCGTTCGTCGTGTTGAAGGATTAGCTGTCAGCGATCAGCAATCAGCTTTCAGCAGGACCGAGACTGGCCTCAATGTGGCCAGTCCCGGTTTCTGCATTTGTGCGGTCAGTTTTCTGTCAGCATTCAGCAGGAACAAGATTGCCCGATCCTGGATTCTGCCTTTCAGAAACGAGTTCCTCTTTTCTTTCCGCCATATCAGCGTTCATGAGCGTTCATCAGCGGTTCCCTTCCCCAAATCCATTTCATTCGGCCTGTCATTTCATTCGCCCTGTCAGTGGTACAAGTGACGTTGAGTTTGCGGTCTGGAAAAGAAAGTGCGAAGCGGCAGACTCCGGGGGTCACCAATCTGAAATCAGTCCAGTAATTGCGGATGATGAGGGAATCTGTTTGACATCTACGTGTAACGCGCATAATGTCAGTGGCGGCTTCAAAACGCGTCAAAAACCGTGCCTTGATCACGGCAATGAGTTGAGTTCAGGAGGAATTCATTCGTTTCGTTCCGGTCGTCCAAACCTGATCCTCCCCCCTCGACGTTCCCAAGGAACAATCATGCCGGTCCCCTCAGTTGTCCGAATTCTGGTCCCGTTGGTCGTTGTCGCCTGCACGGCACTTCCGGTCGTTGCTCAAGACTGGGGAGCCAAAATGCTCGACCGGACAGAAATCCGGTTCGGCTCGGTGGCTCGACTCGCGGACACGACTTTCAAGGTGAAAGTAAAGAATCCGTTTATTGAAGAGATCCAGATCTCCAACCTGTCCACATCATGCGGTTGTATTTCGTGGCAGGACAAACTGCCGATTTCGATTCCATCCAAGCAGGAGCGCGAACTGACAATTCGCCTCGACACCGTTGGGCATTCTGGAGACAAAAACGTTCGGGCAATCATTTCGATGTATGAACCGACGAAGGGTTCAGCATCTACGGTCACAATTCCTGTTCAAGGTCGTATTCGCAGCGATTTTGAGGTCCGACCCAGCTATGTCGGATTTGGGCCAATCGATCTGGGAAAAAGCTATCTCCAGCGAATCAGCATCAATTACATCGGTGGGCGGCCGGGTTGGAAGATTGTTTCTGCGAAGGTCAGCAGTCCTCACCTGACAGCACAGATTACAGAAACAGGCCGCTCAGGTGGCACTGCCACCTTTGAAGTCGTGGTTCAGATCGATGCCAACGCCCCGCTGGGCGTGCTGCGGGACCAACTGGTACTGACGACGAACGAGCAGGGTGAATCTCCTATTTCAGTCCCCGTTGAAGCAAAAATTGAATCCGACATCATGGTCACCGATGCCCAATTCGGACCTGTCACACCAGGGACAACCAAGACCATGTCCGTGATCGTCCGTGGCAAGAAGCCATTCAAGATTGAAAAGGTTGATCGCATCACTCGTGAGGTTCGCGCCAAACCAGTTCTCGACGACACGCCAGTCAACTCCACGGTTTCACTGCCGGACGCCATCAAGATTAAGGTGCCTGAAGCTGTCGCGACACTGCAAATGCTGACGTTGACTCTCACCCCGCCATCCGAGCCAGGAATGTTCGACGAAGAGTTTGCAATTGCGGTCGAAGGTCGCCCACAAACAGTGACTTTCAAAGCAAAAGGCCGAATCGTTACTCAAGAAGCCGCTGTGCCGCCCAAATAGTTCAACGGCGTCGGAACACTGATGCTGGCCAATTAGATTCCTAACCTGAGGGCGGACGAGTCACTTCGTCCGCCTTTTTTCTTTTCACTCGCAAGTGTTGCGTCCCTGTGCCGTTAACCGGCGCCCGGCAGATTCTGCCGATCGAGACGCTGCGTCTTTAAAATCAGCCCAACTTCGGCATGAGTTGCGGGGCGGATCTTAATTTGGGCTGAATGTAACGATTTTGCCGTAAAGGGGTGGTGCTGACTTTGACGATAGCATCGCCTGACGTGATTGCGCAGACATTTCCGGCAATTCGCGGCTCGCTCGATCACCTCCTGGAATCGGCAAAGAATGAATCAGCATTTCCCCAAATCGCGACGACTTGCCTTTCGGCCGATGTCGCTGGCGATACACAGCCTGTCACTGGCGACGGCATCGTCGGTCTTTCTGTGGACCTTGGGAGGAGGGTTTGACACCCCACTGCCTCCGCTGGCATCGGCGGCAACGAAGACTGCTAAATCCGATAAAGAAGCGACGCCACGAGCCGAATCTAAGGTCGAGGAACCGCTTGCTGCGGGCCCATCTGCTGTGGGAACCTCACCTGAAGCCGAGCTCCCCGCAGTCAAATTGAATCACATCAGTGCCACTTGGGAAAAGGTCATCAAGGACCTTGCCAAGCAGTCACAGTCGCAACTGGTGATGGATCGAGTCCCCAAGGGACGTTATACCCGCCGTGATTCCAACAAGTACAATCGTCATGACGCGGTCCGTATCCTGAACAAGGACATCGAGCCGTTAGGGTTCCGACTGATCGAAAAGGGTGACTTCCTGATCCTGTTGGATCTTCCGTCTCAGCGTCCCCGGTACCAGGCCGCGGTCCTTCCTGCCAAGCATGAGCAGCCAGACGCCGCTGAGCCAGACACGAGTTCGCCGTTTGTCCAGCGAGTCGATTCCATCACGCGTCGACCAGATGAGAAATCGTCGAGTCCAAAACAGCAGGCAGCAACAAAAGCAGCAGGGACCTCAACGGAACCAGTACGTCCTGAATCACGGCCAGTTCGCCCGGCGGCACACGAAGATGCCCCTGAATTCAGTCCCCCGGAGCCATTGGGCGACGATGTCGCTCAGGATGCTTCCAAAGTCGTGTTCCGCCCTCGACATCGCAAAGTCGTCGAGCTGTCGAAACAAGTCCACAAGACGATGAAGTCGCGATCCCAATTGATTTCTGCCGGACGAAATCAGTTGCCAGCGTTTAAGATCACGACGGCACTTCCGGGCGACGAATCTGTCGAATCCGCGACTGGGACGAAACAAGTTGTTTCCACAATTACAATTGCCATCGACGAGGCAAACGAAGAACTGCTGATCGACGGTGCACCGCGAGATACTCAGGCGGCCCTGAAGCTGCTGCGAGTCCTTGATCGTCCTTTTGATGACGAGACACCGGTCCAACTGACCTCAAGCTCCAAGTACGTCTGTCAGATCGCACATCAATTACCGGAAGAAATTGAAAAGCTTCGAGCGGCTCGAGGAACAGATGTTTCCGCCAAGGCACCGAAGTGGAATGTCGACGGCGACCAGATCGCACAGCTCGATGAGCGTGGTGCACCGCGTGCTGGTCTGCCGAACGTCCCCCCAGCATTGGGTGATGTCCTGGGAAGTCTGAAGGGTGAAGTCAATATCGAGGCGGTAGACGACCTCGGTGTGCTGATTCTGCGCGGTAACGAAAAAGATGTCGAACAGGTGATGAAGGTCATTCGCGAACTGGAAAAGCTCAGCGAAGCGACTGCCCCCAAAGTTCATCTGCTCTATCTGAAAAACGTCGATTCGGAATCTCTCGCGGATCTTTTGACAACCGTCTACGAGCGATTGACGAAGTTCCCTGGCAAAGCGACCCAGCCACGTCAAAGCGCCGCGATCCTGCCGATCAACAAACCAAACTCGCTGCTCATCGTCGCACCAGAAGCAGACCTGAAAGCGATTCTGGAACTGGCTGAAGAACTGGACAGCCCTGTCGATCCGCAGACTGAATTTCAGGTTTACCGCCTGAAAAATGCCGTGGCCCAGGAAGTTGCTGATATGATCACTCAGTTCTATCTGGAACGAGTGAACCTGGGAGCCAAGGTCCTGGTGACGCCAGATGCCCGCACCAACGCCGTGATTGTCCGTGCGCGGCCTCGGGATCTCGATGAAGTCACCGCTTTGATTCGCAAAATCGATCGGGATGAAACAGGGACAGTTAATCAACTCCGCATCTTTCCGTTGAAGAACGCACTGGCAGCCGAACTGGCAGCGGTGATGAATGCAGCGATCCAGAGTGTCATCGCCCCACCCACATCAGGGACTGGCGGCGGTGGTGGACAACAGGGAGCCCTGCAAGGTCTGAACACTGCTCAGATCGACGAAAAATTCAAGAATGTCCGCTCGGCGGTACTGCAGATCTTCAGCACGGGTGGAAACGGAGACAAGATTCGTTCGGGAATCCTCGCGGATATCCGGATCACTCCCGATTCGCGGGTCAACAGCCTCGTCGTTTCTGCCTCTGAAAAGAGCATGTCTCTGATTGAGGAACTGATCAAGCAACTGGACCGGCCCACCACAACGGTCTCTGAAATCAAAGTCTTCACTCTTGCCAATGCCGACGCCGAACTAATGGTGCAGCAGTTGAACGCCTTGTTCAACAACCAGCAACAGGGAGGACAAGGTCAGGGGGGCAATCAGCGACAGAATCTCGGGATCGCTCTGGAAGGGGCCGCCGATTCGAGCAGCAGTCTGGTCCCATTGAAATTCTCGGTCGACAAACGAACGAACAGCGTGATCGCGGTTGGTGCACGCGAGGCACTCGGGGTGGTCGAAGCGATTCTGCTGAGACTCGACGAAAGCGACCTGCGAGCACGTCAGAACGTCGTCATCCGACTGCAGAACAGCCAGGCGACTTTGATTGCTCAGTCAATCGCCCAGTTCTACCAGTCCCAGCGTGACATTGCTCAGGCTGATCCAAACCTGATGAGTTCCGTGGAGCAGATGGAAAAGGAAGTTGTCGTCGTACCAGATACGACCAACAACAGCCTGCTGCTCAGTGCCACGCCACGCTACTTCAAGAACATCGAAAGCATGATCCTGAAGCTGGACGCCGCTCCGCGACAGGTCATCATCCAGGCCCTGCTGGTTGAAGTCGAACTGCAGAATACAGACGAATTCGGGATTGAACTCGGGTTTCAGGATCCTACGCTGTTCAAACGCAGTCCTGTCAGCAACCTGCAACAGTTCAGCACGACCACGTCACAGACTCAAACCAGTACCGTTTCGACGAACAAACTGTTGTCACTCGACGGAACCCCTGGCTTCAACTTCAATAACCCTGCCATTCCCCTGGGGAACAACGTTTCGGGCGATGCCAGCAACCCAGCAACGGTTGCAGCACAAAGCCTGACGAACTTTTCATTGGGACGAGTCAATTCGGACCTGGGATTTGGTGGCCTGGTACTGTCAGCCGGGTCTGACGCTGTGAACGTCTTGATTCGAGCTTTGTCGGCGCACCGCAAGATCACCGTGCTCAGTCGTCCACAGATTCGCGCCCTCGACAACCAGATGGCCGAAATCTTCAGTGGTCAGAACATCCCGATCATTACTGGCTTCACAGCCAACGGAACGACAGGGGTCAACACCCCCACGGTGACTCAAAAGGATGCCGGTGTGCAATTGCAGGTGATGCCACGTATTACCGCAGACGGCAACGTTGTCATGATGCTCTACGCCCAGCGCAGTCAATACCGTCAGCAAGGGGTTCCCTTGTCGACCGATGCGACCGGTAAGACAGTCTCGTCACCGATCCTGGACATCAGCCGACTGCAAACCACGATCAGCGTCCCCACTGGGAACACTGTCGTGATCGGTGGACTGATCAATACTCGTGATGAATCCTTCACAAACAAGGCACCGTTCCTGTCCGAAATCCCGTTGCTTGGTCACCTGTTCCGGTTCGATTCACGATCGACCCGCCGCGTGGAACTGCTGGTCTTCCTGACACCACGAATCATCAGTGGACCGATCGACGAAGAAACCATCAAGGATGTCGAACTGGGGCGGATGCACATCATCGAAAGCGAAGCGGAAGACTTGCATGGTCCGTTGCGAGCCCTTCCTTGTCCTGATGACATCTTCACAGACCCAAACAACACACCGCAATCCGTCCCGCCAGCACCAATGCTGGACCCGGATACCAAGCTGAATCCGCCACCAGCACCAGTGCCAGATCCATCGACATCTGTCATCCGAGACCCTTCGTTTAGCCCTGTATCCGCCCGGATCAAATACACCGAGGAAGATCCTCGTACGTCTTCCAAAGTGGAACAGGCCAAGGGTGAAGCGAAGCCAAAACCAGGACTGTTTGGCAAGAAGACCAAGAAAACCGAAGAGAAATGATTTCCAGACTCCGTCGGCCTGGGGAGCAAACGACATATCCCACGACTACCGCAACATGACTTGTTTTGTGTTCGATCCATCAGCCGGAACGCGCTATCGTCCGGTACTAACCGTGGCTGGTCCAGCCGCTGATGACCTAACCCGATTTCTAGCCGTGACGCAACACCAGGCTTGTTACGAGTCGCCGTTCCGACCGAACCTGCGGCAACGTACGCAAGCCCGAGCCATCGAGGCTTTCTCGATGAGAACTGCAAAACTGACTTACGCCCGCAATCCTGGAGAGTTTTCCATGTCGCCCGTCACTCGCCCCCTTGCGCGACTGCTTGCCTGCTGGCTGTTGCTGACCACGGTGGGTTGCGCGACATTACACATCCCGCAGCTCGATCTCCGCTCCCGCAAGGCAACGGCCCGTAATCCCGTGGCTAAAGTCGTCTGTCTCTGGGAACCCGCTGAAGGCCGCGATCCCAAGGGAAATCCGTGCCACGGTTTTGCTGGTCAAATCCTGTTTCTGAATAGTTCATCACTTCCAGTCTCTGTCGATGGTGATGTGCGAGTCTACTTATTCGATGATCAGGGGACCGTCGAAGAACAGTCAGAGCCCTTGCATAAATTTGATTTCGACAACGGTGCCTGGTCACAACACTACACCTACGGAACACTTGGTCCTGCCTACAATGTCTTCATTCCATACATGCGACATGGGACATACGAAGCGACCTGTGCGTTGCGACTTCGGCTGACTCCGAAACAAGGCCCCGCAGTCTTTTCAGAAATGGCGTCGATCGAACTGATGAGCTTTCATGGGGGGACCAAACCCGTCTCGAAGAAGCCTCAAGTCGATTCACGCGTCGAAGCTGCAACTGCGGAAGACTTGACGTCTGTCAATAAACGTCGCCGTACCACGACGATTTCGCTCAACCCCAACGGCGCGAGCGAGACTCCTGCAAATGGCGATCACGATAACGAGATTCAACTCGCAGGGTACGAAGCCGAACCCCGTCCCTTGACCAGCAATGATGCGAAAATCGCTCAACTGGAACAAATGGTCAAAGAACTGCGAGAACAACAGCGAACTCAAGTTTCGCCGGTAAAACAAGCCGTCCCTGCCGCGGTTCCTTCGCCCCCGCCACGTCGCCTCGAAGAAGTGATCGACGAGCCTTCTCGCGGCCGATTGAAGTCGTCCCCAACTCTGGAGCGAGCATCCGCCGAAAAAGCAGAACCTTCTGCATCAACAGATTCCGTCAGGCGTCAGGTGAAACCAAAGGTCTCTCCGCAACGTCACTTGCTCGAAGACGACGAGCCTGCCGACGTCAGTTCCACCACATCAAAACCTCATCCACTATTGGATGACGAATCTCCCGCGCCGCGCCGAGTGACTCGAATAAGCAGTCAGTCCGCACATCATCCACTGGAAGATGCTCTCGATGACGAACGACCACCGGTACGTGAACGAACAGCCACTCGGAAGGTCATTCCGCCAGAAGCCTCTTCGTCGGGACAGGACCACAGTATCTCTGTAGATCCCTTCGATCCGATTGACATTGACACGATCGAAACCACAGCGGTTGACGAACGACAGATCACTCGCCGACAATTGCGCGCAGTAAACCACTGATTCGACGTAATCCGTCTGTCGAATGTGATCTGTAGCCTCGTGTTGATTCTCCGGAGAATCTCGTGTCTGAATCCCCGTCTGAAATGATCCCACTCAAGGAACTGTCACGTAAGCAGCGTCGAGTGCTGGGAGTGCTGCTGGAAAAGGCGTTTACCGTTCCTGACCAGTATCCGATGACATTGAAAGCGATCACAACCGGTTGCAATCAAAAGAACAACCGCGACCCTGTTTCCAACTATTCTGAGGACGATGTCGCCGACACGCTGACGCAACTGCAGCAGATTGGCTTTATCGGATGTCTGCATACCGAAGGTGGACGAACCGAACGCTATCGCCACTACATGCGTCACAAGACCAAGCTGACGGAACCTCAACTGGCGATCATGACCGAATTGCTGCTGCGAGGTCGTCAGCAACTGGGCGAACTGCGGACTCGAGCCAGTCGCATGGTCGCCATCGACACTCAGGAAACTCTGCGAACAGCCCTGCAAGGTCTGCTCGACCTGGGAATTGTCCAGGCAAATGGACGCCTGGAACGACGCGGGATTGAAGTCGACCACAGCCTGTATCCGTCGGGAGAAAATCACGACCAGATGGCAATGCTGGCGGAAGAGACCGAAGAGGAAGCCGCAGCGCCAGTTCCGCGAGCGCCCGTGGTTCACACGCAATACTCTCAGCCCGCGGCACCCGACCCTGCAGCAAACGAACGCCTGTCTGGCCTGGAATCACAGATTCGTGAACTGAAGGATGAACTCGCATCCGTCCGTACGGATTTTCGTGAACTGCAGGATCGCTTTGACGATTTGCGGCGCCAACTGGGAAGTTAAGCACGGTCTTCAAACCGGACGTACCTCAAAGATTGGCTTTACGGATTTCCTTCTTCAAAATGGGGGGTGCCACGGTCTTGGAGTCCTCGACAAGGCCGTGCTTTTCTGTCGGGCCGAGTTCCCAATCTCACGGCCTTGTCGAGGACTCCAAGACCGTGGCACCCGTTTCATCGATTCAAAAGAGCGGTTGTCTAGACGTTTCAGGCCAAATGATTGCCTGGAACTGCACCCGCAGTTTGAACGGCGGGGTGCGGAGAATCGCGAATCCGAAGGGCGTTCAAATCTTAGGGGTGAAACATCGCGAGATCTTCGCCACCAGGCCCAATTCCTGTTAACCTGCCTTTCAAATTTTGTTTGCCACAACATCTACCAAGGAATGACATCTGATGAGTAACTCGATCTGCCGCTGGGGCATCCTTTCCACCGCCAATATCGCTCGCAAGAACTGGCTGGCAATCCGTAACACGGGTAACGCTGTCGTCACTGCCGTGGCGAGTCGCAGTGTTGCCAAGAGCCAGCAGTTCATCGACGATTGCCACGGCTACAGCCCCTTCGCAGTCGTTCCTCTGGCACTCGGGAGCTACGACGAACTGCTGAAGCGAGACGATGTTGACGCCGTTTATATTCCGCTACCCACGGGAATTCGTAAAGAGTGGGTGATTCGTGCGGCAGAGGCCGGCAAGCACATCCTGTGTGAAAAGCCTGTTGGCGTCGTTGCTGCCGACGTTGCCGAAATGCTTGCCGCCTGCAAGAAGAACAATGTCCAGTTCATGGACGGCGTGATGTTCATGCACAGCCAGCGATTGAATAAGCTGCGTGAAGCCCTGGACGACGGCGAGAGCGTCGGTAAGCTTCGCCGCATCTGTTCTCAATTCAGCTTCGCAGCGACAGAAGAATTTGTCTCAAGCAACATTCGTGTCAGTGATGAGCTGGAACCACTGGGATGTCTTGGTGATCTCGGCTGGTACAACATCCGGTTCACCCTGTGGGCCATGAAGTATGAAATGCCTCATTCGGTCAGCGGTCGCCTGCTGACGAAAGCAGGTGGCTCCAGTGTTCCGATGGAATTCTCGGGTGAGCTGTTCTTCCGCGATGGTGTGTCGGCCAGCTTCTATTGTTCTTTCCTGAATGAAAACCAGCAGTGGGCAAACCTGAGCGGTACGAAGGGATTCATCACTGTCCCCGGCTTCGTCTGCCCATTCTATGGAAGTGAAGTCTCGTTCGATGTCTCGAATGTGAAGTTCGTACCTCGTGGCTGTGATTTCAATATGGAAGATCACACGCGACGCGTGTCGATTCCAGAATTCGGCAACAGTGCCCCGAACGCTCAGGAAACGAACCTGTTCCGCAACTTCTCGCAACTGGTGCTGTCAGGCAAACTCGATGAATCCTGGGGTCAGACCGCCCTGCAGACTCAGCAGGTGATGGAAGCCACTCTGGCCTCGGCCCGGCAGGATGGAAAACTCATTCCTGTTGCAACGTGACTTCAAAAAGCTGTCGTGCTCTCAATAGAACGAGCCACCTGTGATTCGCAGGTGGCTCGTTTCATTTCAATGAGAAGCGACTCCGCGTATCACAGCGAGATGCGTCGTACTTGCATTGCGGGGCGAGGAGACCTTCGGTCGACCATTTCGGCGGTGTCAGGAGACCCTCGCCGATCGCCCGCTATTTGTAACTTATTCAGACTTTACGGCAGCTGAACCTGGTGGCAGTTCGAAAATCAGCACTTTGCGATAGGCAATTCCGCCAGATTCGCCGTCGAGCATCACATAGCCATCAAGCGGCACACCCTTTTCCAGCGTTGCCGTTAACACGTCTTTTTCGTTGATCCAGACTTTCACATCCGTCCCACGGACCTGCATCTTCAGCGTGTTCCATTTTCCTTCCGCAAGACTGACGTTCTGGCTGGCGGCGGCCTTCGCAAACAAAGCACCTGTCGCAAACCGGTCCATCCTTTTCAGGTCAGCATCGTTGGCTAGATGAATTTTCGCTCCGTTATCGAGCGGTTTCCCCTGCCCTGAATATCGCAAATAGACCCCTCCCGCTGCGGTGGAGCCCTCGACTTTCCATTCACAGGACAATTCGAAATCGGTGTATTTCTGGTCGGATTTCAGATAGGACCCATTGGATCGGGTTGGATCTGCGATGAACGCCCCCTGCTCACCTCGGCCCCACTTTCGATTTCCGACCGGATTCCAATCGACGAGATCGTAGAGCTTGGAGCGTTGCACAGCGGCCTCGCGCGCCGCTGCAGTCCCTGGACCTGAAACGGACGCCACCGAATCGAGGAAATCGATCCCCGCAGCCATATTCCCGCGGGCCAATTCAGATTTACCCTGATGCAGGACGCGTGCAGCAAGACGTTCATGAAAGAAGTCCGCTTCTGGACCTGCTCGCTTAAACCAGTTCTCGGCCAGCGTCTGCTGAATCTTTCCCTGAAAGAAGAGATAAATCGCGAATCGCAGAGCCTGCTCGCCGCTCGCTTTCTCCGTTCCTTCGATCAGCGAGATCCGCTCGCCAGGCGTCATACTCGTCAGCTTCTTCTGAAATTCCTTGTCCTTCAGCTTCAATTGCAATGTTTCGCCGTCGTACGATCCAAACTCGAACCGAGACCCCGCCACTCGAATCATTGCCCCTGGCTTTAATGCGCGGAGAGCCGCTTGCAGCTCTTTTTCCAGTTCAGCAAGAGCTACGGCAAGTTGCAGATCCCAGGCCAGCAACTCCTTGTCCTGACTCATTTTCTTCTGCTTCATCGCCTCCTTCACCAGAGCAACAGCGTCGTCACCCCGATTTGCTTCCAGCAACGTCAGCAGCTCAGCCCAATGGGTCGTATATGCCAAAGGGGTTGTCTTGGCATCGACCGTTTCGGTCGGCATTGGTTCCGGCTTGGGCTTTTCTTCCGGTTCCGTTGTCGCGACCACCATCTTGTTCTGAACAGGCTTGCCCAGATAGGACCGGCCCCATCCCGGGCCATCAGACAATCGCACAACGTACAAATCGGCGGAACGACCCGGCTTGTCGCAATAGAACAGCCACTGCTCGTCGTCGGTCACCGAATACTGTCGATGCTGAACGCTTTCAGAATAGTTTTCCGGTGCGATTTCAACGACGGTTTCGGGGGCACCAAATGACTGCCGGATAGAACCACGACGGGATCGTTTCAGTGTCGTCCCATCAAAGGAGAACTGTCGCAGACCGTCGGACGAAAGATGCGGATGAATCCCTGCCAATTCATACGACAACGATTTCCCGAACAGCTTTCCGGGGGCCGACCGCGTGGCCGCACGTGTCACAGTCTTGTCATCTCCTTCTTCCGTCCAGTACAGGCGCAAGCTGTCGCCGGAAATCTGTGCGGATCGCCAAGACCGTTCTCCCTTTTCGTCACTGCGAGTGATTTCCTTTCCGTCGAAAGGAACATCGACGCTGGGCCGTACCAGTTGCCAGAGTCGTGATTTTTCGGCGACAGCATAAACCAGCGTCAGGCCATCGTTGCTGAGAGAAGGCGAAACAGGCAGGTCAGCACCACTGGAAGCTTGAATGATCTTCGGTTCGCTGAAGTCATGATACGGCGTCGGTCGTGTTGCCGTGTAGATCCCGCGAACACCACCCCGTTCGCTGGCAACGTAAATCGTACAGCCGTCGGGGCTGAGGAATGGATCAAGTTCCTGATCCTTGGAGTTGAGCGATTCCAGCGGAATCGCTCGCCCGACGGCAGCCTCAAAGAGCGGAGCATTCAAGATCGAAGGATCGTCGGTATCGTTCGGTGACGATGTGACATCGAACTCCAGTTCCTGAGCATTGCGGGTATCCAGTGACTGAACCGCTCGCTTCCCCCCCGGTCTTTCGACAGAAATCGAATGCAGCCCACGTGAGACTGTAAATTCGCATGGTGTAAGAGCCAGTCCTTCGTTTTCATTCCGAACCGGAACATAGTCAACGAAGACTGCGCAGCCGGGCGGGTCTGAATAGATCGTGACCTTGGCTCCTGGATCTTCCTTAGCTGTGTCGCGTGGATTGACGACCGCAGGTGTCGTATCGGCCGCTGCAGAATTCTTTCCATCAACGTCGCCACTGTCCGATTTCCCGCCTGAACCACAGCCAGGAATGTTCAGCAGTAACAGACAGACAAGCCACATTGCAACTCGGCGTCCTGCCATCATGAATTTCGTTTCCAGTTGATTCGTTGCGACAGGCGAAACCGGGCATCTGACGTTTGAACTATCCATTTAAGATCTTGGCATCAAAGTGTTGGAGGGAAACTTGTCACAAGAACGCGATTGTTGGAACCACGTGAGACCTGCCGTTATTTCGCTTTGGCAGGCTCAGCGACAGATTCGGACAAAGCAAACTCTAATTGCCAGCCAAAGAAGTTTGCAACGATCCGCGAATGTTCAGGATCGGGCTCAAATCGTGGCGACTGCAGTGGTGCATCTTCTTCTGTGGAGTACATCTTGCGCCCCGTCCGCTTGTCGATAATTTCGGCGTTCATGCGGAATCGATGCTCGAAAGCATTGGCGTTTCGCCGCTCCAGTTGTCGTGAGGCGAGCATGAGCAATGGCAGGGACGCTGGCTGAGTTCGATCGTACGCAGCCCGTTCGACGGTTATCACCCACTGGACCTTTCCATTCGTCGGGGAAACAGCGCAGACGTATCCGTTGAAAGCAGTACCGACCTGCGATCCCATCATTTCAAATCCGGACGCCTGAGTGGTTCTTTCTCCCGTCAGAATGATGTCCTGCTCGATGGATCGCTGGACGACGAGCCAGTTTCTCGGACGTGGTGATTTGATCGGAAGTTCCGTCTGGTAGACTTCGCGTCCGTCGGTAAGGCGAAACATCTTCAGTCGTCCTTCGGGCTCCAGGATTGCCAGATCCTGATGATCGACCACAACCGACAGAGTATCCATCGGGCATTCTTGCTGCCAGACGATTTGATCCATGACCAGATCACGACATTCGACGATCATCGCACCATTTCGAAACCGATGCAGAATCTGGCGTGATCCCACGTTCCAGATCGGGTTTCCCGATTGGTGAGTGCGAGTTGCGATGTCAGACCCGTCAATCGTTCTCCACAAAATCACATTACCGTTGGCTGAATTCGCAATCGTCTGCTCATCAGCAGTCATAACATCCTTGGTCGAGGCATCTGACCGGGTCCATGCCAGGCGGCCGGAATCCAGATCTGCAGAAATGAGTTTTGATCCGATCTTGTAGAGGACACTCTCGGATGTGACTCCAATCACACGGCCGAATGGGCTGTAATCGGGATAGCGATTAAATGGTCCGTTGATATTGATCTCCTGGTTCGCAGCGGGATTGCGCAACGACTGAGACCACGCAACCCTGGGAGTGGATCCCGAGACATCAACAACAATAAAAAATGACGAACGCGAAACTGTCAGCCACTGATTACAGATGCGAATCTGGCAGGGGATCGGCATATTCCGAGTCTCGTCGACCAAATCATCCACAGTCAGGGCAAGTCTCCATTGCTCATGCGAGAATTCATCCCGAGCCCGCAATTGCGTTCCACGTGGATCCGTGTCGAACGACCAGCCGACAAACTGCGATCCCGATCGCGAAATCACCTCGGCTGGCAAATTGGACTCTTGACCAGGCTCACGTGGACTCCGTTGAAATTCGATACGACCGGTCGGCCATTTCTTCCTGCTAACAAGTTGCAATTCGGGTCGTGAGGACCATTGATCTGCCAGGTCACGACCAGTCTTGCCGTTCAAACATTCACGATCGCCGAATTCTCCCTTCAACCGTTTGATCAGTCCGGCGGCTTCTACCCATTGCCCCGCTTTGATGAATTCGTCGCAACGAATTGCTGTCGCTTGAGCAGCAATCGCCGAGTCGGTAGACCCGAGGAAAGAGCGAATCATTTCGTCTCTGTCATCGCCTGGAAGCTCCCGTGCGGCACTCAGCAGCGTTGATTCAACACCCGGTAAGCCCTTGAAGAATCGCAGGCATTGTTCCAGATGCTCCACGCGTTCAGATCCCTGGGGAACCGTCTGTAAATACTCTTTCAGCGACTGATCCAGTTTGCCCCGTTCTACGGGCGTTGCCGCAGAATACATTTCGATCAGTCGAGCACGAATCGATCGATCATTGCGGACTGAATGCCCTGGCCCAACCGACTTCAGGTCATCCAAGAATTGAGATGTTCCCGCCAGACGGATCATCTGGGCAAACGCCCCGGATCGATCACCGGCCGCTTCCAGAACCTGCGAATACAATCGCAGGAATTCATTCTTCTGCTGGGGATCGTCGGTGATTGATTCAAATTCGGCGAGATGCGCACGAATGCGAGCAGGTTCGACTCGTGCGACCGCGAGCAACGTCGCCGCCAAAACACTCTTGACGCGTGGATCTGGCTTCTTCTTGAGCGAACTACGCAGGTCTGACAAACCCGCGTCCAGTTCCCCTCGATGCAACCGCAATTCGCCTCGCAAGGCCAACGCCGCGGGAGCTTCTGGATCACTCTTCAATTCTTCATCGATGCGTTGCTGAATGTTTTTCAGTGATGCAAAACCGACGATTTCACTCATACTCAGGGAAACAATGGCTCCGTGACCTGCAGCCAGATTTCCCGGAACCAGACCATCAGAAAACTTGGAACGGGCCAGAATTCGTCCGTTGTGCAGGTTGACGGTCGCGATTTCACCCGTTTGCAATGGGAGATGATAGGACATCCCTGATCGAACGCCACGGCCCGAAACTTCGACGGTTGTCTCTTCAAAGGAAGCGTCCAGTTTGCCGTCGGACAACTGCAACGCCTTCACCCCGCTTCGATCCACCAGCACGACTTTTCCATCAACAACGCACGCAATATACAGCCAACCTTCACGTTCGTGCTTCCAGAGGAGTCGTCCGTCGACCAGATCAAGGCAGAACAACTGATTCGAATCTCGCGGCACCACCAGGACACGACCATCCGCGATGACTGCCGGGCCTTCCATTGAACGACCGATTCGATCCGTCTCGTCTGCGGGAGGCTGCGGCGTCACACGTCGAAATCCGGCAAAATCACGAGGTTCCGGTTGGACGTTTGTCGGGTACTGGAACCCCCACAGCAATTCACGTCGCTTTTCGTCAACTGCGACGACAGCACCCGAAGCTGTCGGACAAATTACGACTCCCTCCGAGATCGACGGGGACAAACCCGACAGTCGACGAGGCATGTGGGTCCCCACAGATCGATCCGTGGCAATCAATGTCTGTGACCATTCTTGTTGAACAGCGTCCCCTTCGTCGTCATGTTTCAGCACCAGCAGTTGCAAGACTCCCTGGGTTTCAGACAACAGGTACAGCCGGTCATCGGCTGGCAACGGAGGCCCCAGAAAGTATTGCCCTGACATTTCGACCGGCCTGGTTCCACGTGGCCCGCCGATTTCCCATTGGATTCGTCCTCCAGCAAGATCAAATGCGACCAGCTTGTTCGCGGATTGGACTTCGTTGAAATGACCCTGTCCATCCAGTTCCTCGAGGGAATAAATCAACCGGCCATCACTGCTTAACGTGCCGGCGGTGTTATCTCGAAAGATCCGCCGTTCCAGATACGATGCCAATGTCAGTCCACGTCCCGTTCGCAATCTGGCTTCGATCGAGCGGGTATTCAGAACCCGCTGCAGAGTTTCGTCGACCATGGCAGATCGCCACAGCAGTTCCCCGGTTTTCAAACTGACAGCAGTCACGTCGGCAATCGTGCGATAGACGACCGTATCACCAATCACCAGTGGTTGGGCCGTCGTAATGTTGGAACGGTTATCCGTCGCCATGGATTGATGAACTCGATCACGGACTTCCTGAATGCGCCCCTGAATTCGGCGATCTTCATCGGATCGACCATCCAGCGACAAATGCTCCAGCGTGGAAACCCGCCAGACAAGACCACCCACAGGGCTGGTTGGTGCCGCAGAGACATTGCGATTCAAACCCCCACCGAATGTCATCCACGCTTGTGATTCAGACTCAAGTGCAGGTGATTTCAAAAGTGCCAGTGAACGAAGCCACTTCGGTGCGATTTCCTCCTCGGGCAAAGTGACTTCTTTGCCCGCAACTCGCAGTTTCGCCTGCGGGCCCACTCGCTTGATCTCTCGCAATGCCTTCAATCCACGATCCATTCGGCCGGCACTGGTCCAATAGACCGCCTGCTGCAACCAGAATTGCGGTGTACGCCGCGGATGATTTTTGAGTACCTCCAGAAGCATGGCCGCTTCGAACGGACGATTGGCATCAAATGCATATGCCGCCAACATGATTCCAGCATCAAACCCTGCGTTGGTTGCCGCATATCGACGAGACACCTCAGCCACGGCTGACATGTCGTGGCTCTCGATCGCTTTCGAAAGCTGATCTTTGGCGGCGATCCCAAACGCGAGTTCATACGCCGCATGCCCATCAGCGGGCATCATCATCAGGATGCGAGAGGCTTCTTTCCGGATCCCTCCGCGAGTCCCCTGGTCCTTCAAAAAATCTCGTTCGATAAAACTGTCTTCGGGATGATCAAGCACCCGCTGCAGCAATTGAACCGCGTTGACATATTCCTTTCGCGCGATCGATTCCTGGGCTTCTTTCAAGGCGTCGGCGATATCGTTGTCCGGCTCAACGATCAACGGTGGATCGAAGGATGATCGATTCGGATTTTGAGCGTATGTCGCGCCGCTGCCAATCAGCATACCGACTGCCAAAGCCACCCTGCCAGATAACCAGATTCGTTGCATCCTATTCTCCACTGGGGAGTTCCAAGCGAGCCAACAGGATACCGAATCACCACTCCGGAGGAAACCACTGATTCACGAGGGGCGACGTACGCGGGGGCTCGCCGGACGTTCAACTTCGTGAAAAGGACGGGGGATTGTTGGACACGGAGTGCGCGGATGGCACGAATAAATCTGAATGTAGGCAGGTATCAGGCATGCCAGTCAGGCAAAAACTTTGAGGTTTTCAAGATGCCGCAGTTGGATCACGGTGTGGGATTCGCTGCACCGTTTACACACGCTCGACAAGTTGCACAGGCTCGACAAGGTCGAATGTTGTTGAGCAACGAACAGCGTCCGATCAGTGTTCACCAGCGGTTCAATTGTTACGATATGCGGCAAATCTCCGTTCGCTCAGGAAGCATTTCATGAAGTACGCCATGCGTTCCAGTTGGTTTGTCGTTCTGATCCTCGTGATCACATCATTTGCTGCCGCCCAGGAGCAAAAGGCGGCCATTCCGCACGCTCAGGACAAGCCGCCGAACGATCCGCGTGATCCGGTGACTGCTGCCAAAATGATGACCGTTCCTGAAGGATTTTCGGTCGAAGTCGTCGCGGCCGAACCGGATATCGTCAACCCGGTCGCCATGGCGATCGACGAAATGGGCCGATTCTGGATTACCGAGTCATTCGAATATCCTCGCCGTGCCCCTGGGCCGGGAAAAGACGTCGTCAAAGTCCTGGAAGACACCGACGGCGACGGCAAGTGCGATAAGTTCACGGTGTTCATGGACGGACTGAATATTCCCAGTGGAATCGCCGTCGGACATGGGGGGGTGTGGATCGCGAATTCACCCGATATCCTGTTTGTGCAGGACACGGATGGCGACGGAAAAGCCGACAAGCAGGAAGTCGTCGTCACCGGTTTCGGACGCACGGATACTCACGAGTTGCCAAATTCGCTCACCTGGGGTCCCGACGGATGGTTGTATGGCCTGAATGGCGTGTTCAACTTCTCGCACGTGAAATATTCAGAAACGAACCCCAACTACAAGAAAGATCACCCCGGCTGGCCATTGACCTGCGCCCTGTTTCGCATTCATCCACGGACTCGGGAATTCCAGGTCTTCTGCGAAGGGACCAGTAACCCTTGGGGGGTTGCTTTTGATAATGACGGGGAAGCCTTCATCAGTGCCTGCGTCATCGATCACCTGTGGCACCTGACCGAAACCGGCTACTACCATCGACAGGGAGGCCCCTATCCGCCATTCACCTGGAAGATCGAAAGTATCGTCAAGCACAAGCACCAGAAGGCGGCTTATTGCGGGATCCATTATTTCGACAGCGACGCGTATCCCGAAAAATACCGCGGCAAACTGTACATGGGAAACATCCACGGAGGATGCATCAACGTCGACAGGATTGAGCGGGATGGTGCGACCTACAGGGGACTCGGCGAAGACGACTTCCTGACCGCGAACGATGCCTGGTTCATGCCAGTTGTGCAGAAGACCGGTCCCGATGGGTCCCTGTATATCCTGGATTGGTACGACAGGTACCACTGCTATCAGGATGCGAACAGAGACCCCGCTGGCATCGATCGCCTGAAAGGCCGCCTTTACCGAGTCCGCTACAAGGAGACTCCCCGCACTCCCAAGGGATTTGACCTCTCGAAGGAGACCGACGAAAAGCTGATCGCCCGGCTGGCAGCGAAAAATGATTATCTCCGATGGACTGCCACTCGGCTGTTACAGGAACGAAGCACAGACGCGCTACGCGGCTCTCTGCTGGCAGTGATTTCTGATCAGAAAAACGATCGAACACATCGACTGCAGGCCACATTTGCCGTTGGTGGAATGAATGACCCGACCCCGAATCGAGTTCACATTGAGAAACTCTGTGGCACACTGCGACAATCGAGCGACGTCGCGTTTCGAGCCTGGGCACTTCGCCTGGCGTTCAACGATTCCGTTCTCCAGAAGCTCGCCGCAACGGCCATTGACCAATCTCCAAACTGGAACGACCTGCCACGTGATCTTCCAGAACCACAAAAGCTGCAGGCTGTGATCTCGCTCGCGAAACTCCCTTCAAAATCGCCGAAGATTCTCGAGGGAATGCTCTGGTACCTGTCCAATTGCGGTCAGGACGTCTTGATCCCACGCATTGTCTGGCAGAACCTGCACCCCCGATTGGAAGATCAGACCGACGATTTCTTAATCGCCCTGCAAAAGAGCAATGCTCTCAAATCCAAACCGGTCGTCGACCTGATGCCTCGGATCGTCGAACGTATACTCGGTCGTCAAAAGTTCGACGCACAACCGATTGCGACGTTGTTCGGGATGCTTCTGAACGGCCATGACAATGTCGGTCGGCACGTCTTGGAAGTCATCTCGGCCAAGGTCCAGACCGGTGAATTGAAAGGCGAAAAGCTCAATCAACTCAAAGTCGCGATGTCACCTCATTTGACGAAGATCTTCGAGGGTTCAGCCGACTCGGCTCTCTATCTAAATGCCACGTTTCTGGCGACCGCTTTCGGAGACAAAGCAGGTTTCGCAGCCGCCCGCAAAGCGATCGAAACCCCTTCCGTCGGAGAAGATCAGCGACTGGCGGCTTTGGGTGCACTGGTTTCCGCCGGACAGAATGACGTCGTGGCAAGTGTCACGAAAATCTTCGAACAGACTCCGGCAGCTTCCGTCGATTTTCGAGGCAAGCTGCTGACGGCACTGGCCCGACTCGATCACCCCGATGTCGCCACGCTGGCCCTGACGTTCTATCCGAAAATGGAGCCTGATCTGCAACCCCGTGCAATTGAACTGTTGACGCAACGAGCCATCTGGGCAAAGTCGCTGCTGCAGGCCGTTGCCGACAAGAAGATTCCCGCCACCGCCATCAATCTCAATCAAGCCCGACGCTTGAAGGAACTGAAAGACGAGGAATTGACCAAGCTGCTGACAACTCATTGGGGCCAGGTCCGCGAAGGCCGCGACCCGAATCGTGAACAGTACATCGCCAACATGAAAACCCTGCTCCGCAAGACGCCCGGCAACGAATTTGCTGGCGAAAAAGCCTTCAAAAAGGTCTGCGCTCAATGTCACAAGCTGTATGGCGAAGGAGCCGAAGTCGGTCCCGACATCACTCGCAACGGCCGCAACGACTTCACCCAGCTACTGTCCAATGTCTTCGACCCCAGCCTGGTGATTGGTGCCGGCTATCGCTCATACACCCTCGTAACCACAGGGGGGCGAGTCCTGAATGGCCTGCTGGTGGAAGAGAGTCCGCAGCGAGTCGTTCTGAAGGTTCAGGGTGGAAAGCAGGAGGTGATTGCGAGAAGCGACATTGAAGAGTTCGTCGTCAGCGAAATCTCGCTGATGCCTGAACAGTTGGAAAAACAGTTGAGTCAGCAGGAAATCATTGATCTGTTCGCATTCATCACGCTCGACAAACATCCGAGCGATCCGTCGGCGAAAAGACTGCCAGGTGTCTCACAAGTGGCCCCGCGCGAATCTGTGAATCCCGCGGAATTCCCGTCACTCGTCGCCGAGATCCTGCCGGGTTTCTCAACGAGTGAATCGGGAGAACTGGGGGTCGGACTGCTGCCTGAACATCGCGGCCGGGACAACGTCCTGAGAACGCATCCCGTTTCAAAAGACAAACCCTGTGTTCTCTCCACGAAGATGACACCTCCTGCAGACAAGAAAACCAAGTTGATTCTGGACCTGTCACACGACCCCCGTGGAGACTGGCGTCTGGTTGTCCGAGGAAACGGCCAGCGAATGGCGGATGAAATGATCTCGAAAGAGACGTGTACGAACGGCTGGCAAACGATCACCGTCGACCTGTCCAAGTTCGCTGGTCAGGAACTGAAACTCGACCTCGTCAACCAGGCCAACGACTGGTCATGGGAGTTCGGCTACTGGGGAGGTGCGCGAATCGTCAGCGAGTAATGGAGCCACGCTTGCTCAGGGTGGATGACGGATTTGTTCCTGATTCTTAGTGCTTCGTTCTTCGTCGCATCAGAGGATGCCACGTTTGTTCAGCGTAGATGACAACCAAGAACCAAGCACGAAGAACCCAGAACCAAGAACTGATAAATGTTCGCCTACGACCTTCTGCCTGATTCGTTCGTAGCAGCTTTCAGGCTTTCTTTTGTCGCCTGTGCGGCTGCCATTTGCAGGCCCTCGTCGTTGGGGCGGCGTGAGGCACACCATTTCAGGTGTTCTGCCGCTTCGCGGTATCGCTTGGCACTGTACAGTTCCCATGCCAGGCGATTGCGGATCAGATAACTCTGTGGAACCCGCTTCAAACCGCGATTCAGGATACGAATTGCCAAGTCTGTATCTTCCAATGCCTGGCACGCGTCGTGCATCGACAAAATCGCGTATTCGAGTCGCGTTTCCGGCAGTGGGGACTTCAGCCGCTGCATCCCTTCATTGATGTGCCTGATCCAGATGGGACGGGCAGCATCGACTCGATCGAGTTCCTGATAGGCTCGAGCAACCATCCCCTGTGCTTCCCAATCAGGTTTCAGGTTATCCAGAAAAAACTCCGGTTCGACCTGCGGGGCGAGTTGAGTCACAATGATGCTTTGAATCCGACGGCTGCGAGAAAAGGCTTCTCGCCAGTATTCCAGAGCTCCTTCAATGTCGCCCGACAACATTACGTTGCGACCGACCTGGAACAAGACTTGAGGGTCATGAGGTCGCAGTCGCAAGGCCTGCTTCAGCAGTGTCATTTCATCGTCGTCAGAGGCACGTTCCAGGAAACCGAGTTCGGCGAGTTTCACATACGAGTACGCTCGCAGTGGAGATGCATGGACCGCGCGGCGATAGGACTTCATCGCCAATTGCAGCATCTTCACATTTTTGCCGACCGCCAATTGCATCCAGGCCTTCATCTTGGCCAGTGACTCGAATTCAGCCCCCTTCACGACATCGCGGATCTGGCCGAATGACAGCGGATTCTCACTGGTCTCCTGCAAGGCATCGAACCGGCGCAGATACTCCATACCTGCAGACTCCTGCAGCTTGGAGTCTGAAGGATCGAGCTTTGCGGCACGGATCAGATAGTCACCGCGCTCTTCCACGGAATCGGGATCTTCTACGTCTTGAGCAGTATTCTGATAGGCCAGAGATAGATATCGCATCCGATCGGGTTCGGCCTGAGCTGCGGGAATCTTGTGGCCAAGCATCCAGACACCCGATGCAGCCAGGCCGCAACCCGATACCAGCGTGATCAAACGCGGCAGTCGAAAGCCGGGGGCAACCAACTCGTCGGATTCACTCGCGGTGACCATCGATCGGCTGACACGTATCACGGCTGCCAATTGGGCTGCAAGCAGGAACATGCATGACGGGGTGTACCAGAAGAAATCAAAGGCTGCGTGACAGATGTTTGCCAGCAGGCTCGCCAAGACCGCAGCTGCAACCGACTGGTATCTCAGATCGTGATGCCATAATGCTCGGAGACAATGTCGCAAGCTGAATGCGATGAAGGCAAAGGCGACAGCCAGACCACACATCCCCGATTCCGAGGCAACCTGCAGATACCCGCATTCGGCATGTGTGTATTCCATGCTGTCTTCGTTCGCCTGATCGAAGTGCAGGTGATAGGCGTCGGCATGCGTTCCAATACCGGTTCCCAGCCACGGGAAATCTCGAGCCACATCGATATTCGACTGCCAGATGACGTAGCGACCTTCATTCGAATTACTGGCGAGTGTTCCTTCGAGCCGTTTTTCCAGGGTCTCCATGCCCGTGACGAAAAAGATCACACCAATAACCACTCCAGCGATACTGAGTCCCAGAACCAGTTTCGCGGATGCCAACCCCATGCGACAAAGGAGTCCCAGGCTGACAACGGTTGCGATCGTCAGTGACAGCAGGCCACCTCGCGAGTAGCACAACAGCGATGCCAGGGCCGCAGTTCCCAGTCCTGCTAACAGCAGCAGAACGGCAACATTGTGAACAGGGGGTGCCAGACCATTATCGCCCGACTGCTCCTGATCGTGAAACCGGCGCAGGATCCACCAGACCAGCGGGCTCACTCCCAGGGCCAGGAACTGTGCAAGATGATTGCGGTTTGTGAAGCATCCCAGCGCACAGTGGCTGGTGGTCATAAAGGGATGATCGACCATCCAGAAAAACTTGTCGTTGCTGAACTTGTATTGCAGAAGCGCGAACGCACCCATCGCGACGCTCGCCAAGGCAGCACAACAGAGAATCCGTTCGGCATCGGCCAATGTCTGTATCCGCTGGACCATCACCAGGAACAGCAGGCTGTAGGCTGCAAACGTCGCCAGTCCAGAGGCCGTTTCTGCCGGGGCCAGCGAAAGCTGATTCCAACCGCCCGGTAGAATTCCTGAAGCGGTCGAACTGAGCATCAAAGGGAGAACATCATTCAATTGGGGGGAAAGCCACAACAGCCATGGTTGCGACAGTGGAATGATCTGAATCGCAGCGACCGCAACTCCCAGACACCACAGCCACTCGCTGCCGCTCCAGACATACTTTCGTTCAGACGCAGTCAGTTGATGCAACAGCCAACAGGCCGTCGTCGCCAGCGCGCCGGCAACCAGGAACAATTGTCCGATTGCTGCTCGCCCACCAAACCCTAATGCGACCAGAATGAACGTCAGGCAAAGGCAAACATCGGTGGCCGTCACCAGCAGTGGCTGCGAGACACCATGCTTCGAATCCGGTTCCATGAATTGAACGGGCCCGGGTGATCGTCGTTTGTGTCGACGGCGACGATGACGATGTTCCTCAGACGGTTCTTCATGGGACATGACGGAATTTCAACCCCTGCGAGGGAGTACCTTGGCTCTGCTTCCAGAGCGACTTACGAATCGCGGCGGCGAATAATTGCTGAAATCCTCAAGTCTTAAAAGACCGATTCGACACGATTTACGTCTTCGCTCGACGGGGGGACTTCGACTATGATCCCCATGCCGCCGATCAGCCAACTGGAAGAAATGCCGGAATGCGTATTCCCACCTCACATTCACGCCGCACGCCCATCGATCTGCAGGGAGCGATGACGCCGTTGATCGATGTCGTTTTTCAGCTGCTGATTTTCTTTATCTGTGCGTCTTCAGGGCACTTACGCGAAAAGTTGCTCCCCACAGATTTTGCGTCGGGTGCGATCGGAGACAAACCGGCTGCCTTGGAAAAACCACTGGGTGAAGTTCGCATCAAACTGGTCCGTGAAATTGATCTGACGGTATATCTGGTCGCTGGCCAGGAATTCCGGGACATCGACATTTTGGAAAAATGGCTCGGTAAAATGGCAGAGACGACCCGCGAGATCCCCGTGATCCTGGAAATTGGCGGGGATGTCCCGCTGGGAGATGCTGTCGGCGTTTACGATGCCTGCCGTGCGTCTCGCTTTGATTCCATCCATTTCGCGGCCGACGCGAAGTTGTTGCGACCGAAGTGATAACAGAAATACTCCCCTTGTTTGGATTGTCCCGCGATGGTTCAATAGCGGATCGGAATTCACTCAAGGAGTCCATGGATGGACATGCTGGTCGTGCGCGGTGGTCGCCCTCTGCGCGGAATCGTAAAAGTTGGCGGTGCCAAGAACGCTGCGCTCCCCATTATGGCAGCGGCACTGGTGGCCGAGGGAACGACCGTTCTGCACGGGGTCCCGGACCTCGTCGATGTCACGACCTTGTCAGCCGTCTTGCGTTCGCTGGGAGCGCACGTTGAACGTCGTACCGATGGTGCGTTGCAGATCACTGTCATCGATCAGCAACCCTGTCTTGCAGATTACGAACTGGTTCGAAGAATGCGGGCCAGTGTCTGCGTTCTCGGTCCATTGCTCGGTCGTCGCCGGCGGGCCTGCGTTTCACTTCCAGGTGGATGCAACATTGGACACCGTCCGATCGACCTGCATCTGAAGGGCTTACGAGCCCTGGGGGCTGAGATCTCAATCGAACGGGGCTATGTGTTTGCTCGAGCGGATCGTCTGCGCGGAGCCGATATTTACCTGGGCGGGTCGTTCGGCAGTACCGTCACCGGAACCTGCAATGTGATGTCTGCAGCGATCTTTGCAGAAGGGACAACAACGATCTCGGCTGCGGCGTGTGAACCAGAAGTCGTCGACTTGGGCAACATGCTCAACGCGATGGGGGCTCGCATCGAAGGGCTGGGAACTCCATTGCTGCGGATTGAAGGTGTCAGCAACTTGCATTCAGTGGAACACACCATCATTCCGGATCGTATTGAGGCGGCAACACTGATGGTTGCAGCAGCAATCACTCGCGGAGAATTGACGATTGAAAACGTCTGTTCCGCCCATCTGGCTGCGGTAACAGATGTCTTGCGCGCCACAGGGACCGAAGTCCACTTCTCAGGAAGCAAAGCTTTTGTCCGATCAACGGCAGCACCACGACCGGTTGAGGTGACGGCACTTCCTTACCCAGGCGTTCCGACGGATGTCCAGGCTCAGTTGACTGCGTTATTGGCGCTTGCGGATGGTATCAGCGTTGTCACAGACAAGGTCTTTCCAGATCGCTTCATGCACATTCCAGAACTGATGCGACTGGGGGCCAATATTCGGCGCGAGGGAGCCAGTGCGATCATCAGTGGAACGAACCGACTGAGCGGAACGTGCGTCATGGCTTCTGACTTGCGAGCCAGCGCAGCGCTCTTGTTGGCATCACTGGCAGCAGAAGGAGAATCCGTCATCCGGCGTGTTTACCACTTGGATCGTGGCTATGAACATCTGGAACGGAAATTGAACGCGGTCGGCGGGGACATCCAGCGTGTGGCAGATGACCCGGCGAACATGCCGGACAGCCTGCAATTGTCAGCGGACGAATTGTCGGTTCCCGCAATCGATTCCAGCGACACGCCCCCCCCACCGAAGTTCCTTCGGCGAGGGGAGTCGCAACGCATTCATTCGCCCGTGGATTGACACTACCACAAAGGCAGCATCAGGGGACGTTGACCGTGGTCGTCTTGGTAATCGAATTCCCTGAATAGGTCACAGTATCAGTCCCTGTTCCGCCGTCCACTGACAGCACCGTACTGATTGTGTTGAAGAGGAAGTTGGCAGTGTCGCTTCCGGCTCCCAGATTCAACAAAATCGTCGACGTGTAGAACGAGTTGAAGGTGATGTTATCGTCGCCACCGGCCATATTCGCATCGACGTTGAATCGATTGATTCCGACGTCGATCGTAACGGTTGACTGACCATTGATCTTGGTGAAGGTGTCATTTGCCGTGACTGTGACACTCGCACTCTTCAACACTCCAGAAACCTTTACTTGCTTGTAGGTCATCGTGATGTTGTTGGGCTGATCGTCGCCGTTAATGTTCAGCGTCCCATTCGTAAACGAGACAGCCACCTGGCTGGGGGCAATTGTGACGGGAGCACTGAGTGATTCGATCCCATTAGCAATGATACTGACGTTATAAGTTCCAGGAGTGAGTCCTGCGGGAAGATCAATCAGTACCGAATCATAGTTAAAGAATGTCGGATCGGAAATTCCAGGGGTCCACCCTGACGTCCTCGCATATTTCGTAAGACCGACTTGTGTCAGCTTCGCGATCGGGTAATTCGAGGACATCCGGGCGTCACATCCGAATGTGGCTCCTTCCGAAATTCCCGTAATATTGAATCCTTCCAGCGTCAACTGGGATGGACTGGTCCGGACAACATTGTAAATCATCGGCCGCCAGGCCTCGAGCGGCTCAACTGTGGGAATGTACTGGAAAATATTGAAACTGCCCGAGCCCGTGGTCACTAGGATACCTCCGTTAGGAATCACCAGCATTTTGAAGACATTCGCAGCAGAAAAACTCATTCGGGACTGTAGTTGTAAGGGCAAGCTCGCGGTGATATCCGTCAACGTCCCATCCGCGTAATTGTAGTCAAACATCCTCGTGGGTGATCGCGACGGAACGGTATCGGCCATGAAAATGAAGTGTCCGTCAGGGAGCATCGCACCCGGCGCTCCGTCTGCTCCCATTCCGGTTGGCAATGCAGGGCCCGAGACCCATGTACCTCCGCCCGAGAAGGAACCTGAGGGAGTGTAGATTGCGGTCTGATTGTTTCCACCAATCTGGATCACTTTTCCGTTCGGCAAGACCGAGCTAGGTCCGATGCGCGAAGCGGGGGCTGGTGAGGTGAGCGTGGCAAGAGTTCCCGCATCGTACCAACTGAAACCGTCGGTTTCCTGGGCCGACCCAGTTCCCGCCGTGACGCTCGCTCCGATATCGTAGGAAAGAATGTTCTGATTGGGGAGTTGCAGCCATGTTTCCCGGGCGCTGACATCGGCGCGAAGCTTCGTCCCATTCGAGAACCAGAAGTCAGACGGTGGGTAATAGGTATACGTATTGGCGGTTGTGGGGCTCCCCGCAGTGACATATTGGCTGAAATAGTATCCTGGTACTGGGGCCGCAGGACCATTCCCAAATGTTGGCTCAGGGAAATTCGCAATCGCTTTCCAGGTGTTCTTGACGGGATCGTAAATTTCGCCGGTGTTTGTGTTGTTTCGTGTCAGATTTGACCCACTGAACTCGCCACCGAGGACCAGCAGTTTACCATTTGGCAGAATGATCGATGCAAAATTACGCCGAGCTCGTGACATGGGAGCAAGGGAGGTCCACGTTCCATTGACATAGCTTCCGTTGGAATCCGGAGTGAGCTTAGACCATCTCTGGTAATTCAGATTCGACTGCACCATGACAGAACCGTCTGTCAACAGGATCATCGTCCCATTATAGAATTCGGGACTTGTCGTGCTGACCGTACTCCAGGTCCCCGTGGTTGTCGCGGCTTCCAGCGGCGGGGCTGCCGTCATTCCAAGACACGCCATGCCGACCAGCAACGACAATCGCCACTTCGATTGCCGGAGGGAAGCCGGAACGGCCCGACGCTGCAACAACGATGAACGGATGATGAAGAACATGTTGTCGTCCTGAAAACTTGAAACCGCGAGGCTCGGAAATTTGACGGAAATATGACTCTCGCCCGGCGAAGGTGATTTTGCAAGCAGAAAATCGACCACGGGGAATGATTTACCATTCGCACACGGCGCTGGAATCAATGTCGTCTCGATCTCGTCGACACCTGAAGCATGAATGGAACATTGTCAGTCGTTACACCATGGTGAGGATCATCGTCCGGCATGGGCAAATGTTAGGCATTCTGAGGGGTCAGACGATCGGGGGAAATCTGCGGGCAAATAATCGCGATTTTGAACCCGGAAGTGACTGAAATGCAGTTGAACCTCTGGATTATGAATCGGTAGTCTATGGGCCGCCCGACGGTTTAATTTACTCATTCTGTCTTTTCAGGTTCACCATGACCGAATTTTTGAGCACTGTTTGTGAGCATTGCGATGCCAAGCTCAAACTGAAAAACCCAGACTTGGAAGGGAAAAAAATCAAATGCCCCAAGTGTGGAGAAGCATTTGTGGTCGTGGCATCAGGAGGAAAGTCTGCGGCGAAGCCTGTCAAAAAGAAAAAGTCCGACGACGAACTCGACTTTCTCGATGTCGCCAGCGACGACTATGACGAGCCACCCGAGGACGAAGAGCTTGAGGATTATGACGACCAGCCCAAGCGTCGCTCCAAAGGGGGCAAAGGGAAATCGAAAAAGAAGTCTCGCAAGGGAAGTGGCGATTCAGGCCAGGTCGTCAAGGTTCTGGCCATCGTCGCTGTCGCACTCCTGGTACTTGGAGGGGGTGGCTATGGAATGGTACAGCTTCTTAAAGGAGATGGTTCCAGCGACCTGGACTGGCTCCCGACAGAAGCCAAGGGATATGTCAAAGTTCAAATTGCCAATATCTGGAATGCCAACCTGATTCAGACCTTTAAGAACAGTAAAGCTGGTCAGAGTGCGGCCGGAGAGATGACCAAGAGCTTCGGGAAAGGTCCTCAGGACCTGAAAGAAGTCATCACCGCGATTGCGCCGGGCCTGAACAATGGAACGGTCCTGTTTCGTGCCACTCAGCCCTTCGATCTGGCCACAATCAAGACGCTCAATCCCACCGCAACAGAGGCCACACATGGATCAGGATCGTACCTGAAGCAGGGCTCAACGGCCATTTTTCTGGCAAACGCCACCACGCTGCTGATCGGCCCTGAAACGGCGATTCAGGCCATCATTACACGCGGCAAGAAACATCCCAATGCGTCCAAATTCAGTTTTGCCAGGGGTTATCGAGACCACATCGTCTGGGCGATGGTCGAGCCGGACACGTTTTCGGGCAACTCCATGAATCCCATCGGGTCATCGCCGTTCATGGGGAACGTGAAAGTCGCGGTCCCGCAAACGGCACTGATTCGTGTCAACGCAGGATCTGACATTACGATTTCTGCACTGATCGCGTTCAATACCTCGGAAGAGTCCAAAGTGACCGTCGAAAAGAACAAGGCGGAATTTGAAACGGCAAAAACTAATTTTGCCAAACAAAAGCCAGCGATGCAGAGTGGGCAGAATCTGTTCCTGAAGCCGGAACAGGCCACGAAATTGATCAATGGAATAGAGCAAGTCATGAATTCCGTTCAGATGTCCCAATCGGGCACTCGGATGAACATGAGTGCGACGATCAGTCAACAGACTGTCAATGACTTTTCCAGCTTCGTTGCAGAGTCACCGATGGGTGGCAGTCCTCCGGGATTGAAGATGTTGCTTCCTTCGGGGAGATAGAAAGTTTCATCGTGGAATTCCAAGGTTGAGTTCCCAATTGCTTTTCGCCTGGCGAATGCGTTTATCGACGATCACGTGGGAGCGCTATGGAACTCAGACTGATTCCACCGGTTGATTTTCGGATCCGCATTCCAATTCTGATCGTCTTGCTGTTGCCGGTCGTACTCGCCCCGAATCTGGGTCTTGGCTGGAGGCTTCTGGCCTGTTTTATGCCTCTGGTACTGTCAGGAACATTTCGGATCACTCGCTTCAAAGGAGAGTGGTTGCATACGTGCCTTTACCTGGGTTTTGTTCCGGTACGTCGGCACAAGTGCAAACTGGCCGCGATTGTGCACATCGGCACGAAGTATGGCGGATCAGAACCTGGCATGTGGACCTATATTCTGTTCGGACCAGTCCAGTGGATTTTCAGTTGGATTTTTGACTATCTGATTCCGGCAATCGGCGGCCCGTTTGAACTCTGGGTTGAAACCGCCCGAGGGCGTGAATTCATCGTCTGGCAAGGATTTCACCAGGGGAATTTCGAACAGAATCTGGACCTGCTGCGAAATCAAAGCGGCGGCGAAATTCGTGCCCGGTAGATTATCAGAGGCAATCTCAGGCTCACCTGCGAACGCCGTCAGAAACCAATCAGGGTCGGGTCTACGATTTTTCGATTTTGGCCAAATGAAACCGTGGCGATTTAAGGAAGTCCTTGTCTGGCCAAAATCGTAAAATCGTAGACCCGACCCCGACTGCACCAGCGATCGAACCTGAAAGACGCAGCGTCACGGAGCGACTCACCTGCTAACGACTACTTCTTTCCTTTTTTCTTCCCGTTCCTTGAATCATATCCGTTCTTATCTTCACGCCGGATCGAGACATCCTTGTCAGCCGCCGCCTGAAGTTTCTTCAGCCATTCTCCCCAGACCGACGGTTTCGGGGCTTCGGGCTTTGATCCTGGTGCAGGGCCAACGGGCGTCGGGGGAGGATTGAGTGCCGCCAGCTTGGCTTTCTTTTCGAAGTATGATCGCTCGGTCATACTCCAGACATTTGTCGCGATGAAGTACAGGCAAAGCCCTGCGGGGACTCGGTAGAACGTCGCACCCATCACGAACATCATCACGTTCATCATCTTGTATTGGGCAGCCTGCTCTTCGTTCTGCGGTGGCGGCATTGTCAGCTTCTGATGAATCATCATCAGGCCGATCGAAATGCAGGGCAGCAGATTGAATTCCGACCAGGTCAGAAACGGAATCTTGAACGGCAAGGCAAACAGGGCATCGGGCGAGGCAAGATTCTCAAACCACAGGAACGGCTCCATTCGCAATTCGATGGAGCTACTGAGTGATCGGTAAAGCGCGATGAAAATCGGCAATTGCAGGAAAACAGGCAGGCATCCACCAAGCATCATCTTGGATTGCTCGGCCACCAGTTCCTGTGACGCCTTCAAATACTCTTCCGTATTCTTGCCATGACGCGCTTCGAGTTCCTTCTGCTTAGCCTGAATCTTCGGCTGCAATTCTTTCATCTTCGCCGCATGGACAGCCTGATGCTTCGACAGCGGAATCAGACATGTCCTGACCAGCACAGTCAGACAGATGATCGCTACGCCGTAGCTGAGGCCCAGCGAATGGAAGATATTCAGAACCCAGACCATCCCGCGGCAGATCGAATCGAACCAGCCGTAATCCAGAACGGCCGCCGCAAAAACCTGCTGCAACAGTTGTTGACGTTTGGGGCCTGCAAACAATGTGAAATGGTGTTCGACCTGGTCGTTTGCAGGAACCGTGATATCGCGCGAGGTCAGATCGAGCGAGATATCACTGTATTGCGGGTAGGTCTTGTCTTCCTTGACGAGTGTGGCGTGCGAATCATCAATCGTCTGTTGCTTGACCTGATCTTCGCCCGGCAGAACGAGCGCTGCAAAGTATGCGACATCGACACCGATGTACTTCAACGGGCGCTTCCACAAAGTAGGCGAGTTTGCCTGGGACTTCTTGACAACGTCTGTCGCAGCCAACTTGCTGTCGTCGATCGTTTTCCCATCGTCGCGCAAAAAACCCATCCGAATGTCACGGTGCTTGTATGCGTTGTCAGCGTCTTCCAGAGGAACACCGGTGGGACCGTTCAGTTCGTACTTGATCTCTTGAGCTTTAGCGGAAAGGTTTTTCAGCGTGACGGTCAATTTCACCTTGTAGCCATCAGCCAGGTTATCCCGAACGTTCGGTTGCTTTTGCTCATCATCCGTCAGTTGCCTTAACTGGAACTTTTTCGAAAGTTCCCAGACTCCGTCAGGGGTTTTCAGACTGAACGTGATCGAATCAGCGGTTTCTTCGGTGACATCCCACGAGAGTTCATCCAGCGACTGGCCCTTGAAGAGCTTTTCGAACTGGGGAATTCGCATGGCGAATGTTCGGCGGTCAGTACGCTCGTCGTCCCCAACCAATCGAACTCGACGGTCACGGTGCCCGAACCGGGGATATCGCTTGATATCCGTCAACTCGACGGTATCGATGCTGGCCCCTTCACTGCGGAACTTCGCGGCGAGCAGGAACTTTTCGAACTTTGATGGATCCTGATCATCCAGCTTGGGACCGATCCAAACGGTCCGACTGGGATGTTCTGGAAGCTTGACTTCGGGCTTAACGTCCGCGTTGTCCTGGGCATTCACTTCGTCGGATGTCCGACGATTTTCTGGCAGCAATGCGTCTGCGACCGCCTCGATCTTTGGTTTCTGAGGTGGTGCAGGAAAGAGGATTGGAACAACATAGCCAATCCAGCCGAAGTAAATCAGCATCGACAACAGGAAGAAAACAAAAAACCGCCGCTGATCCATACTGATCTCGTGTGTTAAACCGCTTCGCCCTTAAATGGCGATGAATGCTCGAACGCGCCCGGCTTCCCATTCACTGGAAAACGGTGCAACCTGCAACTTGAATCACCGACCATCTTTCAGACGGTCGCCAAGGAAGTTGTCCAGGTCGGGAATGTCGTAAATCTTTTGAGCCGTCTGGTTAAAGTCATAGTCGACACGTTTGAAGGTGATTGTGTTCCCATCCAGAACGACGTACGACGATCTTGGATCACCATTTCTTGGCTGACCCACCGAACCGACGTTGACCAAGACCTTTTTCGGGCCGAGTTCGTACTTAAAGTCGATCTCTTCCGGAGCCAGAAAATTCAGATCCTCGGTGAATACACCAGGAATGTGCGTATGGCCCTGGAAGCAATACTGTTCGACGAGCGAGAAGATCCGCTCCATCTTTCGCTGGTTGTAGATGTCTTCCGGGAAAACATATTCGTTCAGCGGGTTGCGTGCTGAACCGTGAACAAACAGGAAATTGGGTTCCCGATGGACTCGTGGTAACTCGCCCAGGAATTCCCAGCGACGATCTGCGGCGGGACCGGTTCCTGATTCAAGCTGACGTCGCGTCCAGAAAACAGCACGCTCGGCACTGGCGTTGAATCCTTCGGGGTCGAACAACGCGGCCTGATCGTGATTGCCCAGCAGGCAAAGTTTGCACGACATCACTTTGTCGATGCACTCGCACGGATTCGGGCCATATCCGATGATATCGCCCAGGCAGTAAATTTCGGTAATTCCCAACCGGCGAATGTCGGCGAGTACCGCCTCCAGCGCTTCCAAGTTGGCGTGGATATCGCTAATGATCGCGCGCAACGCAGGTTCCTCAATGCTAATGGCAACGCAGGCGACGGACACAAATCGAATCGCGGAGATGGATTTTCCACGTCCGCCTGAATTCGCGCAGAAGTCTGAATTCCGTTCGCCAACCTAAGTTGGTGAGAAGTAAGAATCTAAGAATGATAAGGGGCACTAAACCGTACGGCAAGCATTCCTGTCGGGATCGCCAATTCCCGCCCCCTTTGCCGGGTTTCATTTCCCATCGAAAGATTCCCGTTCCGTCCGTCGCAAAATCCGAACTCTACGGCGCAACCGTCAATTGCGAAAAAGGTTATAGATACGCATGATATTCCCGGATGTGCGACAAGATTTCGATTTCCGCCTCATTTTCTCAAGCTGAAGCCCGGCAATGATTTGACGCGATTTCCTCGCGGCGAGATTCACAGAGATTCCCGACGACTCAGCATTTCCTCCAACGGAAAACATTCCTCATGAACGACAACCGCCAATCTCGACAAACTTATGCTGGGATTCTTTCGCTGCTTGTACTTTCTTTAACGATTGCAACAAGCGTCGCCCGTGCATTCGGAGAGGAAACTTCCAAGCCGCCCATCAAGACACTGATTCTTCCGGGCGAAGCGTTTCTGGTCGCGGATCGTCCCTCATTTGTCTTGCTGCCAAAAGAAGAACTTCGTCGTAAACCACAGCCTTGGATCATGTACGCGCCGACTCTGAACGGCCTGCCAGACAGCCATGAAAAATGGATGCACGAACAATTTCTGGCTGCTGGAATCGCCGTCGCAGGGATTGATGTTGGCGAAGGTTACGGGAGTCCCAAAAGTCGTGAACTGCTTTCAGCTCTTTACAAGGAACTGGTCGAAAAGCGAGGCTTCGCGTCCCGGGCGTGCATGCTGGGGCGAAGTCGAGGTGGCTTGTGGGTCACCAGTTGGGCGACAGAGAATCCAGAAAAAGTTGCCGGAATTGCGGGGATCTATCCCGTGTTTGATCTTCGGACTTACCCCGGCATCACCAATGCTGCCCCTGCCTTCGGTTTATCTGCAGCGGAGCTGGAAGCTCGGCTGCTGGAGCACAACCCCATCGAAAAAGTCGGCGTTCTCGCCAAAGCGAAAGTTCCTGTCCTGCTGATTCATGGTGACGAAGACAAGGTCGTCCCGCTCAAAGAAAACTCTGCAGAATTCGTGTCTCGCTACAAAGCTGCCAATGCAGAAGCCCTGATCACGCTGATCGTGGCAAAAGGCCAAGGACACAATTACTGGCAGGGATTCTTTAGGTGCCAGGAACTTGTCGATTTTGCCATCGCTCGTGCACAGGACGGCGCGAAAGAGAGTGGGAAATAGACGACTTCAAACACAATTCTCTGGCGATTGTCGCAGGTAATTGCGACGAATGACCGTCAACGCGATCAGGTCATAAAGTGTGTGCGCCACGACGGGAACGAGCAGATTGCGAGAATCCGAGCATTCAAACAGCAATCCGAGCATCATTCCCAGAATCGCGGCGAGTATCACATAGGCAGGAGTGATTGCGTGTGCCACCGCAAACAATATGTTGCCAACAATCAGCCCGGTGACCCATCCCCAATGAGTCACCCAGTTCTGAACCACCCCCCGAAATAACAACTCTTCGGAATATCCTGCCAGGAATGACACCCACAGCAGGTCAAACCAGTAACAGTCTTTCAGGGTTGGGCCGAGTGTCTCGGTCAGAAAACACCGAACTTCGCGGAGTGGTCGCAGGTTGGAACGATACGTCACTGCAAAAACCAACAACATGGGAATCGTACCAAGAATCCCGGCGGCACCCGCAGACGTGGTCCACCGCACCTGATCAAATGGATTGATGTTCAGCAACCAGGCGATGACGAGTGCCAAGATCGCCAATCCCCCCTGAAACGATGTCGCCAGCAGCAGAAATTGACGACGGCTCATTGGCAATGGGATTCTTTGATGGGTGGGTTCAAGCGGCATTTGGAAATCACCAATAATTCCTCGGCCGTCGCTTGAAGCATTACCTTGGTTGAGGCTTGTGGGTGACATCGACCGAAAATTCGCCCCAATCGGTATGCCGGGTTCCACACTCTCGCCGTGCAAATCTGGTCTGTTAAGAAAACGATCAAAAGGCGTGAACTGACGGCAACTCTTTCCCGATAACACTGGCGTCGGGTCATGGAGCCTTCCATCCCCGCACTTGGTTTGGACCGCTGAACGAGCCTGTTTGACACCACTGATTTTACTACGAATTCCAGCGGAAGCGACCTGCACGCCTGCACCCAGATTGACTCACCACGAATTCTACGTGCAGTTCGCTGATCCGCCTCTGGCGCCGGCCCGAAACCTCTGGTTTCGGGCTCGTTGCCTTGGACGGCTCGGTACCGTGTGTACCAAACCTGTGATCGCCGTCGTCGGTCTTCCCCCTCGGACCGGCGACGGCGATACGTTTTTGATAGCTCTCAGCAGTCAGCGATCAGCAAAATAAAAATGCATTGATCATGGCTTGGGGGCGTCGATGGGCTTTTCGAAGATGACGATGTGCTGACGTGGAAGATCTTTGATTGTCTCTTTCCACTTTAAGCCGAACTCAGGCTGAGTAATCTCGATCTTGACCTGAGCTTCCGACATCTTGTGAACCAGCTTGATCGGGACATCGGGATCTTCGCGACGATATTCGACAAACGCGATTCTTCCCCCAGGCTTCAGGGACTTCGCCAGTTCCTCCATCATTTCAAACGGGAACTTGAATTCGTGGTAAACGTCCACCATCAGTGCCAGATCGATGCTGTTCGGTTCCAGTTTCGGCGACTTCTCGGTCCCCAGGACTAACTCGACATTCTTCAAGCCGATCCGGCTGAGTTTGTCACCCAGCAGGACGAGCATCTCTTTTTGAATGTCGATCGCCATCACCTTTCCTTTATCGCCCACCTCGCGGGCCATCAGGATGGTGATCACACCGGAACCTGCACCCACATCCGCCACCACCATGTCAGGCTTCAGTTTCAACAGCTTGACGAGCACGCTTAATCGCTCTTCTTCTTCCCGCTCGGGACGTTCCAGCCATGGTGCGCCGTGAAAGCTCATCACCTGAGCAATCTCACGCCCCATATAGAATTTGCCGGTTCCATTCGGGTCGTGATCGCGGCGCATCTGGTAGCGCCGGGCGTTCTTTTCCTCCGTTTTGGTGGGCTTTGGACTGGCCGGATTTTCTGCGTCGGCTGGAGTCTCTTGTGCCGAGGCGACCGAAGAGAGTCCCTGCGTCATCAGCAACCACAAGATACCACTGAGCAGTGCACAGAAGACGCAGCACAATCGAAAGGAAGGACGTTGACTCGTCATCACCAGACCTCGCTATGTTGTGAGGCAGTTGCATCTGCCCTCGGGGACACGATTGGACAATGAGCTGTTCACATAACGATAAACGCGAATTGCAGAATTCAGTTCTGGACGATCAGGTTTCCTGACGATCACTTCTTCATAGCTTCCCACTTCGCCCAGCCCTCGTCCATGAACGCGGCGAATTCTCCCTCTTTTCCTTCCAGGCCGAAGTGGCTGGAAAGGATCGTCTTGCCGTCTGGAGTGACAACGGCATAGGACGGAAGCGTGACATCGTTGAACCATTGAGTCTGCAAGTCGACATTGCGTTTGAGAAGTCGCTTCACTTCTGCGCGATCAGAAATTGTTGGTACGGTATCGGCATACAACTGGACCAGAACAAACTTGTTGAGCCTTCTGCGGTTTTGCGGCTTGGGCATCTTCTTTTCCATCAATCGACAGTTGATGCAGTTGACCCCGGTGAAATCGAACAACATCGGCTGATTCTTCTTTGTGGCGTAAGCAATCGCCTTGTCGACGTCTAACGTGAACCAGATTCCGTGGTGGGCGATCACTGGTTCTGGCAGGTCTGTTGTTGAGCCTCCCTTTTCGAGGATGGACTCGCCTTCGAATCTAGGTGGTGCGAAAGCAATGATCTGATCCATGATCCAGCCTCCCCCTCGTTCGTGGTTAATCAGCCCGATTCCCAGGTTGAGACTCAAACCGAAAAACGCAACCATCAGGATCATGCGTCCCACCGAAAGTCCCTGCGAAGGGACATCGTGGCTCATTCGGAAGACCCCCAGCAGGTACAGAGCGATGGTGAGCGACAGTACCAGCCAGGCGATCATCACAAACACGAAGTCAAAGATCACCGGTTGCTGGGGATTCCAGACCATATCTGCGACGCTGTAGAACTTCACCGCCGCACCGATTTCGATCAGGCCCATCACGACCTTGATCGCGTTCATCCACCCACCACTCTTGGGAAGTTTCTTGAGCATGCTGGGGACCAGCGCCAGGATAAAGAACGGCGATGCAAATGCGGTCCCGAACGCCAGCATACCGATGATCGGCCAGTAGAACTGGCCCTGGGCCGCAGCAACCAGCAACGTTCCTGCAAACGCGAACGTACAGGTGAACGAAGTCAGGGTGAAAGTCAGCGCCATGAAGACTGCTCCCAGGTAGCCCCCTGCCTGTTCCTTATTGGAAGTAAATGTCAGCAATTCACTGGGAATGCGGATTTCAAACAGCCCGAGCATATTGAGCGCAAAAATGACAAACACGGTTCCAATGGCCACATTCAGCCATGGGTTGTTGGCCAGCGCATTCAGCTTGGCGGCACCAAACACGGCGGCGATTCCAACACCGAGAATCGTAAACGTCGCGACAATCGAACCGCAGAACACAAACGCCAACACCAGTGGCTGATGGTGTTCTGATTCGCTCTGTTTCAGGAAAAAACTGACGGTGATCGGAACCATCGGGAAAACACAGGGAGTAAGCAGCGAAATCAATCCGAATCCGATCGCCGTCAGCAGAAACCCGATCAATCCCTGATCCTGAGGCCGTTTGATCGCGTTTCCCACGGGAGCCACAGGAGGGGTGTTGGTGGTTCCGCTCTTTTCAGGTGCTGCGACATCTTCTGGTTCTGCAAACTCTTCAACGGCCGAGACGTCGCCCAGTTGAAATTTTACCTTTTGCAAGGGGATGCAGCTCTTTTCGCACGTCTGATAGGCGATCCGCCCTGTCAGACCGTACGCCCCCGGTTTGGTTCCTGCAGTCACTTCCAGATCGCGGGTCCACGTCACACGGTCATGATGAACTTCAAGCTTGAGTTCGGGCAACGGTTGTTCGACTTCGTGGGGATGATCAGCGACAAATCCAGTTCCGGCAGGCTTCAGACCATTCAATCCCGTCAGGTTAATCGCTGTCGGTTCGCCCCCCTGACCGTTAGTCAGCGAGAACGTGTGCCAGCCTTTGTCGAGTTCCATGGTGATCGAAAGCTGAACTTTTTGACCTGGCTTGGCATCTGTCGGTGACAGCTTGAATCGCAGCAGCGCGGGATTGATCGTGCCTCGCTTCGGACGCTCTTCGTATTCAAAGCGGACTGGTTCAGCAGACTTTGTTTCGCTGGTCTCGGACGCTCCCGGACCCGACAACGTGGCTTTGAATTCGTAGGGAGGGATAATCGGAATACACATCCCTGGTTGATCGTCCGAATCTTCGGTGCAGTACTGCCCGGATATCTCGCCTTTGGCAGCGACTTTCGCTGGATCGACATCAGACTTAAGTTTGTATCGCTTTTTCCAGGTGATCTGGTCGTGGAACTTCTGGAGTTCCACCTTCAACAGGGGCTCAAACACGGTCTTCGGTTCACGATCAGGAACGAATTCCGCATCGACCGCTTCCAGGCCGACTGCATCCGTCGAGATACGAGTGCGGCCTTCAAATTCACCGGTCGTACTGTAGATGTAGAATCCCTTGGGGAGTTTGACATGGACTGTCAGAGTGACTTCGTCCCCAGCCTTCGCGCTGGCCGGAGTCAGCGTCGTGGTGAAGACTGGTTTGGGGGTCGATCGAGGTTTCAGGCCCAGCGAATCGCTGAAACCATCCAACTGAGCAAATGCTGTTGATGTCGCACAGACAATCAACGCTACTGCGGTCTGAACGAGACCGTAAACCCCGAACAACGAACGTCGACCTGTCATTTCACGCATCCTGCGATAAGTACTGTTCCGCCAAAACCGTGGTGGTGAAGCCATGCCAAGCAGGACTCATGCCACCCATTCCTTTTCGCGGAACCAAAATATTCCTGGTGCCCGGATTCGGCCAGAAAAATTGGGCAACACAAGTCACAGACCGTCGCTCCCCTTTTCCCGCCGTAACCACAGGGGCAGGATATGGTAACGAGTTACGTCAAATCTCCCAAGCAATTCTCGGGCGGGTCCATCGATAGGCGCTTCTGGTCCAACCAATCTGACCTGGCAACGCGGACGCGATGATGCCCACACCTGTACGTTGTGGTGAAAACTGCAGTTGGAAGAAAGTTCGTCCGGCGAAGGATTGCCATTGGCAAAATCTACAACTTCCCGCTTCGCCGCCAGCAACGTGGGGATCAGCGCTGAGCAGAAAATCGAAAGAAAGCTGTATTTGCTGACTGCTGATCGCTGAAAAAACGAAATCGGGCAGGTCAAAAACCTGCCCGACGCGGAGTCATCCGACAAAGCCTAGATCGGTGACTATTCTTTCAGGTCAAAATTGAAGACGTTCTTGTCACCTGCAACAATACTTCTTTTAAGATCAGAGGTTTTCTTGTCCGCATATTTCGTGGGGACGGTGTCCGCGGCCTTCAGAGATCCACCAGGCCCCATGGCGATCATGTCACTTGCCGTCCGTTCTTCTGGCTTCTTTCCGTCAGCCGGTTTGGCGATGATGGTGACGATGTAATCACCTGGAACTGCACCATCGTTTGTGTCGTAGCTGGTCAACTGAAAATTTCCATCCTTATCAGTTGTTCCATAGGGATTTCGAGGAGCACTCCCTTCGGGCATGAATGTGACGGTAGCGTTCGCCAGCGGTGCCCCTTTGAATTTGACGGTCCCGGAAACAGGGAGCAGCTTCGGACGGGTTGATGCCGGGGAACAACCAGAGAATGTGCTTACACCGAGCATCAAGGCGATCATCATCGCCCGCGCGGCCCTTCGAATTCCAACACGGTCAGCCATATTCAAGTCCATCAAAAGAGGAGGAGTGTTTATGCAAATGGATGCGACCGACGACATGCAGTGTCATCGGTCACAACGCTGAAATACGGAATTTCTACGGATCTTTTTTAGAAGTCACCGACAACCTGACCATCACGTCGATCACCCAGCTTTTGGTAGGTATTGTAATCGATGTTTTCGCTCACAAAGCGAACGGAGCCGTCACCCAGAAGAATGTGCGCCCCACCCACATGGCGAGACTTGAATCCCTGCGATGTATTCCAGTTGGAGTTTGAACTGCAGCCGCCACCACCAAGACAAGTCTGGAAGTTGACCGGAGCTGTGGTGAACAACCAGTTAGAGTTGATATTCGCCCAACCATGTCGCTGGTGATCACTACATTCTGAACGGGCCTCACCCATCAGGATCGTGTTGGTAGTTCCGTCCGTGATGTCCTTGATCCGACAGGAAAACCCATAACGACTGAACATTCCCGAAATCTGTGTTGGATCACGGCTGTCGCTGTGGTCGGCAGGGCCGGTACCAAACACATTTCCGGGGTATGTGCTGCAACCGTTTCCTGATTCGCGCTGTGCTCCTCCAGAAAGACCGTAGCTCGCTGTTGCCCAGTTCCCCTGAATCCCGTTGGTGCCGGGATAATATTGAGCCGATGTATCGCTTGGACACCGCAATCCTGGCGGGGTCATTTCGTAGTAGCGACTCCCTGCAGGTGCAGTACTATTGAGTGGAGTTTGCCATCCACCCGTCGATGTGAAGTTGATCGTGTTATACAACGGGGCTTGATCAATGTACGGCAACAGGTGGACCATTGCGCCGACACCGTTTGGCGCCCCGAAATTGCCGGTATTGATCGTACACGGGAACATATTCAGGGTATCGTGATAGTTGTGCATCGCCAGGCCGAACTGCTTCAGGTTATTCTTGCACTGCGTTCGACGCGCCGCTTCACGTGCCTGTTGAACCGCAGGCAACAACAGGGCGATCAGAACTGCAATGATCGCAATGACCACCAGCAGTTCAATCAAAGTAAATCCACCAGGTTTTCCACGAGATCGACGCATGATGACCTTCCTCCGAAAAGAGAAAAATGATTGCACTCCCGTCCTGAAAATCATTCCGGGAAAACACATGGGCTGGAACCAGCCTTAAAGACCGTTGGCACTGCACCT
>JBAWWJ010000019.1:0-56401 GCA_037146815.1 Planctomycetota bacterium
GTTACCCATGTCCCCGAACACCTGTTACCCATGTCCCCAGTCTATACAGAAGCAAGCTGGGCCACCCTGCCTCGGCATATGACTCAAGTTGTCGACAATACAACCGGTAGCCACGCTACGGAAAGCAATGTCGCGCACGCCAGATGAGTCTCTGCACAATCGAACAAGTCAAACAGATCGGGGTTACACAGTCGCCACTCTACCGAAGGAATATCAACACTCCGATCCCCATCAAGAAGTTCTGGAACATCGAGTAAAAACTGTTCCCACCTGCTATCACCGATTCGCAGCCAGCCAATTCTGCCGAACGACGTTCGAAGGATTGGCACCCGTATTTCTCCAAGTCTGTTCCTTGACAGTTCCAGAGAAATCTTCCCGAACCCAAAAAGACGAACGCCGTACTCACATTTCACTTGGATTTTGTCCCCATCCGACCCGCAAACGCTCCAAATACGCCTGTTCCCCAAGACCTTATAAGTGCAGTTGGAAAAAACAATGCTGCCATTGACTGTACGCTCTCCCCACTTATTCGCTTCGACGTCAACCCTACAGGCATCGACGGAAGACATCGACTGTACCACGAACAGTTCCGCCTCATATTGGTCCTTCTTTAGCCCTTGGCTTCGAGCCCACCAGGTGAAGCGAATGTCCATACTCATTCTCTCTTTTGCGTATTACGGCCATTGGACGCAGTCGCCGTTGTCCGCAAATTCAAACGTCGCCGTGTCGCATCCCATCGATCTATTGCGGATACAGCGTGTCCTTATCCTTTGGATGCAGCTTCTTCGGTGAAAAGGCATCGTCATAGCGGGCCGTTTTGGAAATGCGGATTCCGCCGAATCTGGCTGCGCAGGGGGCGCGGTTGTGTGATGTGCCAAACTTCCAGACAGATCGCGAAATCACGGGGGCATTCAGTGTCGAACGAACCTCTTTGCTGCCATCCACGAACAGTGCGAGGTCGTTACCGTTTTTGACCATGGCCAGGTGATGCCAATTACCATCGTTGATCGGTGGGCCACCGCCGCTGCCACCTTCGCCATTGCCCGACGCAATACTCAGATTGGCGGTACCATTGTCAATGTGAACGATAATACTCGAATCGTCGGCAGCCTGTTTCTTGGATAACAGCGTGCCTTTGGCGGCAGTGGTCGACATCCAGAACTCGATTGTGAAAGATTCCGTTGGTGACAATCGATCGCTGCCAGGGATTGCGGCTCCGGCCGCGTCACCGCGAGTGGCAGTGAAGGACGCACCAAATAATTTCACGGTCCTTTGGTCGACTTTCTGCTCGAGTTCTTTCTTATGCAGGGGAGTGGCCGTGGCGAGTGCCTGTTGCCAGGCGCGGTCCGCTCGTTCGCCAGCCAGCAGCTTGATCGGTTCCTTTTCCTTGACGCCAGCCTGTAACCAATCATCCCCGAGTTGCAGCCAGTCGTTGGCCGTTTCTGGTGGCTTCAGTTCCCGCTGGGCCAGCGGTGCCCAAACCTTGTCATTCGCATTGGCGAGAAGTTTAAAGCCAGTTTCCCAGTCCTGTTTATAGAAGCAGACAAACCGTCCCCAGGCGAGATTGGAAGCGGCATCGTCTGGGTTCGATGCCAATTTATCGCGTGCTCCTTTGGCGGCATCAAATGCCTCCCGCACACTTGTGAGTTGCTTGACTTGAAATGCCGCGTCGTCCCGAAACGGCTTGTAATTGGGCTTCTTGAACGTATCGAACGCGGCTTTCATCACATTGACAGCAATCGCGTATTCCTCCTTTGCAATCGCTTCGCTGGACAGATCGTTGAAACGTGCCAGCAAGCCTGCAGCGACGTCGATATCAACATTCAGTGTGGCGGCTCCCATCGCTGCAGCCGCTCGTTCTTTCCAGGGAAGGGGAGCCACCTTGAACTTGTCTGCGATCATCTGTGCGATCTGCAGGGCAAGTTCCAGATCTGCACCTTGAGCCGCCAGCGGAATCGCTTCTGCCAGCAGTGCGAATCGAGTTGGTAACTCAGCGGCCGTCTCTGCCGCCTCAACAAATGTTTTCGCCAACTGAGCACGAGCTTCCGGCTTCTTGGCCTTATTCATTTCGACTTTGTATTTTTCACGGACCGCTTTGCGAGCCTGTTCCTGAGTCGCTGCGTCAGGAAGTTCACTTTCAGCGGCGACGTCAGCATTTGTGTCTTCGGCTGCTGACAATAGGTACGCGTGATTTGTCACAAGCATGAATGCCAGAAAAACCATGAATTGGCGACTCACAGAAGCACCTCGAATCGGGCGACGTTGATCGGTTGGGTTGTGGGCAAATGTACGGTTTGAGTGTTGAGCAGGCAAGCGGCTGACATTGGATCGCCACTTGGCCACGGAGTACGAGAAAACGACAAACCCAGAATTTGGGTGAGACATGGAATAGGGGACGTGTGCTCGTTTGTGAGCTTCACGTCCGATAATCGCTTTAGCGGGAAAGTCGTAGCTACCACCCGGGCAAGCCGGGTGGAGAGCTCTTTAGAATGTCGATGATTTATTGGTAGCTCGCAGTTGCTGGTCCCGCTGGGGCTTGCCCGGGTGGTAGCAACGACGTTCCCGCCACCGATCCGTTTTCGCCACCGATCCTTTTCCACTTTCGTTCTTCCGCGAGCGTCTCTCGAGCGTGTCGTCGAACCGAAACCTGCCGTGGCTTCAATGACAAGTTGTCGAATTCCCGTCGGTTCATTCGACTATTTGTCGATATTGCGTCATCACAATAACTCAGGGGAGAAGGATCTTGAGCGAACAACCCACATCGCAACATCTTTGGCTGCAGCGACTTGTTGGTAACTGGGCGTGCGAATATGAATGTGAGATGGCACCGGGGGAACCCGCGGAAAGAACATCCGGGACCGAAACTTTCCGGTCTCTGGGCGACTACTGGGTCATCGGTGAAGGGGTCATGAAAACAGGCGATTGCGCCGGACGAACTGTGATGACGCTGGGATATGACACGCGCAAGAAACAATTTGTCGGTTCATTCATCACTTCCTTGATGACTCATTTGTGGCCATATTGCGGCCAGTTGGACAGCAGTGCTCGTAAGCTGATCTTGGACTCCGAAGGTCCGAGCTTTGCCGATGAGGGGACGATGGCACGGTATCAGGATTCCATCGAGTTCATCGACGACAACCACCGAGTGCTTTCGTCGCAAGTACTGCTATCATCCGGCGAGTGGCAGAGATTTATGACCGCCCACTATTACCGAACGCTGTCCACACAGGCTGGGCAATAAATCGAACCGAAAGTTCCAGGACGATCGACGTTCAAAACCCCACGACACCATATTCAGGAGTTACTTGACCACATGTCCAAATCAAAATTGACCGGATGGATTCTGAGCGTTCTGCTGGCCGCGTTCCTTGGCGGTGCCAGTGCGATGGGGAAATTCACCGAATGGGAAGGGAAGGCCCAGATGTTTGAAAAAATGGGCTTCAAGACAGACCTGATGTTCAACATCGGGATCCTGGAAATCATCATCGCAATCCTGTTCATCATTCCTCGGACCGGTTTCCTCGGCGCGATCCTGTTGACTGGGTACCTCGGCGGAGCCCAGGTGACTCATTTGCGAGTTGGCGACATGAACTTTTTCCCGGTGATCCTTGGCGTCGTGATCTGGATCGCACTCGGCCTGCGTAACCCGACGATCTTCAATCTCGCGTTGGGTCAGACAGGGGAACCGTCACCAGCAAACGGTCAGAACGCAAAATAGAGACGGGTTGGATACCCCTGGATTCTCACGAATTCAGCTACGATTTTCGTTATCGGCGTTGGGTGCCACGGTCTTGGAGCATTGGTCTACACATTGTTCGATTCATAGGTGTCTACACATCCCTGAACCGCGATGAGGCGATGTTCTGAAACAGAAAGTCAAAGAGATAGTCGAGGTGAGTGCTTTACAGAAACCCCGGGCGATTCCGGTCTTACGGCCCAAGTGGGCCAGCAGTTCACCCAGCCAGGGCCCTTCGGCGCCCTTCGGCCCTGGGAAACGATGTAAAAACAGGATCTGAGGCCTGAAGGGCCGAACATTCCTTTGGTCTTTAGACTCATCGAAAGGAACGACCGGCCCTTCAGGCCTTATGAAGATTTTGGTGGGATCGATTCCAGGGCCGAATGGCCCTGGCTGGGTGAACTACTGGTCCTTTGGGCCGCAGACCATGGCTGAACATACCGGAAATTGCATTCTGCGATGTGTAGATACCTATGCTTCAAGACCGTGGCATCCATCCTGACCAGTCTTTACGGCTTCGGAACAACCTTCACGTTGACGGGGATCTCTGCCACCAGCAGGTTGCCCGCTGATGTGATTCTCAACTTCACATTTGCGACAGGCGTTTCCGCGGCGACCTTCGGAGCCTTGATGGTGATGGCAAACTTGTCTTGATCGCCAGCAATCGTTGCGGCCTGAACCATGTATTCCGCCGGCAATCCAACAACGGTTGCTTCGACGGGCCCAGTGAATCCTGCCACCCGTTGTAGTTGACCTGTGACCTTGTGATCGGATTCAGCGACAACAGCGAGTGTGGGATCATCCACCTTGGGTGCGACAGCAGTCTTGATCTCAGCGCGGAAGGGTTGGGAATACGCTGTTGCGAGAACTCGTTCGGAATATGCGTGCGGTGTTGCTTCGGCTTTGACCACGAAATCAATCACAGGCTCTGCCACTTCCACGGGGACCGTCAGCTTGACCGAGGATTGCTCGGGTTCACCCGGCTGAATCATTTTCGGCGAAGCGGACACAACAGGGAAATTCCCCGCAGCCGGATTGTTGTTATCTCGCTTACGAACGGGTTCTGTCGAATCGAGCGACAGTTTGACGGGGACTGTCGAGGAAGGTTGGCCCGCTTGCCGCTTGATCGTCAATGGGATTTCAACCGACAGACCTCGATAAAGAACGGCAGGCAACTGCTGAAGATCGAGCGACAGGCCAGATGACGGTGTCGTCCCGACAGCCATCGTGTCAATGAATGTCGGTGCGATGACGCCCGTCAGCAGCTTCGCGGTACTCTTGATCGCCGGTTCGGCTCCGACAGATTCTCCAACGATTCGTAACAGCGGAGCAACCCCTTCGGCAGGCTTACCTGCGCGAACCAGTCGCAACAGAACTTTTCCCTGCATGTTGGCGGGGATTTCATTGGGCGAAACGATGACCGAATTGTCTCCGGCAACCGTCAGTCGAATCGGTCCGGCATAGCCCGCTCGTGTCACCTGCAGTTCCATCATCGCGGAACCATCTTCCGGCAAGTTGATCGTTGGTGTGTTCAACATCAGCGAATATGCGGGCTTCCCAGCCGGTTCGATCACCAGCCGATAGAAACTGCGCGGAGTGCCACGACCAAACAAATCGCTGACCTGAATCTGTATCTGTGAGACTCCCGCTGGGACACCGAAATCGAGCGACAGATCACCGATCACAGGCTGATCACTGCTCGATGCCAGCAGATTCCCGGCGGGATGGCCGAGGATCTTAAGTTCTGATTCCAGCGGAGAATTCAGCGAATCGGCCTGCAGTGTGAATCGCAGTCCCTTTCTAGGCGTGACGTTCAGCAGGTAACGATCCTGCTCACCTTTCGCAGAAATCACACCGCTGATTGCCAGTGGTTTCTCGGGAGCAGCGAATGTGGCATCGACTGGTTGTGGCGTTCCATCCGCAGCGCGCGGTGCTTCGACAACTTCCGTCCCCAGGCTGACCGGCATACTCGGCAAGGACGCGACGATGCCAGATTCGGCAGGCAGCGCCAGCAGACCGAGACGACTTTCGACAGGTACCGCAAACTGACCTGTGACTCGCGTTCCCGGTGCAAACCCGCTGCCGACCGGCTGGACATCAACGGGCCCCGCTCCCATGGCCACCGGCAATACCGCATCAATGATTTTGAGATCACCGATCTTCAGACGGAACGGATTCTGGCCGGGGGCGTTGAATGTCAGGTCGTGGAGTTCGACTGAGTAGACTCCATCTTTCGGCAGTACTCTTTCGGCGCGGGCATCCCCCTTCAAGGAGCTATTACCCCAGCCGATTTCAATCGGTGTCCCTTCGGGAGATTTGATTTCCACAACAGGATTGGAAGGACCGCCGAGGCGTTTCAGTTCGACGTCGGCAACAATCCGCTGGCCCTTCGTCCCGGCAAAGTAGATTCGCTGCTGTTGGCCTCCGGCAAGATTGCCATAGAACGCTGCAGGAAGCGCTGCGGGTTTGTCAGGAGAGGAATTACCAGCCGGAACTTGAGGCAATCTGTCGATGGCCAGTGCCACTGATTTGCTGATACCAATTTGCGAGCGAACCCAGAATGGGAATATTCCCGCAGGGGTGGTGGGGGGAACCGTAACATTGAGAACCAGTCGATTTGGAGCAGAGCCCTCAGCGACAGCGAACGTGACTCCTGGTACCGGAAACACCGCGGCAGGATTCGGCCCGAGATCACTGCCGTTGACGATCAGTTGAGTCGTCTGGCCGATTTGCAGACCCGGTTGCGACAGACTGCCGATCACCGGCACGACCGTGGGAACGGGTTTGTCCTGAGCAATTAACTCGGCAACATTCGCACCCGCCACCTCAAGAAACAATTTCTTGGCCTGAGCAGGATTCAGGGCGGTTTGAAACAGCGTGAATTCGTCGATGACGCAACTGAGGTATTCACCGACGACTTCGCTGCGTCCAATGGTCACAGGCAAGTTATTCACCAGGCCAGCGACGGCGACGTCCTTGATCCATCCTTGCTTCCCATCGATGTATCCGGTGGGGGAAGTCTTGGGCGTCAGCGGTTCTCCGTTGGCAAACAACATGATTTTCAGGTCATCGACGTCGGTATCGTCATCCTGCTTCGGAGCATCTGCCACTTCGAACGTCGCGGTGAGGTACACCAGTTTGCGGTAGGGCAGGGCTTCTTTCGCGCTGTAGGTGACGACTTTGTAGTTCGTGCCATCGTGGATGTAGACCTGGAAGGTATCGGCCTGCATTTGAAAGTTGATGCCGTAGTTGGTCGAAGCTCGCGTATTCTCCATTCCTCGCTTGGCAACCAGACCGTGGTACGTGGCGTCAGTTGGCTCGGCCAGATTGACGACGAACAGTCCAAACGAAACCGCATTTGGCCCGTCGACATCGGCGCTGTCGGCGATTTCGATGTACTGCTGGCGAGCGGCATCGAGCTGAATTGCTTTCTTGCCAGTCTGATTCCAGAAGGGACTGGAAACTCGCGCGGGATCGTTGATCAGCTTCCCTTCATCTGCAACCTGACCGACCGTTGCAGAATCTTTCGCCGAGCCAGACTCTTCATCAAATGTGAAGTTCACGACTCCCTTCGGGCGCGCCGGTTCAGCGTCTTGGCCGAATGAATTCGAATTGAAGAGAACAACGGCGCAAAGTGTCAGCATACGGCAGCGGAAAATCGACATCGTTTCGGTGATCCTCAAGGCGGGATGAACTCGGTAGGTTCCCGCATTCTAAATTCGCATCAGACCCTTTTGAAGTGTCTGATTCGGTGATCGGGGACAGAAGTCCAAAATCAGATCAGTACAGGGCGGTCGCCAATTGACGTCGAAATTCGCCTGTCAGTTCTGAGGCGGGTCCCAGCATGTCAAAGATTTTAACCATCGTCGACTTGGCTTCGGCCCGAGCGTCTCCGAAGTCCTGCTTGACGACATCCAGACAAATTTCCAATGCCTTCCGGTGTTGCGACACTGCAGCATAGGCGTCTGCGAGTTGAATTCGCAGCATCAAATTCGCGGGATCGGCATCGGCGGCCTTGCGAGCTTCTTCCACTCCGCCACTTTCTGCGGCAGCCATGCGGACTTCCATTTCGCTCTTCAATCGCTCTGCTTCAGGCTCCAGGAACCCTCGCGCTGCCAAGGCTTCCAGAATTGAACCACATTCTTCAAGGCGTCCTTGCTTCAAGATCACATTGGCCAGACAGATCTTGAGCGAGTCTTCTGTGGGGACGAGCGCCAGTGCTTCGCGATATTTCGCTTCAGCCGCTTTAGGATCAGTTTCGACAAGTTCCATGGCTTCACGCGCCAGGATCTGGGCCGGGGAGGGGATCAGTGGCGCGAGCCAGGTGCGGATCTGCTCTTCGCTCATCAGCCCCACAAACTGATCGACCGGATTTCCCTGAACGAGGCCAAAAACGGTCGGCAGCGACTGGACCCCGAAAGCCTGAGCGATCTGTGGTTCATCGTCAGTATTGACCTTGGCCAGAATAAACTTGCCGCCAAATTCTGCGGCCAGTTTTTCCAAGATCGGCCCAAGTTGTTTACAGGGAGCACACCAAGGTGCCCAGAAATCGATGACAACTGGAGTCTCCATCGATTTCTGAACCACGTCGTTCTGAAACGTGGCCATCGAGACGTCAATGACAAACGGATTCGCTGCAGACATTGGTTGCCTTTCCAAAGTTGATTCGGTCAGGCACGAGTGTACGCAAACAGGGTTGCGACGGAAAGTGGCGGGGAAGGGGATGCGATGATTGGTGGATCTCGGCTCATGACTCACCTGTCGCGATAATCGCTCATTTATTTCCCTGCATCCCACCACCACCGATGAGCTTCACTGCGAGTCGCAGTCGCGGCAGTCTTCTTTGAGGATTCCAGCCGTTGGTCACCTGATGCCGCTGTGAGCGACTTGCTCACCGTTTGAGCGGGATGAATGACAACCCCGCCACCAACCAGCCCGATGATGGAAGCACCGGCCTTTTTGTAGTTCACCATCGACGGAACTTGCTTGGGTGCATTGAACGTTGGTACCGAAAGTCGTCGTTCATCGAGTAACGTCGTCATGTTCCAGCCGATTTTTTCCGCCAGCTTTTCCTGTTGAATTAATGCGACCAGCACGGCCCAATCGGTCAGATTTTGCAACTCGGCAAAAATCGGTGACTTTGACGCCAGTTCTGGGAACTTCTCGGTGAATTGTTTTGCGAATGCCTTGGTCGAAACTCGGGTCGTCGCGGCCGCGAAGCGATTTCCCTGGGCATCGGCGAGCTCTTCTTCAGCTAGGAGTTGCAGTCGCTGACCCGCGAACCGAAACGCCAGGCCATCTTCGCTCCGGTAGATCGCGTCATACAGCGGAACAAACCACCAGCGCTGCATTGTGTTGCCACCTGCCCCCAGCATTGCGAGGTGACTTTTCAGCCCCTTCACGCCGGGGTTTTCCAGCCCCATGGAGATTCGCTTCATCCGATAATCGGCTTCGACAAACGCGATGCCGAAATGCGATTCTGCCGGGACACCGTCAACACGAACCGTTTGCATGCCCAGGATGTCGTCCATCTGCTTGAATCGTGCTTCGACAACCGCTGCTGTGGCGGGGCCACCCTGTTTGATAAAATTCTGCAGGTCGGCCAGACGTTCTGGCACGGGATCGATGGAGCAACCGATTTCGCGATTCTTCACCAAGGTTCTGACTGCGACAGCCAAGTCATCCAGGCGCAGGGTCGGTCGACCACTTTCGACGCCAATCATTCGTCCGACCGCATCAGGAACGAATCCTTCGGCCGGGCCCACGATGACGAGATCTTTGGTTTCTGGCAGTACGAGAATGTCATCAATCTGCTGCAATCCCGCTAGAAAAAAGACCTCGTCAGGGATCGGCTTCTGCTTGGCCAGGGACTGTTCCACCGCCTGTTCGAGCTCAACGAGTGATACGTAACGCTGCTTGCTGGGATGATTCACATCCGCGTTCAAGGTCTTTTTGGCGACTGCTTCACGACGCTTCTTGTCCAAGGCCCCGCTGGCATCCGTGGCGATCGCCAGACTGACGACGCCAGTCGCGTCGATCTTGATTCCGCCGGCATTGCCGTTATTGTTCCCTTGATTGTTATTTCCCTGGTTGTTGCCTCCATTGTTATTCACCTGGCCACGGAGAGCCGGGGGAACAAATGGAGAACCAAACGCAACCAGCAGGACCAGCAACGAAGCGAGCACCAGCATTTGTCGAAGTGTGCGTGACATGTCAGAAGACCCAAGGGAGAGGAATCGGACTTCCCTCAGAGTCTAACACTCCCGCATCTGAAAATCACACAGTTTTTCCGGGGAACTGCTGAATCCGAGCGGCGTGTTGCACGACCTCTTCGCGAGACGGAATCTGGATCAAGTCGTCTCGAACCGCAGCAAATAGAGCGGCGGCAACAAAGTCGGCGGTCGTACCGGGATTGCGTCGATGCCCATCGGCACGTAACCACTGATCGAACTGAAGCAGCAGGCTCCAGCCAGAAGGTTCACCCGGCCAATCCGATTCCGCGACCGCAACAGCACGATGCTGCAATTCCACTGCGATGGCCTGACCACACTTCCGCACGACCAGTGAATCAGGTGTTGTGGCAAGCAGCCGCATCTGAAACCGGATGACCGCAACTTCCCAAGCAGTAAGGCACTCGGAAAAGACGGGATCATCGCACCGCCAGTTTGAGTTCAATCGCCCAACCTGTTCATGTGCCGAGGTCCATTCCTCGACGAGCCACCGACGATCTCGACCGAGTAACCCGGCAAAGTCCGTCGCATACTGCTGGGCAATCCGATCCCGATCAGCGGCCAGGACCATGGCTTCCCGCAAAGTCACGGTGGGCTGGTCGTGAACATCCTGAGATGTGGTCTTGCCGAGTCCGCCGGGCTTTGCTGCGAGAATTGCTGCAAACGTATCCGCGGCATCCTGAATCGAGGTGCGTGCCAGGATGACGCCAATCCCGGATTCCAACGGAGAATCAGCCGGTACACAGGCCAGCGGTGCGATCAATAACGCTATCCCCAGATTGACATTGGAACGTGTGACGCTTTGGGTCGCTTCGACGGCCTGCAGGATCGCCATGCCGAGCGAGCCTGATCGGCTGTTTGCCAGCGGCTTTGCCGAGGCGGAAGCCGCTTGAACAAAGTCGTCGTAGGACAGATCATCGAACGCTGCGCACGGATGCACGTTTCCAGGCTTGCGCGCGGTCGCTTCGATCAGACAGCAAATTTCAATTGCGTCGATCAGATCCGAAGAAGATTCCATTTCAGACTTCTGTGCCGATCGAATACTGTGAACGGGGTTACTCTGGTTTACGCAGCAGGAACACCAGAATTCGTCCGGTCAGGACCCGAGGATCGTTCATTAATCGGTAGACGGATTTCTCTGTGGCTTCGTCGGCATGTTTCTTCTTGTGATGTCGAGTGGCCAGTTTCAGCCATTGAATCGGTGCCAGGAATGGCCACAAGAGACAGGCGAGGGGACGGTACCGGCTGACTTCAAACTGTTCCATCGTCAGGCCCGCCCGTCTCCATGCGTATTCCAAGGTTGGAAGAGGCAGGCAGTTGACGTGGGGATTGTAGAAATCACCCGGACCGGGGACTCGCATGACATAGGCCGCATCCGAGTAGAAGCCGCTCGACAAATACGACAGTCTCGCTGCCAGATTGGATTCATTCGGTGTCGAAACCACTGCATAGCCACCGGGTTTCAGGATTCGCGTAATTTCACGCAATAAAGCGTAACTGTTTTCGAGGTGTTCAATCACTTCCAGTGCGGCAACGACGTCGAACGAGTTGTCTGTGATCGGAAGCGGTTGGTTCAGGTTGGCTTCGACGAATTTGATCGAATCAACCAGGAAGTTGCCTCGATTAAAATCGACGGCAGTCGTATCAAATCCCGCTTCATGAGCCCAGACACTGAGTGCCCCTTGCCCCGCGCCGAGATCGACCAGGCTTCCTTTTGGCAGGGTTGAAAGCAATCGTTTCGCACCGGAATGAACCCCCGGCATTGCCATCTCAACCGGTCGCCGCGGTGACGATTCCGTCGGTCCGGACGAGTTTCGCACCCTGATTTTCCCGGGGGCTTCGTTGGCAATGGCCATGGCTTGATCTCCACAATTCCGGACCCACTTCGCGACAATGACGATCGCGGGGTTTATCGACAGACCGCACAAAGGGTCAAGACCAACCTTGATCGCCCGAATGTAACCCGCAGTGCCAGCACTCGTTCAGACCGAATTCCGACGAAATCGCGACTCCAGCGTGCGTTCCTATTGCAAATTATGGTACATCACTTCAACCTACACTGATGTGAATTGGTTTCGGCATGCTGTTTTCCAGGGCGGCGGAATGTTCAGGGTTTCAAATCACGATCTTTCCCCATCAGCAGGCTTGAGTCGCCGCGAAGTACTTCGTGTTGGGGCACTCGGACTGGGCGGCCTGACGCTGTCTGACTTGTTGCGCCACGAAGCATCTGCAAACCCTGCTCAACAGATTCAGCGCCGACCGAAGTCTGTGATTTACGTCGTTCTGAACGGTGGCCCATCGCACATTGATATGTGGGACCTGAAGCCACATGCTCCCCTCGAATACCGTGGGCCATTTTCCCCCATTGCAACCAGTCTGCCCGGGGTACAAATCTGCGAACACATGCCTCGACAGGCGGCGATGATGGATCGCACCGCACTCGTTCGGGGAATTCGCTCCGTTGAGAACGATCATTATCTGAGCGAAGTTTATACCGGACTCCCTCGCAGTGCTGGCAAGCGTCCCGCCTTTGGATCAATCGTCAGTCGACTCGCGCCGACAAATGCGTCGCTACCGACCTATGTCAGCCTGAGTGAATCGTCGGACATGTTCGACTACGAAAAGCCACATTACGCCGGGGCAGGGCACGCCCCCTTCCGACCACTCAAGGAATCGCTGAGCGACCTGACACCGGTCAAGAACCTGGCTCAACTGGAAAATCGAAAGGCGTTGCTGGCGGCATTTGATACTCTGCACCGAGATATCGAGCAGCGCGATGGTTTCGGAGGACTCGATCGATTCCAGGCTCAGGCACTGGAAATGATCGCATCGCCGAAAGTACGTGATGCATTTGATCTGTCGTCTGAGACACCCGAGACCCTGGCACGATATGGTCATAAGGCGGGAAAGTATCCACACCAGACGGCCAAGCACCTGATGTACGACTGGAACGGAAAGCCGTTTCTCATGGCCCGGCGACTTGTCGAGGCAGGCGTGCGTGTCGTCACGCTGCATGCTGCCGAGTGGGATCATCACAGCAGTGCTGATGGGGATATCTTCTTCGCGTTGAAATGCCTGATGCCGGTTCTCGATATGAGTATCGCCGCACTGGTCAATGATCTGAAAGACCGCGGGATGCAGGACGACGTTCTGGTCGTCGTACTGGGTGAGTTTGGACGAACGCCGAAGATTACTCCCCTGGGGCCTGGTCGAGAGCATTGGGCCGATGCGGGATGCGCTCTGTTCTACGGCGGTGGTCTGACCATGGGGCAGGTGATTGGCGAAACGGATTCCCGAGCCGAACGGTCGATCAATGGGAAGACCAGTTTCCAGAACGTGATGAGTACCATTTACCACGTGCTGGGAATTAATCAGGACATCAAGCTGCCCGATTTCAATGGCCGTCCCCAACATCTGCTGGATGATCGCCAGCCCATTCGCGAGCTTGTCGGATGACGTGACAGGATCTGGCACCGCTGATGAGCACTGATGAAAGGCCTGCAGCGGGAATTGCTTTCGAGGTCGATTCATCAGCAGATTCGGTCAGAGTGTGAGTTTGATGTTTTTGGTGTCAGAGATGACTGAATCAAACTGACGGCGGGATTGTGGGGCTTGGTTGCCGTGCGATCACAAAGAGTCGACGTTGTTATTGAAGCCGCGGAGGGAACGATTAGAAAAGCCGTGGCTGGTGATCGCCACCTTCATCCGTGGGGGGCGTCAGGCCCAGGTGCCGTAAACCGGCCGCTGTGATTGTCCGTCCACGTGGAGTTCGCTGGATGAATCCCAGCCGAAGCATGAACGGTTCGACTTCATCTTCCAGCGTATCAGGGGGGATGTTCATCGTATGTCCGATTGCGGCCACGCCCGCTGGACCTCCTGAAAAGACATTCACGAGCGTTGTCAGGTAGCGGCGATCCTGAGCCTCCAATCCGAGCGAATCGACTTCCAGCATTGCCAGGGCATCATCCGCGATGGGGCGCGTAATGTTTCCGGTCGCTTCATGGACCGTCGCAAAGTCTCGAGTCCAGCGCAACAGGTTGTTGGCCTTACGAGGTGTGCCTCGGCTGCGATCGGCGATTAGCCCCGCGGCATCATCAGCGATCTCGGTTCGCAGTTTGCGAGCGTTCCGGCGAACAATCTCTGTCAGGTCTGTCACATCGTAAAAATCGAGATGTTCGCGAAAGACAAATCGGTCGCGCAGAGGTGCTGTCAGCATTCCGCTTCGGGTCGTCGCACCGATAATCGTGAATGGTTTCAGCTTCATGTTGATCGTGCGGGCATTCAAACCTTCGCCCAGCACGATGTCGACTCGAAAATCTTCCATCACGGGATAGATGAACTCTTCTACGGCGGGGGGGAGTCGATGGATTTCGTCGATGAACAGAACGGATCCGTAGCTGGCATTTGTCAGATAGGAGAGCAGATCTTTCGGGGCCATCAGTGATGGTCCGGAAGTGATCTGACATTCGGTTCCCATCTCGCGCGCCAGCGTCATGGCGAGCGTTGTTTTGCCGAGTCCCGGTGGGCCGTCAAACAGGATATGGCCGAGTGCTTCTTTACGCTTCAGGGTGGCGTCGAGCACGATTTTCAGCCGTCCCACGACCTTCCGCTGGCCAACGACTTCGTTCAACTTTTGCGGACGCAATTCGTCGTCAAAGCGTTCGTCATCGGGGTTGAACTGACCGAGTGGCGGGTCAGGCGGAACGCTTCCCGCACCTCCTCCTGAAGTTCCCCCTTCGATCACCTTTTGACGCGCCATCCCTGTTGTCCTAAAGAGGGGAGTTCCCCTCAATCCAATTCGATCGACCGCAAGCCAATGCCTGCTACTTTATCACGGTCTGGTTTTGAGGCTTGCTGTCGTTTTGGCAAACGTGGCTACGGAACCCGAAACTTTGGCAGTGACGACGGACTAGTCCTCAGAGGCCAGTTCAGCCATCACGGTATCTGGAATATTGAAGTTCGCATATACGCTCTGGATGTCATCGTGATCTTCCAGCGCTTCCATCAGTTTCAAGACCGAACGAGCGGAATCCAGGTCGAGTTCAACTGTCGTCCCGGCGATTCGTGCGAGTTCGGCAGATTCTGTGGGAATCGCCGCGGCTTCCAATGCCGCTGTGACACTCTGAAAGGCATCAGGATCACACATCACTTCGAAGTTATCTCCGATAGCTTTGACGTCGCTCGCCCCAGCCTCCAGTGCGATTTCAAATAGACGATCTTCCGTCGTGTGCTTGGACGTTATGACAAATACACCCTTGCGTTCGAACATCCAGCCGACGCAGCCTGTGGTCCCCAGGTTGCCGCCGTTAATTTCGAAGATCTTACGAACTTCACCGGCCGTTCGGTTTCGATTTTCCGTCAGGATTTCACATAAGACGGCGACGCCGTGCGGGCCATAGCCCTCGTACATTACTTCGTCAAATGTTTCGACGCCGAGTTCACCCGTCCCTTTTTTGACGGCCCGCTCAATCGTGTCGTTGGACATTGATGCCTTGCGTGCACGGTCAATCGCATAGCGTAATGCCAGGTTCGCAGCCGGGTCACCACCGCCACGTCGCGCGGCAACAATGATATAACGTGCCAGCTTGCCAAACAGCTTGCCACGCTTCTTGTCAACGAGTCCCTTCTTAAAGGCGATATTCGCCCAATGGGAATGCCCTGCCATTGTATTTCAAATCCCGACAAATGTTCGAAATGTGTTTGAGTAAGGTCTCAGGTCTTGTTTCCTGGACCAAGTGAATTCGGTAGCACCCGTTGTGCCGGTTCAACGTCTCACGGGGACCCCGGAGTCGCAGGCTTCGGCTGATTGGACTGTGGTGCGTACTGCTTCAGCTTGTCACGCAATCTCTCCAGAAGCTGTGGGTCAGCAAACTTGTCTTCTTCGGTGCTCTTGAGCGATCGCTTCCAGGATTCAACGGCTTTGTCGACCTGCTTCAGCTTCAACTGAACATCGCCAAGATGATCCAAGAGCGTATTGTCTCCACCCGTGTTTTTCTTGACAGCCTGCTCGATCGGACCAACCGCTTCTTCGTAACGGCCACGTTTGAACAGCACCCATCCCAAGCTGTCGAGGTAGGCTCCGTTTTCAGGTTCCGCCGCAACCGCCTTCCGAATCATCTTCTCGGCCTGTTCCAGATTCTTACCTTGATCCGCCCACAGGTAACCGAGGTCGTTGTTGACCTGAGTGTCTTCAGGATCGACTTCCAGAATCTTTTCCAGAATCACTTCCCCTTTTCGGAAGTCCCCTTTCTGAACATAGATGTTGGAGATGCTGAACTGGACCAACCGCTGAAGCCGCTTATTGTCAGGAGACATATCTCGCAACTTCTCAAATTTTGTGATTGCCTGATCCCATTGTCGGGAATGGCTGTAGATCCAGGCTTCGTCAAACAGGTGCGCCAGATCAGTTGGTTCTAATAGTAGCGCCTCTTCGATCGATTCGATCGATTCCTTCAGGCGACCATTCAGGAGTTGAGCGCGTGCCAGCATACTGAGCAAGTCGGCTCTTTCTGCAGGAGTCCGCCGATCTGCAAGCCCTTCCTTGAAGAACTCTTCCGCAGCTTCGTAGCGATGTGCTCGAAGCAGTACGGTCCCCGCTTCTGTATAGAGCTGAATATTCTGCTCTTTTCGCAGCTTGATCGCAGCTCGATAGAATTCCAGTGCGTCGTCGACCCGGTCCAGCGTCTTGGCCAGTCCGGCCAGGACATACGCCTTTTCGAAGGTCAACTGCGGTGGATCTGTTTTTGCCTGTTCGCGTCCTGAAGCCAGCAACGAATCGACCGTTGGTACGTCTTCGGAGACGGACTTGAGTTCCGCTTCGAGTTGGGCCAACCCTTCTGGCCCTAACTTTGTCATGCCGCGTTCAAACAAGTCCAGCAGCTCTTTGGGCTTCTTCATTTTTCGCAGCACCCGAGCAAGGCCGACGTAACCGGTGGCGTCTGCACCCTGTGGTAATGCTGCTTCGTAAATCTTCTGTGCCCGCTCAAGCTCGTTGGCTGCGGTCAATCGATCCGCCAGGAAGAACTGCAACTGAAGGTTATGCTCATCCTTACTGGCCAATGTTTCGAGGTAAGCGATCAATTCATCCGAGCGTTTCAACTTCTCGAAAATATCAGCGAGCAGCTTGTAAGCATCACGTCCCTTGGATGTTCGCTGGGCATCGAGATACTTCTGGATTTCGGCAAGTGCTTCTTCGGGTTTGTCAGAGAGCAGCAGTACGCGGGATCGATAGTAACTCAGATTCCCAGCGCCAATGCGGCTCGATTTCCCGGCCAATTCAATCGCCTGACTGGCCAGCTTTACTCGCTTGGCTTCCAGGAAGATCTGTCCAAGTCGTTCGTAGCTGGTCTGCGGATCGGCCAGCATCTTGGATTTCACGCGGGAATCCAGCTTGTACTTTTCGGGATAGACCAGCGCATCGAAAACGACTTCGAAACAATCTGCGGCTTTATCAATCTGACCCGTCGCTGCGTACAGTGAACCGAGATTCTTATTGAGTCCCATGAACTCCAGGGAATCTTTGGAGATGCGGGGAGACTTCAAGGCTTTTTCAAGGTGACGGATTGCTTCCGGCAACTTACCCGAGATGGCAGCCTGCGCCGCCAGCATCTGCCAGAATTCGAACTCTTCCGGATCGATCTCAACGGCCTTTGCAGCCGATTGAATGGCCGACTCAGCGTCACCCATCTGGAATTCGAGCGGGATCAAATGGCGATAGACTTCAATCGCCTTGGGATCGAGTGACAGAGCCTTCCGGTACGCTTTCACGGCCGACTTCGGATCGTCGGGGCTGCGTTTTTCCAGCAATCGACCAGCCATGAACCATGCCACAGCTTCGCTCCGCATTTGTTCCGCAGCCGTCACTCCCTGTTTGGGTTGCAAGGGCAGGGCGGGGTCATCCAGATCCTGCAACCGGTACCCCTGCTTGAATCGTGAAGTCGGTTCTTTAGAGGCATCCGCAGCAGCAGGGGCAGTCTCCTGTGGATCTGCAAACACGTGCTGGCAGAAGTAGCAGGAGGCTTGCGTTACCACGAGGATCGCAGCGAAGCCGCCAGACGTTGCGCGGCAGAATCGAGAGAACGACAACGAAGAGCCAACGCTCATGATCCGGTCTCCTGGCAGAATCGACATTCTGAACGACGCCCCCGATTTGCGGCCGACACTGAATTTGTCGGCGCTGGTTCGATCAGGGGATTCTAACCCGGCGGTCTGACTGGCTCCAATGGCAATGAGGTTCATCTGCCGTCTCTTCCAATCGTCAACGAGCTTTTTTCACGACTTTCTTTGTGGGTGCCGTTGCGGCGGCTCCCTTGGCAGACGCCTTTTTCTTTGGGGCTTCTTCAACCGCTGGCTTGGCCGCCGCCTTGGCCTTTGTCTCTGCTGGCTTGGCTTCAACTTTGGCAGGCTTCGACTCAGGCTTCGCCGGCTTGGCCTCGACCTTCGCGGCCGCAGGTTTGGGCTTGGTTTTTGAAGTCGCAGACTTATAAAGTTCTGCCAGTCGCTCGGTCACCGGAGCTCCGTCGTGGCCTTCCGCTGGAGGCGGATACTTCTTCGGGTCAAAAAAATCGTGGACGACCTTGTCCGTTGCCAGGCAGCGGATTGAGAAACAAAACAGCGGAACTTCCGATTTCCTCACCACTGCCTTTAAGGTTTCGCCCATCTGTTCGGAATCCTGATTCGGTGGAACCAGTCCCAGCCAGATCAAGGCCTTTGCCATCGAATCGTCGATCGGAATCTGATGCGCTCCGATCACGGACTGCAGCGTATAGTTTCTGACGAAATTCGACAGATGCTTGATCTTGGTCAGTTGCTTCTGAGCCAATTCGAGCGTCTTTTTCCGCAAGCCTTCGAACTCGAAGGCGAAGGACTTCTCGAAGACATATTGCAGCACGCTGCGCACGTGGAATGCTCGCCATTCTGATTTCGGCAGACCTTCAAAGGCCCGCTCAATTTCCGAAATCGAGCTCACCCGGATCTCATTCAGATCGGGGAATTCTTTGCCCAGACGTGTGAAGGCGAGTTCAGCCTCGTCCACCGAGACATCTTCCAGGCAGATCGCATACAGCATCGTTTCCAGAACCGGGCGGTCATGCTTGGGCACAACGACCTTGTACTGTTTCTTGATGGCTGGCAACAGCTTTTTCAGGATCGCCGCTCGATCCGATGATTTGGCACGCGATGCAGCAACCATAGGCTTGTTTCATCCTCTTGCGAATTTCATCCAACCCCCAATCACCGGTTTACGACATCCGGGTCGCAACCTTGCGGTCGGGGCCAAACGCGAAGGAAAGCCTCCAGGCTCACGCAACGCGAAAACTATTAAACTCTCTCGTCGTCGTCAGTTGTCTCTGGCGAGTCATCCGTGGCGGATTCTTCGCCTTCCAGATCCTCGTCTGTGTCGTCGGCAATGTTTTCGAGTCCGGCAGCAGTATCAGAACCCTGAATTTCGCCGCGGGCAGCCGCATCAATGCGATCGGCTTCCTGCAAGGCTCGCGAAACTTCAATGCTCTTCTTCACCGACGGATCGAGCACAAACCGAATGATCGGAGTATTCTTCGTCTGCAAGCGATCAGCGATTTTGGACTGAATGAAACCTCGTGCTGAATCCAGACCATGCATCGCCAGTGTTTGCGCCTTCGCATCACCCATCACCGACACATAAATCTTCGCAGCCCGCAGATCCGGGCTGACATCGGCACTCAGGACTGTGACGTTCTTGATGCGCGGGTCGCGCAAATTGAACAGCACAACCGTACTGACGGTTTCCCGAATGGCTTCCGAAGCCTTGGCCATGCGGCGGGAATTCATACGGCACAACATCCTGATGAATACTTGGAAAACTTAAGACTGCGAACGGGCATATCCAGACCGGTTATTCCAATGTTCGTTTCACTTCCTCGATCTTGAACGCTTCCAGCAAGTCACCTTCCTTGATGTCGTTGAAGTGCTCCAGGCGGATACCACATTCCATCCCTTCACGCACTTCCTTTGTGTCGTCCTTTTCACGCTTCAGCGAGGCGATGCCATAGGTGTTCATCACCTTCTGATCACGGATCAGATGGACCTTGCTGTTACGTTCGATCGTTCCATTCAGAACGCGGCAACCCGCAATCGTTCCGAACCGGGTAATGCTGAACGTCCGCAGCACGATCGCACGACCGGTCGCAACTTCCTTCTGCTCTGGTCGCAACATCCCTTCGAGGATGCGTTTAATTTCATCCATCACCTCGTAGATGATGTTGTAACGGCGGATTTCGACGGATTCCTGAATTGCCAACTGTTGAGCACGATCTTCTGCAATCACGTGGAACGCGAAAATCACAGCATTTGAAGCGGCTGCCAGGTAGACATCGCTCTCGTTGACACCGCCGACACCTTCGTGCAGCAACTTGATCCGAACTTCTGGATGCTCGAATTTCCCGAGTTCACTCCGCAGGGCTTCCAGCGAACCAGGAGTGTCGGCTTTCAAAATCACCGTCAAGTCCTGAACTTCGCCATCGCGTGCCGCATTCAGAATGTCTTCCAGTGTCCGTCGACCACCCATGTTTGCCAGTTGAGCCGTCCGGCCTTTCTGATGGCGTTCCGCTGCAGCAGTTCGTGCAGCTTCGAGGTCATCCAGAACCAGGAACTGATCTCCGGCGCTTGGCACGATATCCAGACCAGCAACTTTGACAGGAGTCGAAGGACCAGCTTCCTGAACTTCCTGGTTTCGCTCGTTGTACATCGCCCGAATACGCCCATGAGCTTCGCCACACAGGACGACATCGCCAACTCGCAAAGTTCCCTTGCGGACGATCAACCAGGCTACAGGACCTCGGCCTTCATCACGGAAGGCTTCCAAGCAGGCTCCCGAAGCGGGTCGGTCAGGGTTGGCTCGGAAGTCATGCAGTTCGGCGGTCAGCAGAATCGTATCGAGCAGTTCCGGCAGTCCTTGGCCAGTCATCCCCGAAGTCCGCACGACTTCAACGTCACCACCCCATTCGGATGCCAGAACGTTGTGCGTCGAAAGATCTGTCAGCACACGCTGTTCATTTCGATCAGGAAGGTCGACTTTGTTCAACGCAACCACGATTGGCACACCAGCTGCTTTGGCGTGCGAAATACATTCGACGGTCTGAGGCATAACTCCATCGTTCGCAGCCACGACCAGTACAACGATGTCGGTCACGTTCGCTCCACGAGCACGCATTTCACCGAATGCCGCGTGACCAGGAGTATCAACGAACGTCAGCTTATGACCATTGTGTTCGATCTGGTAGGCGGCAATATGCTGGGTAATCCCACCAAATTCGGATGCTGCAACGTTGGCGGAACGCAACTTGTCGACAAGGGTCGTTTTCCCGTGGTCGACGTGCCCGAGGATCGTGATAATCGGTGGGCGAACTTGCAAATCTTCTGCCGCGTCCGGACCGCTGGCGACTTCCAGAATTTCTTCTTCGATCGTCTTGTCGCGTTTCACCTGAAGATCGACACCCAATTCCAGGCAAACTTCGATCGCCTCGTCCTCTTCGAGCAACGAGTTAATCGTCGGCATTTCGCCGCGAGCGAACAGGATCTGGATGATCGATTTGGCAGGTCGTCCAATCGCTTCAGACAGAGATCGAACTGTAATTGGAAGCTCAACTTCAGCGGTCGCCTTCAACTCGGTCTTTTGAACGTGTCGACCGCGATGTTTTGGACGAAGCCCCGAAATCCGACGACGTTCGTTTTCTTCCTCTTCTTCGCGAAGAGGCGATTTTTTCGTTCGACGCTGAGTCCGGCTGTCTTCGAGTGTCGCACCAACCTGATTCTTCTTGTTGTTGGCGATACGAGCTTCTTCGTCATCGTCAACCGGGCGTTTTTTGCCGGCCCCGGACTTCGTCTTGTTGATATGTCCGCCAAGTGGAGTGGCAGGCTGCTGCTTGCCATCTCCCGACAGCCGAATTTCCGGCTTCTGAGCGGGAGCCTCTTCTGGCTTAGGTGCCTTGACGGCTGCCTTCGGAGGGGCGGGAATCGCCGCGAAATTCAACCCGAGCTTCGGCTTCTTGGCTGGCGCATTCTTGCCTGCGTTGAAATCGGAGGAAGGCGAAGGACGCGAAATCATCGTCCGCATTTCGCGTCGTGCACCCGACGGCGGGATATATTCGTCGCGGGACATCGGGGCGGGTTTTGACGGTTCCGCTACGACGGGCGTCGTTGCGGACGGCGTTGAGGCCGGCTCTGATTCGACGACGGGAACCAATGCCTGTGGTTCTGGCTGCGTGTGAGCAGCTTCGACTTCGACATTCGATTCTGCGACAGCCGTGAAAGTTTCCTCGACAACTTCCGGTGCAGCAGGTACAGCCTCGATCACCGGCGCTGCGTCAACAACATCTGGCACGCCTGTAGGGGCCGGAGGTTCGACGTGGCGTGCTGACGGAGGATCCATCACCGGGACGCGAGATTGCTGTGGGCGCGCCACCATGTCATTCATGTTACGGATCGGGCGTGCCTTACCGACAACTTCTGGCGAATGCTCTCGCACAGGCGTCGTCGGTGCTGGGGCAACCGCTACCGCCGCGGCCGAGGGGGCACCACTGGACCGGATAATGTCCATGACGCGATCCCGCTCTTCCGGCGAGATACTCGCCAGAGCTGAGTTCTTAATCGTGATTCCGGCCCGAGAGCAGTAGTCGATCAGCAATTTGCTGTCGAGATCCAACTCCTTGGCAAGCGCAAAGATACGAATTTTCAAACCAGTCCCTCGTTCGGAGAATGCTCTGACGCGCCAGGCTGCAGTTCTGGTCGGTACATCAACGCCGCTACCCCACAGATCACGTCAGGCAGTCACAGGCTCATTGCCGCGATTCCACACTGACGATTGCGCCCTGGGTTGCCAGCCCGATTCTCGGCATATCCTGTCCGTTAGACCCGTTGCATCTGTCAATCATCTCATCGCCGATATCCCTCGTCGACCCGGACATGCCAAAATGTGATTTCGGCAGCCAGGACTATTCAGCTTTTTCTTCTGGTGGAGGCGTGTCTGCTTCCGGCTGAGCCTCTGCAGATTCGTCCGGGACAACAGATTCCGGATCAATCTTCGGGGCCTCAGGTTCGACCTTAGTCTCTGGAGGCTTCTGCCGCCCCGAATCCGATGGTCTTTGCTGTTCCGTCACGCGACGCTGACGCTGCTCAGCTTCAAGACGTTCGCTTTCTTTTTCCGCAAAATCAACAATTACTGTACATTGCTCGTCCGTCAATCCACCCAGTTCGGCCAACTGATCGGGCTCGATCACAGACAAATCATCGAAACTCAGGAATCCCTGTGCAACCAGATTCTCGGCCAGATCAGCAGTTACGCCTGGAATTTCGCCGAACGCCAGAACCGATCGCTCTAATTGCTCGTCGAGTTCCTCGCGAGTCATCACTTCGATATCCCAACCGACCAGCTTGGACGCCAGCCGAACGTTCTGACCACGCTTGCCGATCGCCAGCGAAAGCTGATCATCCCGCACCAGCACAATGACACGTCCCAGCATCGGACAGAGGATCACGTCTTCGACTTCGGCCGGCTGCAATGCGTTAGGGACGAGCACTTGAAGCGAGTCATTCCACCGGACAATATCGATCTTTTCGTCACCCAGCTCACCCGTGATATTCTTGATCCGCGCACCGCGAACCCCGACACAAGCACCAACCGCATCAATGTTTGTGTCGCTGCATGACACGGCGACCTTTGAACGGTAACCAGCCTCGCGAGCCAGTGACCGAACTTCAATGACTCGTTCTGAAACTTCAGGAATTTCCAGCTCAAACAGCCGCCGTACAAATTCGACGTGAGTTCGCGACAGAATGATTTTGACGCGGCTTCCCGCCTTGCGAACTTCCAATACCGTCGCCCGAACACGTTCGCCAACTCGGAAACCTTCGCCCGGAATCTGCTCACCGCGAGGCAAAAGCCCTTCAACCTTGCCCAAGGCAACGATTGCAGCTCCACCTTCCAGCTTGGAAACAGTCCCGGAAACAATCTGGTTTCGTAGTTCGGTGTATTCGTCATACAACGCGTCGCGTTCTGCTTCGCGAATCTTCTGAATCATGACTTGCTTGGCAGTTTGAGCCGAAATTCGCCCCAAAAGATCGCCGAGTTCGTCTTTGTCTACTTCTTGATCATTGACCTTGACAGTTGGATTCCCATTGACGCGGTCAACGTGAACGACCACTTCCTTGTCTTCGCCGAAATGCTTACGCGCGGCGGACAGGATCGCCTGTTCGATCCCTTCGAACACGATCTCCTTGTCGATGCTTTTGTCGCGGTGGATCGCATCGACGATACGCAACAACTCGGGACCGTTCATTTCAACCCTTCTCGCTGTTTGACGTCGCCAAACAGCATATTCCTCTGTAGTCGCTGCGGTTCACCCTGAGCACCAGGAACAACCTCCGCAACGAGTTTCACTCACCCAAAAAACAAAAAAGTGGGCACGAGTCCCACTTATTTCGCGGCAAGCTGCTGATACAGAAAGCCGATAAGCCTACCCCATTCCCGGCATGCTGATCTTCAGCAGACTGGTAACAGGTTCCGAAACCTCGGATTGGACCCGCGTTCCCTCTCACATGGCCGATGCCCCCGCGTACAAGCCGAGACTCACCATCACATGACCGAACCCATGCCCCGGTCACCCAGTGCAACGAACTCTGCACATGCGCGAATTGACGATACTGGCGGATGTGCGACCTGTCAAGTTGTTCGACGATTCCATATGACGAGATAAGGATTTATGGTCAGAGTTTTTCCATTCTACGAACTGGGGGCGGGCCTGAAAATCTCTTGACGCCAAGTTTTCGCTCTCCGCTTCGGTCGACTCGGCATCTGGGGATCCCATCCCAATTCGCCAAAAATCCGGCTTGAATCGACTTTCGGCTTTCCGCTGGTGAACCCATCAGGGAATGGTGATGGATCGCTGCGAATTCGCGAACTCCTGTATTTGCAATCAGAAACGACTGATGCCACGATACCGCAGGAACGCTGACCGCGTGTCGAGCTATTTCGTCTTTGATGTCCTACGAAACGTCCTCCAGCGGGGAAAATCCTCCGGAGGAACAAGAATCAGGTCTTCCATGAAGCGTCTTGCCCTCGCATTTGCAATCGTACAGCTCCTTCAAATTTCAGTGGCCAGCGCTGCCCCCGGTGTCGCACCCACTGAAGCGTTGCGTCCGGAACAGCAGTTGAAAATGTTTCATCTCCCTCCGGGGTTTGAAATTCAACTGGTTGTCGCCGATCCCGATATCGGCCAACCGATGAACCTGAATTTTGATGCACGCGGGCGACTCTGGATTACACATTCCGTCGAATACCCATATCCAGCCAAAGGAGATGTTGAACCGCGCAGCAGGTTTCCAGGGCAGGGGGACCACGATCCTCGTGACCGCCTGACCGTTGTTGAAGGGATCGGAGCGGACGGTCGCCCCGCGAAAATTACTCACTTCGCCGGTGGACTGAATATTCCGATCGGTACGACGCCGCTTGGAAACGGTAACACCGCCCTTGTTTACAGCATTCCCAATATCTACCGGGTGACGGATACCGATGGGGATGGAAAAGCTGATACGCGCGACGTCGTGTACGGTAAATTCGGCAATATCGATACACACGGGATGGCGAGTTCCTTCCGACCATGGCTGGACGGCTGGATCTACGGTTGCCACGGCTTCGCCAACACATCGGCCATTCGCGATGCGTCGGGGAGCGTCACCAATATGAATTCCGGAAACACCTATCGATTTCGAGCCGATGGGTCGCGGTTTGAGCAATTCACATGGGGGCAGGTCAACCCGTTTGGCCTGACATTCAGCCCCTGGGGTGATGCGTTTGATTCGGATTGTCATTCGATGCCGATCTACATGCTCCTGCGCGGAGGCTACTACCCCAGCTTCGGAAAACCACACGACGGACTGGGGTTTGCCCCAACCATGATCGACCACGGCCATGGTTCCACGGGAATCTGCGGTCCGGCTTTTTACGGGGCCGAGCATTTTCCTGAGGGGCATCGCGGCAGCATTTACATCTGTAATCCGGTCAATTGTGTCGTCCATCACGATCGGCTGAAGCAAGTCGGTTCGACGTTTCTGATCGACACCCAACCTGATCTCGTGACCTGTGATGATGGCTGGTTCCGTCCGGTCGACCTGACTGTCGGACCCGACGGGGCACTTTACATTGCCGATTTCTACAACTGCATCATCGGCCACTACGAAGTACCGCTCGATCATCCGCGTCGCGACCGGACTCACGGTCGCGTCTGGCGAGTCGTGTATAAAGGGACTGACGGCAAAGCGACTCCGCCGCGAGCACTCCCCGACCTGACTATTCTCAAGACAAACGAACTCGTCAATGAACTGAGCGACAACAACCTGACGGTCCGAACGCTCGCTACGAATTGGCTGGTTGAAGCAGTGCAGAACCGTCCGGCTGTTGAACGCGATCAACTTCGTCAATCGACCGTGACCGCAGTTCGAACGGCAATTCAGGCAAACCCGTCTCGGGCCGCTGGGCGCGCCCACGGACTGTGGGTCCTCGAACGGCTTGGCGGTCTTAATGACGATGATCTGAAGACACTGATTGCAGACACGTCACCCCTCGTTCGAACTCACACAATGCGAGCTCTCGCCGAGCGAGCGGAATGGAAGGACGCCGATTTTGTGCTCGTCCGTGCTCGACTGAAAGACGAAAACCCGATCGTTCGCCGCGTGACCGCAGACGCATTGGGGCGACATCCCCACATGGACAACGTTGCTGCGTTATTTCAGCTCATTGATGAAACCGCCGCAGAAGATACACATCTGGTTCATGTCGCAAGAATGGCGCTGCGAGACCAGTTACGCGACGACGCAGTACTGGCAAAGCTTGGCGGAGCGAAGTTCACGGACCCTCAACTGAAGACATTGGCCGAATTGGCCATTGCCGTGAAAACACCAGCGGCAGCGGATCTGGTTCTCGATTACCTGGACCGATTCGGCAAAAACGATCCCAAGGCGACCGAATACGTGGCGTTTGCTGGTCAATTTGCGAGTGAAAGCCGCGTCGCTCAACTCGCGACCCTGATCCGCACTCGATTTGCCGAAAACCCCGCCTATCAGTTCCAGCAACTTCAATCGATTCAAACCGGGCTCGAACGTCGCGGCGTTCGCGATAACGAGCCAATCCGCGCCTGGGCCATTGATCTTGCAAAGGGACTGCTGGCAGTCATCACCGCAGACAGTGTCACCTGGACCAGCATTCCCGAGTCGAGTGCCGCTGTGCAGGGTGATCCCTGGGTCCGTCAAAAACGAGCATCTGCCGATGGCAACACCGACAGCTCATTCTGGTGCAGTCTGCCCAAGGGTGAACGCCTGATGGGTACTCTGCGAAGCGGAACATTTACCATTCCCGCCAAGCTCAGCTTCTTTTCGGCTGGTCACAATGGATTGGCAACCGCTCCGGAAGTTGCTCGCAACTTTATTCGACTTCGCGATGCCCAATCGGGTGAACTCCTGGCTGAAGCGAAGCCCCCACGGAACGATACCGCTCAACGAACAGAATGGGACTTGTCCAAATTCGCGAACCGACGTGGATATCTGGAACTCGTCGACGGGTTCGATGCCGCGGGTTACGCCTGGTTAGCAGTCGGCAGATTCTCGTTAGATCAACTCAATGACGAACAATTCCGTGCGCGATCCTCTGCACTCGAACTGATTGCCCGGTTCAAACTGGCTGATTTCCGGGAGCAGTTGGAGCAGATGGTCAAAAGCACTAACGAAAGCCTGGTTGTCCGTCGGCAGGCCGCCGAAGCATTTTCGTCATTTGCGCCCGATGCGCGTGTGACCGCGATCCTGACAGGTGTGACCGACAGCAATGCCGCCGCCGCTAATGAAAAAATCCTCGTCGCAGCACTGACCGGAGATGCCAAGAGTATTCAGGAATCACTCGGTGAAACGATGTTGCGAGCCCCGCGCGAAACACAACGAACCCTTGCTGAAACCTTGGCGAGTGACCGGCAGGGAGCCGAAGCGTTACTCGCTCTGGCCACGACCGGGAAAGCATCACCGCGACTGTTACTCGACCCCGTCATCCGCAATCGCCTCAACGCACATAAACTCGAGAAGCTGGACGAGCGAATCACGTCGTTGACCGCAAAGCTTCCTTCGGAGAGTGAGCAACTGTTGAAGCTGATCGACGAACGCCGCAGCCAGTTCAGTTCCACCCGAGCATCGGCCGAGAAGGGTTTGCCGCTGTTCGAAAAGAACTGTGCCATCTGTCATCAGGTCGGCGGCAAGGGGCAGAAGATTGGTCCTCAATTGGACGGCATCGGAGCCCGCGGGCTGGCACGACTGGTGGAAGACGTCCTCGACCCGAATCGCAACGTCGATCCTGCTTTCCGCGCCACAACCCTCTTTATGAATGACGGTCGAGTCCTCGTTGGCCTGATCCGCCGCAACGAAGGCGAAACACTCGTCCTGGCCGACAACAAGGGGAAGGAATTCATGATCGCCAAGTCGGACATCGAAGAACAGCAACTGTCGACGTTGTCGTTAATGCCCGTCAACGTCAGTGAAATTCTGAAGCCAGAAGAGTTCGAACACCTGATGGCATACCTGCTGACCCAGCAGAAGAAGCCACAGGAATAATTCTGAATTCTCTTCATCGTTCTGTCCGTCATCGTTCTGTCCAAAAGAGAGGGGCGTGGAACTGATTCCACGCCCCCTGAGCAAATTCGCCGACAATCTCAGCGGGTGTAGAACCGGTTGTCGTCGAACTGGCCTTCGTACACCGGGTCCGTCAGGTAATCAAGACGTCGGCTAATGAACTCACCTTTTCCCTGCAGTAGCAGAAATTGTTCTTCCGGCTTCATGCTGAGCAGCGTGTCGACCGAACAACCCAGGATTTCGGACCATTCTCGCGCCATCAGCCGGTTGGTCAGGCCGAACAACTGCAAGGCCCCGGCGTTGTTGATGATTGTCTTCCAGCAGTTCGGATAGCATTCCTGGATTTGCTGCATGTCCTGCCAGAAGGTCCAACAGCGGACACCGAAGCCGCGGCAAAGGGTCATCGCCGCTTTCATGACCGGGAATGAACCGAGATTCCCCGCTTCATCGATCAGGAATAATGTCCGCGGATTAGGGATCTTCTTGCGTGAGAAGACTGCTGCAAACAGTGACGCCAGGATGATCCGCAGCAGCGGGCGATGACTTTCGAGTCGTTCGGGCGGAATGATGATGTAGATTGACATTGGCTTTCCGTCGGCGAAGTCCTGCAGTGAGAAGCTTGATTTCTCGAGCATTTCAGAGACACGTTCACTGTTGAACGTCTTGATATACGACTGGGCCGTCGCCAGAACACTCGGGCGAGTCTCGCGTTCTGCGAGTTGAAGGAACGAGGAAAACTCCTGGTACGCCAGTTCCCGCATCTTCTTTCCGACCGTATCCAGCAGGACCGCGATCTTATAGACCACATCATCGCTGCACAGCAATCGCCGCATCTCGTTGAAATTCTGCTTATCCGGCGGTTGCAATGTCACCAGGTAGTTGATGACTGCACTGTGCAGTCCGCTGGCGGTCGTGTCCCAGAAGGGATCGCGGCCGAACTTGTTGCCTTCAGACAACATTGATGCGACCATCTGGGAATCGGTGTCGAAGTCTGTCGTCGGGAGTTGGAACATCTCCAGCGGGTTGAAGCCGTCGGTCGTATGATCCACGACCCGGAAGGGATCGAGCTTGATCACCTGCTGGCCCATTTCCCGTCGTCGTCGATGCGTGCAGCCATACAGTTCCCCTTTGATGTCGATGGTGACTGTCTGGCCGGGATACTCAAGCAGTGCAGGGACTGCACAACAGCGCCCCTTGCCGCTGCCAGTCGGTGCACAGGTCAGCAAGTGTGGTCCGTCATAGTGGATGGGCTGCTGGTCCGGGGAGGGAGGCTGCAACTGCGTCACAAACCCCATGGTACGATTGATCGGACGTTCGTATCCCATCAGGATATCGTCGTTCGTCTGACAAACGGGGGTGGTTTTAGCGGTCTTTTTCTGTTTTGTAGCCATGAGCGCACAAGCCTTTCGTGGTCGCGGCCAGCTCAAAATCGAGCGGGCTGCATCAGTGAAACAGCAGAAGAAAGAATGAGAACACAGGAACCGAACGACCGTGCGAAGTCCCGTTGACCATGACTTCGCGTCGGTCAGCATTTCCAGGAAGCACCATCCGTTCGCGAGACTGCTTATCGAGGGGCCGTGGTGAATTGACTTCACGTCGGTAAACCTCGATGGTTCGCGACCTTCGCGTTCCGACGTGAATCCTTCCCGGCCGTATCCCTTGACCGGGGTCCACCATCACGCCGTACTCTCAAACCTGCGTCGGGAAGGTCGTCGCAAGCTCAATTTCGTTCTCTGCAGAGGAACGATGAATAAACATTAACAATTCACACGTCGTAGGGAAGTCCGAAGATGTCACATCGTTTGACGGTCTTGTGCGTGGAAAAAACAAGTTTGTTTTCGGGTTCAGAAGTCGGGGGCGTGAAGTCAATCAGCCGTAACGCAGCGGGAGTTCCTTTGGCGACTTCCATCGGGATCAACTCGCAGGGGCAAGAGGCACATCCCCGTGAAGATCAATGAATGGAATGTCCACCATCGAGATTTGTCACTGGAACCAGTTCATTCGACAATTGACGCAGATCGGGTACCGATTGTTCTTCGTGTGACGTGACCAGTTGACGCAGTTCGGTCGGCGTCAGATCTCCGCGCGTGTGCAGGATAAAGGGGCCACCTGAAGGTCTGACATCGCCATCAATCCACGAACTGCGGCCGACCCAGCTTCCCACCAGATGTTCGCCATCTTTCAGCTCGGCTGTTGTCGCCACGACGTTCGTTGTCCCACCGACTTCGCGAGGATCTAAGCCACGCCAATGCAGATGCCAGACGGCACCGTCGTGATAACCGATCGGTCGACCAAAGACACGAACGTACAGCGATTCACCATTCGGGTTGCCGATTGTCAGGGCGCCAGCCAGGTTTCCGTTTGCGGTACATTCCAGGCTGGCACGGCCTGCAAACCAGACTCGCCGGATTTTTTCACCACGTTTCGGGGAATAATCGCTGACATGGTAGCTGTAGGGAAATCGAGACAGCCAGTGCGTCATCTGTTCGGCTTCACGGCGAATCTTCTGCTTCTGTTCCAGCGTAACCTGCAAACACTCTTTTAAAATCTTCAGTGCCGTCTGCTTTTCGACCGCCGTATCACGAGTCGTCTTGGCCGCTACCCGTGATTTCCTGCGGCGTAAAGATGGCAGAACTGCCACGATCAACGGGACTTGTCGCTCCAGATCCACAGGCAGATCGAGAATCTCCAGCGTTCGCTCGTCGACGTCATCCATCAATTCGCGATATGACAGCGTCCACGCGTCACTCGCTGCTACTCGAGCGTGCGCTTCCAGCAGAGTCGGAACTTCTTCAATCGTCTCCACGACTTGTTCAACCGTTGACCAGGGGATATCGAAATGCTTGTGCCGAGTTGCCAGTGCGACCATATCGGTACCGCGGAGCGCTTCCCAGTTGGGCAGACAGATCGCGCCTGACGATTCTCGCGATTCAGAATCACGCTGACGGAGCAGACAGCACCGAAGTGGCATGCTGGCAGCCAGTTCCACAGGGGGGATCTTGCCGGCACGTGTATCCAGGCAACAGGCCACGATCGCATCGACACCGACAGGAGGCTGAGTCCCCAGCAGCTCATCCGAATCCATGATCGTCTGAACAAATCTCAACTGCACGTCGGGGTACGCCGCGCGAAACTTTTGCCGTACCGACTCCAGGACCATCGGCAGGACACGCATGTTGATCAGGTTGGTGGTCCCGATTCGAATCGTCACCGGGCGATTCAGCGGTTCGTCCTTAATCACCGACATCGCCAGCTTGTAATGCTCACTGGCAGCGGTCAGGTGATCGCAGAGTTCCCGCAATTGAGATTCATCGTGCAGCAACCCCTGCGTGATCCGCTCGACGATGAACTCTTTCGTGACCCCCAACGCGCGGGCGAGCTGGGTACAGAACGAGTGAAATCGCGCCGTGTTGGGGTTTTCTTCCTCGTCCCCTTTGGTGCGGCTCTTCCCGTTCGCATCGGTTCGAACGGGAAGGTAGCCACCCAGAAATTTTACGGGGTCTGTGGTGGAATGACGCTTGGAGCGATTCCTGATCGCCGCTTCCAGCATGCTGCGCAACTGGTCGCATTTGTAAATTGTCGGGCCTTCTTCAGCAGCAGAGCGTGGCTGACGACTATTGGCACCGGTTGTCACGTGAACGCCTCATTCGCCGCAGCCTGTCGGGATGCGGCGATCCAGAAAGTGACCGTTCGTGCCGCTACTTCAGCGGCTTGATCCGAATGTTTCGGAATTCAACCTTCATCGGGCCACCGCTATGTACTTGCAGGGCCACAACTCCAGAACGAGCGATATTGGCATCTGGTTCACGATAATCGACCGTGGTAATTCCATTCATCTTCAAAACGACATGATCACCCTCAGCGCGAATTGTATATTCGTTCCAATCTCCTTTCTTCAGCTTTGTCTCGAACTCGGCAGGGGGAGCGACCAGGATCTTGTTCCGACGCGATTCGTCGTACAGGCAGCCCCAGTACTTCTCGCCAATGTCAGCCTGGTAGCCGGAAACTTCCGTGCTGTTGGGGACCTTCTTCGTCCGGAATTGAACGCCCGAGTTTCCCACGCCATCCTTCATGCGGAACTCCAACTTCAGTTCAAAGTCGCCAAACTCTTCTTTCGTGCATAAGAACTGATTGTGCTTAATTCCCGGCGAATCACCGAGCACACAGTTGTCCGCGACCTTCCAGAGGGAGGTGTCACCATCCCAGCCCGTCAGGTCTTTTCCATTAAACAGGGACCGGAACCCCTCTTCGTCCGCAGCCCCAGCAAAACTGGAAACCAACGCACAGGCGACCAGCAGCAGACCCAGACCCAATCGACGACAGACCATGATTGAAACTCCGTGAAATGTGATCCAGAAATCGGAACCAGCAGTTTACGGTTCAGGCGAATTGTCCGCCACATACCCGGTCGACGAAGGTCGATGGAGGAAGGAAGATCCGTCGCATGGAAAAGTCGGGCAGCAATGCAGGGTGGCCCCGCCGCGTCGTAATCTTTCGGCTGAATTTGGGTGCGACGTCCCCGGTACGAAAGGGCCGGGTTGGGTGGACTCTGGCCCCGTTGACCGGAAAGCCAACGTCACATTCGTCGTCTAACGTCAGGGTGACCAAGACGCTGTTCGGAGCGTCTTGATTCACGAGTGAGATTGCACAATGGCCTGGTGCCCAACGGGCCGGCCGCGCGAGTAGGAGAATCCGATGCCTGCATCATTCGCACGTGACTGATTGCAGCTTGTATTTCAGTACCGGATTGCGTCAACAACTGAGTTGCTCACCATCAACGAATGTCATGTCAGAACGAATATCGTGTATTGCGCGACATGAGCTCAAAATTGACGAATCAAACGGCGCTTCACCGATTGGATCGCATTGGACCCAACCGGTGCAGCTGAAAGAGGTTTTCAAAGGAGATTCCCAAGTCGTCAATCAGACTGATGGGGAAGTGCTCTTCGAAGATGTCGTCACAGATTTGTTCACCTTACTCGTCGATTTGCCGCTGACTTCGATTGTCCGCTGTGCAGCGGCAGCCTTCTTCTTCATGCTTGCCTGTCGCATCGCCTGGAGTTGCTGAAACTGACGTTGATGCATTTGCTGTAACATCACGTTGTGCTGAGCGTGCATGCTGGCGACGTACTGGTTGGCCGCCTGTTGTTGGTTCTGAGCCATCTGAGCGGCTTGCATTGCCATCATCGCTTGAGCAACAGATGCTGTGCCGCCACCTGCGCCTGTGCCACCTCCACCAGGCGGCCCGCTGCTGCGGCTACCTCCGCCTGCACCGTTGCAGGCATGAGACGACGCCACCAGGCCCAAAACGGCTGTCACTGCCAGCAGGCCGGTCATCAGACGCGACCGGCACGAACCTCCCAAGAGTCGTGGGTTCATCGGAGTCTCCTGATTCGTCATGATTCATCCAGCGCCGCCGAATGGATACTGCGGGACATCCGCGGAACCAGATTCACGGCGTCAAACGAACTTCCGAAGAACCGGGCGAAGTGCCCGGCCCTCGCTTTCCATGGAAACGAATTTGCAGAAGCATCCTCAACACGATCCGAAAAAGATTTCTATTTCACGCCAAGATTCTTGACCAGAAATGCCCACAGATCAGCGGTTTCTTCGATGAGCTTTGACGTTGGCTTGCCAGCCCCGTGACCAGCCCGAGTTTCGACTCGAATCAGAACAGGCGCGTCCCCTGAATGACTTTCCTGCAACCGGGCCGCAAACTTGAAGCTGTGGCCTGGAACGACACGGTCGTCGGTGTCTGCGGTCGTCACCAGAGTTGCGGGGTAACGAGTCTGCGCCTTGAGCGAGTGATACGGCGAATAAGCCAACAGCGCCTTAAACTCGTCAGGATTGTCGGCGCTGCCGTAATCATCCACCCAGAACCTGCCCGCCGTAAACTTATGAAACCGAAGCATGTCCATGACGCCAACGGCTGGTAGACAAGCCCCAAAAAGATCGGGGCGCTGCGTCATACAGGCTCCCACCAGCAATCCTCCGTTGGACCCACCCTGTATGCCCAGTTTTGCCGGTTGAGTGTAGTTGTTCTTGATCAGCCATTCCGCAGCCGCGATGAAGTCGTCGAACACATTCTGCTTCTGCAGTTTGGTCCCTGCCTTGTGCCATTCTTCGCCGTATTCTCCCCCACCACGCAGGTTCGGCATCGCATAGACCCCACCCATCTCCATCCAGGCCAGTCGTGATACTGAGAACGAAGGAGTCAGCGCGATCGAAAAACCACCGTAACCGTAAAGCAACGTGGGATTCGAGCCATCCAGCTTCAGTCCCTTCTTGTGGGCCACGAACATCGGGACACGTGTTCCATCCTTGCTGGAGTAAAACACCTGCTTGACTTCGTAGTCATCGGGATTGAATTTCACGGAGGCTCGACGCAATAGCTTGCTTTCGCCAGTCAACAGATCGTACCGAAAGATCGAAGGGGGCGTTGCGAAGCTGGAAAACGAATAAAACGTTTCGGTTTCAGTCCGCTTGCCAGTAAATCCGGTCGCCGAACCGATTCCCGGAAACTGCACTTCGCGCATCAGGCGACCGTCAATCGCATGGACTTTAACTTGAGTCTTCGCGTCCTTGAGGTACGTCAACACAAACTGGTTTGCGATGATGTCGGCACCGGCGAGTGTTTCTGCTGCCTGTGGAATCACCTCGCGAATGACAGTCGGGTTGCGTGTATCGATCGCCACGACGCGTTTGCGAGATGCCTGCAGATCGGTGACGAAGTAGAACGTCGTCCCGTCATTCCCAACGAACGAATACTCATCGTTGAAATGATCAATCAGTTCAATCGGCATGCCATACGGCTCGGTCAGATCTTTGTACAGAACCCGGTATTTGTCGTTGGTCCCTTTCCAGACGGTGATGATCAGATACCGCCCATCTTCACTGACTCGAAGTCCAAATCCCCACGTCGGTTCGTCGGGCCGTTTGTAGACGAGGACATCCTGTGACTGTGATGTCCCGACGCGATGGTAATAGACTTTCTGATTCAGATTCGTTTTCTGGAATGCCGCGCCGGGAGGAGGGGCATCGTACCTTCCGTAGAAAAAACCACGATGATCGCTGGTCCATGCGGCACCGCTGAACTTGACCCATTTCAGTTCATCGTCCAGCAGTCGTCCGGTTTCCACTTCCAGAATACGCCAGGTGTTCCAGTCGGAGCCTGCGTCTGCAACGCTGTAGGCCATGTAGCGTCCGTCGTCGCTGAAAGACGTGCTTCCCAGGGCGACGGTCCCATCCTTCGACCACGCATTGGGATCGATCAGAACCGATGGTTCGGCATCCAGAGAATCCTGTTTGTAGAGAACCGACTGATTCTGCAGACCATCGTTCTTAAAATAGAAATACCGGCTACCGGCCTTGAATGGAGCCGAATACTTTTCGTAGTTCCAGAGTTCCGTCAATCGCTTCCGGATCGCATCGCGTTGTGAGATTGCTTCGAGGTACGACATCGTCACCTTGTTTTCGGCCTCAACCCAGGCTGCGACATCTTTCGATTCACGGACATCGTCTTCGAGCCAGCGGTAAGGATCGGGAACTTTAACGCCATGCAATTCGTCGACGTGATCAATCTTCTTCGAAATTGGATATGTCATCTTTTCTGCAGTCATGGCAATTCCACCGCACAACAGCGTGCCTACGAGTCCGAGAATGATCGGTTTCATCTGAAAGAATCCCTTTCGCTGGTCGACATCCGGAAACAATTCGTTTCCTACGGGAAGGATAGAGACTCAGGATGGATTACTCAATTGGCAAGTTGCAGGATAGGATAGCCAGTAAAACGTGGATGCTTTCCAGAAGGGAGTACAATGAGTCAGGGACAAGATATTGAAGACCCTCGCGTCACCATGGCGCGTCATCGGACAGCGATTGCAGGGTTCAGAACAGAACTTGCGATGGATCGGACCACACTGGCCTGGATTCGGACCACGCTTTCCATCGCGGGATTTGGATTCGGAATGGTCGGTTTCTTCCGTACGCTGGAGGAGAGAAATCCGACGGTTGAGAGTGCAAAGTTGCATCGGGGAGCCATCCGGTTTGGTGTCGCTCTCATTATCCTGGGACTGGTGGCAACCGTCCTCGCCAGTCTGTCTCATTGGCGATCACTTCAGAAGATACGACGCGGGGAATGTCCGGTCCCGGCGAAGTGGCCGCTGAGTATTACGATTGGATTTCTACTGGCAATCCTCGGCCTGGTCGGACTGTTCACTATTTTCGTATGAAAACATGGACACGCATTGTGGCCGTTTCCAAGACTGATCGGCAGCTTGTGCGGCGTGGCAGATTATTGAAACGACGCGGCTGTCAGAGCGGCTCCAAAGGCGGCTTCCTCTCGATGTTCTGTAAAGTTGATGGGAAGTCCGAACTGCTGAGCTACAATCTCAGATAGCAGAGGATTCTCGCGCAGCCCATTCCCGGCCGCGATCAGCCGACTTTGGGATCGTCCCGTGATCTGTCGGATCTCTTCGTAACCATTCCTGAGTGACCGGCCCATTCCTTCCAGAACCGCACGTGCCAGATGGCGGGCCGTAAAATTCTGCGGCGAAAGTCCCGTGAGAGTCCCGCGTACCGTTGGATCAAGTCGAGTTCCGGCAAACAACGGCTCGCACCGCAGACCGTCCGCACCTGCGGGAACGGACCTTGCCAGTTGATTCAGTTGTTCGTACAGCGGGACCGACGAATCCTGCTGGAAAATGGACCGCCCCGCGTCTCGAAAGAATTGTTCCAGCACTTGATATGACCATCCACCTGCCAGACCGACGTTTGACAGCAGATTGCCGCCCCCGGGAAACGGTCGCAATTCAATCGGCGGAGCGAAATCAAGTTGACTGGTAAAGACTGCCACCTGAGCCCCAGTTCCGACATTGACCAGAACGCTCTCTTCGCGATCTGTTACACTTCCCAAAAAGCTTGCCTGATGATCTCCGATCGGAGCACCGATCGAAATTCCTGCGGGCAATCCCGTCAGCGCGGCAATTTCTGGCGTCAGTCGACCGATTGGTTTGGTGACCTCACGGACTTCTGGAAAGAGTGAGCGAGGCAACCCTAATTCAGCAATCGCATCGTCATCCCAGTTTCGTGAACGGACGTTGAATACGCCACTACTCCCCGCACACGAGGGTTCTGTCACCGCGGGCGATCCTGTCAGGATTGCCCCAAAGTGGTCCATAACGAACAAGGCCTGCACATGGTCGGGAAGCAACCGCTGAGTCTTCAGCCAATACAACGTTCCCGCCATAAACCCAGGTTGCAATCGGCACCCCGTCCGCTTCCAGATTTCATCCCCGAGCAACGCTCGAGCCTGCTCGAGCCATGAATGGTTGCGACCAGGGAATGGTTCCAGCGCCCGGCGATCCTGCCAGTTGATGAGTGGTGAAATCGGCTTCTGGTCAGAACCGACGAGTAACATTCCATGTTGCTGGCCCGTGATTCCGATCGCAGAAACGGCATGTGCTTGATCGGCTAATTGTCCGGCAACCAGTTTCAGACACTCCAGCCCCTGCATGACAATCCGGTTGACATCCCATTCGGACCGGCCCCGTGCACGATCCGCTTCGCTGGTGATATTGGCGTCATTCGTCGTCGTTCCGGCTGCCAACACCTGCCGGGACGCTGCTTCCATCGCCACGCAGGTGATTTTTGTCGTTCCCAGATCAACTCCTAAAACAATAGACATCGATTGTTCCTCTGTGGAATCACCGCAAAACGCCATTTCATCTGGGTTTTGTTGATTACCGGCACGTGTTTACGAAAGCTATACTGGGGCGAATGTTTTCCAGAGATTGCATCTGCTCCCGATCATCCACGAGAATTACTCATGTCACAAGCCATCGTTGATCCCGCGGAACTGCGTCGCTTTGCGGGGATGTTGCGGGAATTTAACAATGACCTGCAATCCCGCCTCAGTACCGTTTCGGGGCAACTCAACTCACTCAGCCAAACCTGGCGCGATCAGGAGCACCTGAAATTCGCAGAAGAATTCGGTCAGCACCTGAAACTGCTGTCCAGATTCGTCGAAGCGAACGAGAACCATGTCCCTTATTTGCTGCGAAAGGCGGAACGGATCGAAGAGTACATGCAGCAGCGGTAAACTCGTGAGCATGACCGGAAGAATCGACCGGTACCGATTTGAAAATGCGAGTCGCAGGAGCGATTCTTGAGTTAGGAACGATCCATGTCAGGGGGACAGGCGAATATTCAGTCGCTGGACGCATTGCGAGATATGCGACTGGCGCTGATTACATACGGTGAGCGGACTGAAAATGCCCTCGGCGAACTTCGGTCGAAGATCGATCGTACGATGGCGTGGTTGCAACAGGATCGGCCGATTTATTGGCGTGACCAGGAGCGTCGTGCGTACGACGGTGTCGCCAGCGCCAGAATCGCCTACGAAACCTGTCGCATGCGAACGGTTGGTGGGCGGCATTCCGAATGTATCGAAGAAAAAGTTGCTTTCCAGCGAGCCAAACATCGGCTGGAATTCTGTCAGCACAAAATGGAAGTCGTCAGGCGCTGGAACGTCGAAGCGGGGCGGCAAGTGGATGAATACCGTGGTCGAACAGGGCCGCTTCAACGGTTTCTGGAAGACGAATTGCCGAAAATCCTGGCGAAGCTGTCTCGAATGATTGACGCAATTGAAGCCTATGCCAACATCCAATCTCCCGATAGTGGTGCCGCGATTACACTGGGCTCAACTGATGCGGACGATGAGGTCCAATCTGATGAAACAGACGGAACGGCCAACGTGACTGCCAGTGACGAACAATCAGAAGATTCATGAGGAGGGCGAAACACAATGGCATTAGGAAGTCTGATTGACGGAGCGGGCCAGATCAAATCGGCGACCGACCGTCTTGAGGAGGCGTGGGTGCTCACCAAAGCCTCGTGGGACGATCCGGTCAGCCAGACCTTGGAATCGGAGCAACTTGATCCATTGTTTCAACAGGTACGCATCACACTCGATGCCATCTCCCGTTTGAACGGCGTGCTGGTGGCTGCGTGCCGAGAGTGCGATGATCGCGAATGACAATCGACGCGGGGCGAATGAGTAATTCGCGTTTCCGCATTTATGGCTGCGAACGCAGTTGGTAGTCTGGGATTCGCAATAGAAATCGTTTTCTGAGTGGAGTGTCACGGCACTCGGGGTTTCGCAAAATCGACTGAGCGTCATCTCAATTTCAACCTGTTGTGAAGCCGCTTCTCAAATGGCATATCACTTAAAGCGGATCAAAATCTTGAGCACGGATTTGACCATCGAACACGAGCGACGACAGATCCGACGATTGCTGGATCATGTTGCTGATCGTGCACGGCGTGAGCAGGAAATTGAATCAACGCACGTTGGTGAAATCTCAGGCGAGCAGCAGCAATATCAGCAGGTTCATCAACTCCTGACGGACACCTACGAAAGCGAATTCACCGCAAATCAACAGAGATATAGCGACGAACTCGCAGTCCTCGAACAGAAATGGACGACAGAGCAGGAACAAGTTCAGTCAAAATTTGATGAGACCCTGACGGCCATTGATGAACGGTGGCAGACCGAAACGGCAGTCGCTCAGAAGGAACATGACGAAGCGGGCTGGCTGTTAGGATCGCTGCTGGATCGCGATACAGAAGATAGTCCGCTCGCTCGACTTCAGGTGCTGCAGTCGGGGCTGGCGGCCAGTCGAATGGAACTTGAAACCACGATCAAGACGCTGGACGGATGGTATCGGAACGTCACAAGCTTCCTGCAGAAAAGTCGCGTGTTGGGTGAGGTTCATGCGCCGGCCCCTTCAGCATTGCCGCTGGACGTTACCGGTTTGCATCAGTTATGTGTCGACGCGATGCGGCAGGTCGAGACGATTCAACAACGGATCAACAGTCGACTGCTGCCACGATTCTTTGGTGGATATCTACCCGTCGTTCTGTTTGTGCTTTGCAGTGCAGGCTTCTCGGGCCTCATCTGGCTGGTGATTCCACCCTCATTGACTGGGTTGAAAATCGATTCATCAGCACGCGACTGGGTCTGGATCGCATGGGGAGCGGGATCGGCGTTTGGCCTCGTTTTTCTCTTCCTGCTGCACCTGTTCGCAGGACAACGAGTCCTTCCCGATTTTGAACGACTGCTGCAGCTGACCGTTGATGCCGACGCCAGTTATCAGCGCTGGCTCGTCATTTCGAAGCGAGAAAGTGATTCTCAAGAAGCGGATCTGGTTCGTCTCGACGAAGATCGTGAAAAGAAACGCGAAGCAGCCGTTGCTCATTCAGATGCAAAGTTGAATCTTCGAATGAACGCAGCCAATGCGCGTCGAGAAACCGACACGCAAGCTGCCCAAGCGTCGTTTCCTGCCAGGCTGGCTGAAATCGAACGGCTTCGTATACAGGAACGGCGATCACTGGAAGCTCGCTCATCAGCGACTCAACACGACCTGATCCTGCGACGTGAGCAGGATTTTCGAAACCTGCAGGCCGAGTTCGACGAGCGAGTCGCATCCAGCCGTCAGTTGTACCAGCATGCCTGGGGACAATTGATTCGAGACTGGCATGGAGGATTGAAAGACCTGGGTGACCTGGCCGATGCCCTGTGTGACGCCGCGCGGCGCAACTGTCCGAAATGGCCCACAGTACTGGGGGGATGGCTGGAAACACGTATTCAATCCACCGACGAAGCTCCTCAACCTCTTGAGGGAATTCTCTCAGTCGGTCGGCTGGTGACAGACTTGGCAATGATGACTGGCGGGGTTTCTGCAGATCATCGTCTCCGTACCGAACGTACCCGCTTTGAGTTTCCGCTGCTGCTTTCTCTGACTGGAAAGCCCTCTCTGGTGATCCGATCACGAGGTGAAAGCCGGGCCGACGCATCACGCCTTTTGCAAACGTCGATGTTGCGATTCCTGACTTCGCTCCCGCCGGGAAAAGTTCGGTTCACGATCATGGACCCCGTTGGCCTGGGTGTGAACTTTGCTTCGTTTATGCACCTGACCGACATCGACGAGCAGATGGTCACCAGCCGGATCTGGACAGAGCCTGCACACATCGAGAAACGACTGGGGGACCTGACAGAACACATGGAAAATGTCCTGCAGACGTATCTGCGGAACGACTATGCCACACTCGATGATTACAACCGCGAAGCTGGTGAAGTTGCCGAACCGTACCGAATCCTCGTTGTTGCGAATTTTCCTGCCAACTTTACCGAACTGGCCCTGCGTCGCTTGGCGAGTATCGCCGAAGGTGGTGTGAAGTGCGGTGTGTTTGTCCTGATGAGTGTTGATGAATCGCAGGATCTGCCACGCGGTTTTGCTCTCGCTGACATCGAACACCACGCGACCGTTTTGCGACTTGCCGCGCCGCGTAAATCCTCTGCTCCGAGGGACTCTCTGAACGATCTCTCGGGCGGCCCCGCAGTCACCGAAGCAACAAAGTTCTCTGAAAGCGGACTCAATGCGGTAGCAGCATCACAACCTGACGAAATGCCATTCTCGCCGTTCAGACTTGCGGAGTCTGACCTGAGTGACTGGCCACTGATTCTGGATCAACCTCCCGAACCTGATGAGTTCGGACAGATCGTTCGGCATGCGGGTCAACTGGCGCGATCCGTTCGCCGCGTCGAAGTTCCGTTCGAACGCGTCATGCCGCCTGCCGATGCCTTCTGGACATCGAGTACTCAGTCGGGATTAGATGTTCCGATCGGGCGCGCCGGGGCGACGAAGTTGCAAAACCTGAAGCTGGGGAAGGGAACCTCGCAACACGTCCTGATCGCCGGTAAGACAGGCTCCGGAAAGTCATCGCTGCTGCACGCACTCATTACGAACGCGGCTTTGCATTACAGTCCCGATGAAATTGAGTTCTACCTGATCGACTTCAAGAAGGGGGTCGAATTCAAGACGTATGCGTCGCACCGGTTACCGCACGCTCGCGTCATTGCCATCGAGAGTGATCGGGAATTCGGCGTGAGCGTCCTGCAGCGTCTGGACTCCATTTTGAAGGATCGCGGCGAACTCTTCCGAAAATCGGGCGTTCAGGATCTTGCGGCATACCGTGACGCATGCCCTGGGCAGCCGTTGCCACGCATTCTGCTGATCATCGACGAATTCCAAGAGTTTTTCATCGAAGACGATGTACTCTCGCAATCCGCCGCACTGCTGTTTGATCGTCTGATTCGGCAAGGACGTGCTTTTGGGGTGCACGTGATTCTGGGAAGTCAAACCTTGGCGGGTGCATATTCACTTGCCCGAAGTACTCTGGGGCAGATTGCCGTGCGCATCGCTCTGCAATGCAGCGACACCGACGCGCACCTGATCCTCAGTGAAGAGAATACCGCCGCCAGGCTGTTGTCGCGACCGGGTGAGGCGATCTACAACGATGCAAACGGCCTTGTTGAAGGGAACCACCCCTTCCAGGTTGTCTGGCTGGACGATTCCCAGCGAGAAACGTATCTCGGCTGGATGCAGGCCTGGGCAGACGAGTTTCATGAACGTGTTGCGAACGAAGATCCCTCACGTCGCTGGCCGGACGCTGTTGTATTTGAAGGTAACACTGCCGCAGACCCGTTGGCTAACGAAGAAGTTCATTCGGCGATTCAATACGTTGGACAACCGGTTCCAAATTCTGCCGACGTTCAAAGCAGGTCGCAAACCCGTTCGTTGTGGGTGGGCGAAGCCGTTGCCTTGACCGGTGCAACGAAGTTGCCGTTCGGCCCTCGCGACGGCGGCCCCACGCTGATCATTGGTCGCGACGAGGACGCGGCCCTGGGAACATTATCAACCGGCGTTCTGGGACTGGCAGGGCAAGGGAACGCCAGGTTCATTGTCCTGGATGGCAGCCTGCCCGACAGTCATCCAGCCCGAGTCTGGCAGGCTCTGGCGGAATTCGTTCCGGGTCTCAAAGTCATCAGTCCGCGCGACTCGGCACCAGCATTGCAAGACGTTGTCGAACAGATGCATTCACGACAGGATGCGCTGGGAGAACCAATCTTCGTCGTCGTATTTGACCTGGCGCGATTCCGGGACTTGCGAAAATCAGACGACGAATTCGGAGGATTTGGCGGATTCGACAAGTCGAAAACTGCCAGTTCGGCTTCCTTATTCTCTGACATTATCAAGGATGGAGCAGCGTCGGGAGTCTTTCCGCTTGTCTGGGCTGACGGTTACCAGTCGGCATTGCGCTGGTTGGGGCGCGAACTGATGAATCGGTTTGAACATCGCATCCTGTTTGCGATGAATGCGAATGACTCCAGCAATCTGATTGATAGTCCTGCCGCTGGCCGTTTAGGATCGAACAGGGCGCTGCTGTTCCGTGCCGATTTTGGCACCCTCGACAAGTTCCGCCCGTACAAAGCCCCGTTGCTTGGCTGGTTGCACGAACTGCGATACGGGCAACGCGATCCCGTGGTACCGCTGTTGGAAGAAACTCATGAGGTTTCGCCAGACGCTTCGTTGCAGACTGAACAACCGAACTCAGTCGAATTGTCCGTTGTGTTCGCAGAAGCGTCCGATATGGATTCGGCGAGCGAAGCGACTGAAAAAACAGATGCGACAAACAACGATTCAATCGATGATACATGGACGGATATCAGCGAATTGAACGTGAATTGATGACTTGCTGACACTCACAAGTTTCACGTGGCCGAATCAAAGGCCGCGTAGCCCTGTTGGGCGATTTTACGGCGCCACTACCAGCGACAATTGACCAGCATACACGCCGGGACTAAATCTGTCGCGTTGACTCGCTTGGGGCTGTTTGCGGAAAATACGCAGAACTGCCTGAGTGGGTGGATTGTGCTGTCGTTGGTGTGTATCATTTCGCTCAGGTCGGCCTGAGGGGCTGTAATGGACCGATTCGTTTTTATGGAGGAAGACTGATGAATCGTTTGATGATGGTGGCGATTATGGCAGGATCACTGGTCGGGCTGGAAATGCGAGTTGATGCCGCAAGGGGATGTCGACCGACACGGCGACAGTGCGCTGGTGTCACACACCAGCCATGTGCCCGCGCCGCTCTTCGGGCCGCACGCTGTGACGAAGCTGTGATTCAACCGGGCGGCTCCTGTAGCTGTGCATTCTTTGTTGCAGGAGTCCACTTGTATTATGGCGTTTTCTGGCACGACTCCTGTGACAACACCAACGCAACATGGGGGCTCATGCCAGAAGGCGATTATGACACGAGCAACTATGACCCATGTCCGACCTGCCCATCTGCACAATGTATCCTTGTTAACCCGGTTGGTTCCACAGATGGCAAGTATCAACGGAAGTTTAAGCAGGATCGACTTTGGACATGGGACGAAAAGTTCGTGCTGAAAAATGGCTCGAAGAGCTTCAAGAAGAAAGATGGAACCGAGTGGGTTGCGACGTTTGAAGCGACGGAGATCGTTGATGGGCGAATGCTCATCAGTTTCATTTCTGGTAACACTCAATACTTTGCCCGTCTGGATTCATTTCGCGTCGACGTTCAAGAAACCTCTGCAGCATCAGCCGTGAAGGGGTCGGTCTTTGATGCCAATCTTGGCAGGGAAATTGAACAGCCTCCTGCTGACCAGAAGGTGCGCGATGTGACGAATCAAGTAAAGATTGTCGCACCACACTTTGCCGAAGTGAAAATCGGAACCACGACCTACGTCGTCACAACCGTTTCACAGCTTCAGCAGTAGTAAACGAGAGGTCCGCAGACTCCTTGGCCTTACCACCGGGGAGTCTTGCTTCTGGCACATCTGAACGCAACGTCGTGTAAGTGCGACTCCGTCGACCTGCCCACTCGAACTAACGACTTCTGATCGCTATTGAATTGACTTACAATCGCTTGATCGACTGTCGGAATCTTCAATAGCGGAGCAGCGTGAGCCCCAACATCGATCTCACTCCTCACGTAGGTACGCGTGAATTCCCCTCCGTTTGAACAAAGCCCGTAGACTCCGGCATTCGTTTTATCAAACGGAATTTCTCCGACCGGAACAATTCCTACGGGAATTTTTCGTTCTTCCATTCCCCATGGATATCGAGTCTTTCGGGAATTGGTTGCAGCAAATTCGATTTCATCCGCTGTCGGCAATCGCTTCCCCATCAGTTCTGCATAAAACAGGGCATGATTGTAAGTCAAACGTGTCATTGGCGATTCAGCAGAGTTGTTCGACATTGTAGCATGATCAACAACGATGGAACAAAACTCCTTGGTCGTGACCTCATGAGGGTCCAAATAGAATCCCTGTTCATCATCGTGGAACACCATCGAGTCTGCAACTTCTTTTGCTGGAATCCTGATCGGACTCAGAATCACAGTCCCCTTATTGTCTCGTCGCCAATAGCAATGGTTAAACATTCCAGCTGGCTGCCCCTCCTGGGGTACTCGACGAATCACTTCATGAAATCGATCGTCATCCAGTTTGGCGACAACCAAGTAGTCGCCTGGGGCAATTCTGTAGCGAAACGGCGTCTTCCTCCGGGGGCGGATGACTTTCTCGTCGTCGATCTTGCCCGTCGTCAGATTGATCGGGAAAAGTCGCAGTTCAGCTTCAGGTGGATCAGTCGCCAATTCCACTTCGGGAAATACAGGTGCAAGTCGCGAGGGAATCAGGGCGGCCGCAGCAGTGCTGACGAGACCTGCGAGACAAACAAGGGCGACGGTTGAATTCTTTCTCAACCACCGCAAGCTCCGTTGCAAACTGGTCGTTGGACGTGCGACTGTCGGCTTCCCTTCCAGGAACAGGCTCAGGTCGTTCGCCATGGCCTTGGCAGACGCATAGCGATCACGGGGGTTCTTGGAAAGTGCCTTCAGGCAAATCGTTTCCAGGTCTTGGGGCAGGTCAGGTCGGATCATCCTCGGTTTGATGGGCTCTTCATTCCGAATTCGGCCCACAATTTCGGTTAACGTCTCGCCCGGGAAGGGGCGTTGGCGAGTCAGCAGCTCGTACAGAATCACCCCGAGTGAAAAAATATCGGAAGGGGCTTTGGCATCATGTATCCGACCGCTGGCCTGTTCTGGCGACATATACGCCAGCGTGCCGACAAGCTGGTCCTTATACGTCGTCATGGTCTGTTCGGTGGCCTCCATCTTCGCCAGGCCGAAGTCTGTTAAGTGGGGCTGCCGATCACGATCCACGAGAATATTACCGGGCTTCAGGTCACGATGGACCACACCGTGCTGATGGGCATGTTGAACCGCTTCCGTAGTCTTCAACATGAATTTGATGATCTCGTTCGTCGAAGCGAATCCATCAGCACTCAGAAAGACTTTCAGGTCGTCACCAAAGATGAACTCACTGACAATCAGCTTAGCGCCGTCAATCGTGACAACCTCGTAAAGTCGCACAATGTTCGGGTGACTCAGAGCCGCTGCAGCCTTGGCTTCACGCTCAAACATGTGGACCGTGTGCAGGCTGAAATCGTCCTTGCGAGGAATTTTGATCGCGACGACGCGTGACAACTTGGTATCCAAAGCGCGGTACACAGCACCAAATCGTCCAGTCCCGACCAGTTCGAGAAGTCGGAAGTGCCCAATCATGCGTCCCTGTTGGGTACCCGACGATTCTTTGGGAGCCAGCGGTGTCTGACTGCCGCAGGTATGACACGACACGTCTTGATCGAGCGTCTCATCATCCATATTCAAAGGAGAATTGCAGCTTCGACAACGTGGGAGATCAGGCGTTTGATCTTGTGGCTGCGAATCCATGACCGATCCTCAATCTTGAATTAGAACGGGGCCAAGGCGAAAAACGACGAAAATAGGAATGGATCCTGACGATCTTGCGGGCAAAATCGGTAAGATATCCTCACGAAAAGGGCGAGGGTTTGCAACAGGAAAAAGCGGCCGCCGTATGATTCTGCTGCAATATTATTGGGCCACCAAAAATCGGCCGGGGCCTGATTTCGTTCAATGGCTCGACTCGCGATTTGGTGTAAATCGACATAACCATCTATTAATAAATATCTTGCGGAACATTCAGTCGCGTACACAATCGCTTCTGACGGAATGCCCCGTGATATTCAATGATCCCGTCCATCGTTTGCAACTCAGCCCGTGACTCAATCGTCAGACGTACGTAAATCCGCGTTTCGCGAGATGCCGGGTGCAGTGACTTTCAAATGTGCCGCGTGCGCCAATAATTGCTCCCAAGTCCCAGGATCAATTTCAATTCCGCTGCGTAATCGCGAGTCGCGAGTTTGACGGCTGCGATCACCAGGCAATCGGATTTCTGCTGCTGGATCGACCTGACGAGATGCCCGCGTGAAGTCACACAGCCCCACACTTTGCCGGACAAAGTGTTCCAGTCCGCAGAATTTGACTGGATCAAACGCCAGTAACAGGACATTGTTGCAGTCGAGTTCTCCAGATGGGGCAGGGGGGCATTGGCCACCGCTCAGCCCGCCAACCAGAGTATCCATCAGCAGACCCAACCCGAATCCTTTATAACCACCCATGGGGAGAATGGTGCCCGGTGGATCTGCAAAACGGGTGGAAGGATCGGTTGTCGGGCGACCATTGGAATCCTGCAGCCATCCCTCGGGACAGGAATGCCCGGCATTCTTCGCGACTCGAATCTTGCCGTTGGCGACGACGCTTGTCGAAATGTCGAGAACTAATGGTTCCGCATCGGTGGGAACTCCAAGGGCAATCGGATTGGTACTGATACGAGGATCTATTCCTCCCGGTGGAGCGACGCACATCAGCACGCCGTTGTCATTCACAGACATCAGACCGGCCAGATTTCTGCGAGCCAGGACCTCAACCCATTCTCCCAGTCGACCAACGTGCCCACATCTGCGAATCGTTCCGCATGCCAGCCCCTGAGCCCGAGCCATTGGCTCCAGGCGATCAATCAACCGATGCATCTGGACCTGCCCGAACCCATACTGGGCATCGCAGACCAGCAGCGACGCAGTCTGATTGAGAACCAACAGCTCAACGCCGGCACGCAATGAGCCGCATGTCAGCGAAAGCAGATATTCCGCAACTCGCACGACTCCGTGCGAATCGTGGCCGCACAGGTTCGATTCCACCAGGCTCGACGCGACAATATTCGCTTCCTCGGCGCTGACCCCTGCCGCTCGAAAAAGCTCTGTTGCGAACCTGCAAAGTTCGGCCGACGAAATTGTCACACTGCCTGAAGTATCTGGCATAAAGTCGCCTTGAAATCGTAAATGCCCAGTGAAGTCGACGAACTTTTCCACATCAAAACCGAGGAAATAGATTTCAAGAGAATTTCACGTCTGTCCGGTCTTGTCATAGAGACCATAGACAACCACTGCGCCATGATGGCTGGCGTACTCGGCCGGAGTTGAATGGCGACCGTTTCCACCTCGTCCGTTGTTGACGAAACTGGCGACTGCGAGTTGTCGCCCTTCGGGGTGCAAGTTCAGGCAGTAGCCGCTCTCACGCCGAATGACATGAATCGGTTCCACCTTGTCAGGACCGAAAAACTCCAGCGACGACGTTGCGTTCAGATGCTCCCCCTGTGCCGCGATGATTCCACCTGGCAGGAAACAGAGCCCCTTGATTGGCCCGTCAGACTTCTCCTTCGGGCGTAGCGTTCGTCGCAATGCGCCGCTTGCGAAGTCGAATACCAGGACGGCTGGCTTGCCGGGACAGAAGGCGTTGCTCTCGGCGTCTGTCATTCCACCTGCCGCCAGTTGAGCCCCTTCAGCATCGAATGCCAACGACCGGACTCCACCCACATCGGCCAGGAAGTCTTCTTTGCGCGTGTGCAGGATTGCTGCGTCGAAAGATCGCTCGCGCAGACGAGTCTCCAGGTTCCAGAGAAAGATCTGTCCTTTCAGATCGCCGCTGGCCAGATACCTTCCCTGGGGATGAACTGCCAGTGAATAGACCTCCGTATCGTGTCCGGGAAGCTCACCCGACAGCTTTCCGTCGCCAGCGTTCCAGATTCGCACCGTTCCATCGGTCCCAGCCGTTACCCAGTGCTTTCCATCAGGTGTTGCGATGATCGCCTGGACCCAGGTCTGGTGTGCCTCTTGCACCGCCCATTGAACTGCCGGGGGGCTCACGGAATAGTCCCAGCAGCGCAACACTCCGTTCAAATCGCCAGCGAGCAATCGCTTTTCGGTCGCATGGAAGGCGACCGTATGAATCCAGCTGGTATGCCCTGACAGCGTCAGTTTTTCTCCGCTGGACAGGTTCCACATGAGCAGATTCTCGTCCTGTGACCCGGCCGCGAGATACGTTCCGCAGGGGCTGAAGGCACAGCAGAGGAGGGGACGATTGTGCTTATGCGCCTGTATTTCCCAAGCCTTGGTCACGTCCAATGTCGGGTTGGCTCTCATCAGGCAAGTACCTCGCTGATCTTCGAATGCTCTTCGTGGGCGATCGGCAAGGGCTGGCCGTTATTCACATATTCAGTCTTCGCAGCATCGATGCCGACCGCCTGAAAAATCGTATGAAACAGATTGCCGCAGTCGTATTCTGTTCCGTCGCAGAACGCCCCGTTAGCGGTTGTCTTACCAACCACGACCCCACGTTTGATACCGCAACCCGCCAGAATCAGCGACCAGGCCTCCGGCCAGTGATCGCGTCCCAGCCGAGTATTGATCTTTGGTGTCCGACCAAACTCTGACATCAGCACGACCAGGACGTTATCGAGCATTCCACGTGTGTGAAGATCTTCAATGATCGCAGCAAATGGCTGATCGATTTGCGGGACCAGTTGACGATGCATGTTGAAATTGTCTCCATGCATATCCCAGTGGTACGACGTCACTTTGACAAACTGCACTCCCGCCTCGAGCAACCGCCGGGCCTGCAGCAGATGGCGACCAAGTGGATGGGTCCCGTATCGCGCGACGTCGGCTGGGGGGACCCCCGTTTCGTCAAACAGGTCGCGTCGCTTCATCAGTTGTTCAGCGGTGTCATAAGAGTATTCGTAGGCCGCCAGGTCAGACTCACGGTGCTTGTCGCGAAATTGCTGATTCAGTTGTCGGCGGAGGGTGTTGCGGGCGTCATCACGAGGATCATCGATACCATTCGGACGAATAATGTGGATCGGTGGCTTTCCTTCTCCCAGCGTCAACGCCCCGTAGCGTGCTCCGAGGAAGCCCGCATCCTGCCACTGAAATCCACCGCGCCCCGGTTTGATATGCATGTAGGGAGGCAGATTGTTCGTGGGTGGCGGAAGCAGTTTGGCGAGTGCGGATCCAAGGAACGGATAGTCGACACCCCGATTCTTGGGGTCACCCCGTTGCACTCGAGCCACTCCGGTCGAATGATTTTCGTCTTTTGTCGACATCGAACGAATCACGGCCAGCTTGTCCATCTGGCGAGCCGTGTGGGGGACCAGTTCACTGAACTCTACACCCGGAACCGAGGTTGAGATTGCTCGATACGGTCCACCGAATTCGGACCGTGGCTTGGGGTCCCAGCTTTCCAACTGGCTGATCCCACCATCCAGCCAGATGAACAGAACCTGCTTCCCCTGCTGACGAACGTCAGCCGCGACCGATGGCGTCAGCAGGATGCCGATATTGAGCGAGCCCGCAGTCGCCCCACCTGCCAGCAGCCCAAGCATCTGACGGCGCGAGACTTCGTGATAGTCGCTGTTACAGGAAAATGGATGCATGGCAACCTGTTCTACTTGAAGCGAAAGTCGACAACGGGCCTCACCTAGTCTAGTGATTCATTCGAAACTCGTCAGATGCGATCAGTGCCCACGCCAGATCCGCCAGTGCCAGATCCCCCCGGGCCTTGTGGGTCGTCAGGAACTCAATGCCAACATTCCGTTCCGTCTCCGTCGGGCGTCGCGAATAAATCGTCAGATACATCGTTTCGACAATCACACTTGAATCGGTTTGCTTCTTGACCAATTCAATCAGATTGCCGTTTCCAGGCTCCAGCCAATGCTGCAACAGGCGTTCGTTCAAAAGAAACAACGCCTGCCCCATAGACGGCGTGAAATCCATTTCGGCTTCACCAGGGGGATTTCCAAACACGCCGACAAACAGATCCAGGACATCGGGAATGTTACCCGGTGGATTGGCCACTCGACCGTTGATGTAGTTGTACCAGCCGAACGTCGATTTCTCGGGCACCCCTGCTGCTTCCAGAGCAACCAGGTTTCCGGTCGCTCGCATCGTGCTCCATGCGAGTTGTTCCGGAGAAAGCGGCTTGGGATTGAAAATGCGATACGATTCCGGCGCGAATTGCCGGGGATTGGCACCCGCAGGAATCTGGCTAGTTCGCTGGTACGCTTTGGAAAGAGCAATCTGACGGAACAGGTATTTCACGTCGTATTGATGGGCCGCAAAGTCATCTGCGAGCAATTTGAGCAGTTCTGGATGCGACGGGGGATTGGCGGAATGATGTAGATCCAGCGGTTGCACCAGACCTCGCCCCATCATCAGAAACCAGAGACGATTAGCGATGTTACGATTGAAATGTTCGTTGTCTGTGGTGGGAAGATCGCGGGCTAGGAGCAGTCGAGGACGAAACGCTTTGGCCTCGTTCACCTGTTCCTTCGTGAAAACCGGAATTGTCACTTGCTCCTTGCCGGGTAACCGGGGAAACGTTTCCTTCTTTCCTTTCACGAAGACCGATTCAAACTCACTTTTCGCCTGCTCGGGCTTGTCTTGCAGGTAGGAAAACAGACCAAAATATTCGGCCTGCGTGTAATCGCCGATATTCGGATGATCGTGACATTGAGCACACATGATGCTTCGTCCCAGTAACAATCGGGCAATGTCCTGAGTCATCTGATGAGGTGCTTTTTCGCGACCTGTGACTCCCAGAAACTTCCGAGCGGGCTTGAGTCCCTCGTCGTCGTCCGCGAACAGCAATTCTCGCGTCAGAACATTCCATGGCTTATTCGCGTTGAATGAATCTGTCAGATATTTGTTCCACTCCTTATCAGGAATCGAACCAGTTCGGCGTTCCAGCAGCATGGCAGTCATCGCTTCCTGCATGCGCCGTCCGTATTGGGGAGCAGCCAGCAGTCGGTCGATTAATGCCGTTCGCTTGTTGGGATTTGCGTCCGCCACAAACGCCGTAACTTCATCGGCAGTCGGGATATTCCCGGCGAGATCCAGAAACAGGCGCCTCGCAAACTCTTCATCAGTCGCCGGGGCGGCAACATCTCCACCCGCCTTCGCCGAAATGGCCTGATCGATCTGTTCATGCAGGTCTGCATAAGCAACCTGACCCAATGCAAATGTCACAGCCAGGAGCAATCGACAGTGGAATAATGGATGCATTGGGCAACGACTCTTACGGCAGGCAGGGCAGGGCTCGTCTGGCATCTTGTTTTACCACCCAGCGAGACTCGCATCAACAACATTGAATCGATTAGCCGTGATTTGCCAGAGAGACTGACCGACGATCCGAAATTCCAGCGGCGGAGCAATCGCTTGGCGTCCATGATCTGGCTGGGGAGATTCAACGGAGACCTGGCCCAGACTCCAGATCGATCGTGACAGTTGCAACCAATTCCAGTTGGGCTGAATTGATCGGAGGATTGACCAGGACAATTGACGCAAACTCCTTCTGTGCGATTCGATCGCCGCGATAGATCGTGTCCCGGTAGACTCCCCGAGAAATTACGAGATCATCGAGCGTCCCGAATTGTGAAGTATCGTCCGTCGACCTGCCAGGAGAAAAAAAGGCTTTGGGATTTACGCGTGCAGGGCGATACCGCATTTCTTGCGGCAGTCGGACCAGCACAGCTCCTGGTCCGGGGAGCACAAATCCCCGGTAGTTGCCGTCTCCAAGATTTCCAGCGGTATTGACTGGCCAACGAAACTCGTCTCGCTGCTTTGCAATGTATGGATTGGGTTGAATGTCGGTGTACCAGACTTCCGCAGACACAGGTTGATTGTGCTGGTCAACCACCTTTAGCAGGAATGGAATTCCACGCAGGCATTGAATTGTGATTTCGTCCTGGCCATCAGCCATCGCACTGGCAGACTGGTAAGGAAGTCCCGGTGTTGTGACTGCAGCAATTTCTATGTCGTGACTGGACGGGGAAATCCCCGATATCGTAAATCGCCCCACATCGTCGGTCGTCCAGGGGTATAAGCCAGGCGTAATCTCATTGACCGCATTCTGACGTTGTCCCACCCACATTCCTGCAATCGGCTTTCCAGTCTCGCGGTCAATCACACGGCCTTTGACAGTTCGGCCGGGCTTCAACCCCAGGGTGAACCCCGCACCATGAATCATCGACACAACCTCGGTCGGTAATGTGGGATCCCCCAGTCGAATCCGTACATCAGGTGACTCGCGCGTCATCACTTCCAGTTCGGTGTCGACAATCGTTGGCCCTGAAACCTTCAAGCGAACCAACCGGTCACGTCCAATTCCGGAAAGTTTGAAATTCCCCTCATTGTCAGTCCGGGCCTCAGCCTTGAGTCCCGGCAGCAGGTGAGGCAGATAGAACGAGCGAGCGTAGGCAATCGAATTTAAGAGACTCGCTTTCATTTCCCAATCCAGATGAGCATCCAGATCCTGTTGAAGCGGGATCATGACTTCAACAATTTGAACTCGAGCTCCTGCCAGCGGACGACCATCGGGGGCGAGAAATCGTCCATGGATCGGAACGTCGTCTTTGGCGAGTCGCAGCTCGATGGATGCCTCTTCAATCGGGATCGCCTGGAGTCCACCGACACGGTGCCCGGCGGTTTTGGACCAATCCGAGGCAAACCCCTCGGCACTGGCAATCACCAACCCTTGTTTCCGCTGAAAATGTCCCTGATCATCGACGTATGCCATGTCTGGAGCATCAAATTCGAAGCGCCCTTCGGCATTCGATTCCGCCCGGACTGTTCCGATTGAGTTGGCCTTCAGACTGAATGGCAGCAAAAAGACGCTGGCTCCTTTGAACGGTCTTCCGTCTGGACCAATCACCGTACCACGGTAGCGCGCAGCGGCCGTTCTCGGGCCAATTCCGGGACCAGCATTGATAACCTTTTTGGGAGTCAGTTTGATCTGTTTGAGTTTTTCACGAACCTCTTTTGTACCATCCCGAAAGAATGGCTGAAGTTTAATCCGCTCGGCGGGAGCCAGATATTCATAGTCCGGGTGACCACTCACGCTCCATTGAAATTCGATGTCTTCACGATCGGTTCGTTTCAGGACTTCTTCCGGGATCGCGAAGTAGATACGGCTCGGAGACTTCGGCCCCCAGAACATGTCTGAAACAATCTCTTCCGGTTTTTCGCCAGACTTTGGTTTGAAGAACCGGAAATTCACCAAAGTTCCCGCAACTGGCTTGCCTGTCACCGCATCGATAATTTCACAATCGATGGTTTCGTGAGTCACCTCAAACGGAGTTGCCCCTGTCTTGAGTTCGCCAATGTAGTCTCCCTCCAGCGGGGCCAGTACTTTGTCCTTACTATCCTTCAACAGGAAGCTGTCTCCAAAACGACCACCGAGTTGCAGTGAATACTTTCCGGCCGGCGCGACGAGTGTTCGATTGGTGATATGTTCAAACTTTTCGGATCGCTCTTTCGTGATCGCAAACCCGATGTTACCAGCGTCAAGTTTGAGAATTTGCTGAGGCTTCAATGTCACGCGAGCCGTCGGAGTCATTCCACTGTACCAAGCGGTGCCGACGGTGACGGATTCACCTCGATCGTCCTTCACCGATGCGCTCAGTTCCGACAGCCAAAGTTCCGTAGCGAAGATAATCGGCTTGTCGATCACATTCTGAACATGCAAGTTAAGTTTTGGCTTATCGCCGTGCGCGTGCGTCGATCTGTGTGGAAAAAACGACATTGCCGCTCGCAATCCGTTGGAAGGGGCACCCCATACCAATTGAGGATGGAGACTCTTGCTCTTCTCGCCGTCGATGCCCGTTGTTTCCTCATTCAGAGCGTCCGTAGGTGAGCCTGTCTTTTTTTCGCCGGCGACATCGATCTGCACCACACCGGAGACAACGTCTCCACCCACTGCCTGAAGGGTCGGGCTATCCGGTCGATATTCCTTGATGCGTGTTGCCACGCGGTCCGGCATCCCATGATACCGGATCGCTATACCATACCGACCATGTTCCAACGGAAGAGTGAATGGCCGCAGCCATTCGGCAGGACGGAGCAGGAATCGATGGGTCGCTCCCGGTGCGAGTGGCACAACGAGCGTCCCGTCGAGAATCATGTCCTGGGAAACGACCTGCACTTCAGGTCGCTCGATCCGCTTGCCATTCTGATCGAACAGATCGAAAGAAAATAGAAATTGACCGAACCAGTTCGAGTTAGCTTTTCCCTTGGCTTCCCCATAAGAAGCGCCGTACCGCGTGTCGAGCAATTGGATTGGTTTGTCGCTAATGTTTTCGAGTTCTACGACAAATGCCACGTCATCAGGCTTTGCAAACTTTGTCGCACGCTGATTCGGATCAATATTGTCCTCGCTCATTGAACTCAAGACGGGAATCACGCGAGCGAGCAGGCCATTCTTTGCAGCTTCGCCCCTTCCCCAGTCTGCAACTTTTTTCAGCGGAACGTGCGATTGCAGGTCGATCACACCCAGGTCGATCTCCTCGACGGGTTCTTGTGAAACGACGCCGGAAACAATGAAACTTCCTCTTCCCGATAAAAGTGGGCCTGCTGGTCGAGTTTTGCTGATTGCGGCTTCTCCAAAAGCCTTTACGGAAAATTGATATTCGGCTGCAGGGAGACCTTCGATGCGGAACAAACCATCCGCTGAAACGGTAATATGATTGCGGACGTACGACTTCCCCTCATCAGAACCAAGAAATTTCGACCATGGTCCCAATAGGTCTTGTCTGAAGTCGGGAGGCTCGGGTGAGACGTCCATCGCCAGGGCCAGCGCGCACTCTGCGGCATCTTGGTAAGATAGGCGACTTGCGCTC
>JBAWWJ010000020.1:0-54671 GCA_037146815.1 Planctomycetota bacterium
AACCTGTTACCTATGTCCCCGAACACCTGTTACCCTTGTGCCCGGTCTAAAGAGACGCAAGCCGGGCCACCCTGTGCTTAAGCAGGAGTGCGACGATACATCAGGTCACTCCTTGCGACGTACTTGACTCCGGAGGTTACAATGCTCCCTTCATGAATGATCGGGTGCTGAAATAACAGTCCCATGCCAGTCTCCGGTTGAATTGCAACCTCTGGCTGCGTCATGAACGTCGTGCCCCACCTTTAAATCCGTCGTTCAGATAGACGAGGAACGAATAGAAACTCTGCTCATTGTCATTTCGAACAAACGGACCATCAGCATGCGGCGCAAAACGCATGCCGGGCTTATAGCGGTAGCAACGGAACATCTCATTGGCACCAACCAGCGTCATGCCATGAATCTCGGCCGGAGCCTGTGACCGAATGCGATCAAAAAGCATATCGGCCAGCGGCCGATCTTCGAAGATGACCCTCTCATTGTTTCGGATGTCACGACTGACAACGGGCCCGGATGCTGTATTGATTGTGGCGACGCGAGGCTTCAGGGACTCAATCCGTCGAATGAGGTCTGAGCATTCCGTTGGCGAAAGCACGTCGCGAATGGTCAAGATGTAAGGCTTGGTTGAGTCGACGTCATCCATTCAGGATGCCTCCTTCCGTCGGTTGCTTTACGATCACCGTTTATAACTCGCCGTAGAACCGTGAGATGTCGCCCAACGGGGTTCTGTCAAACTCTATTGGTCGACAACGTGACCGTCAACGGAAGAGTGGAGCTCTCACGCATACATTTACTCGCCCAGTCTCTTTTCGATAAACTCAGAAAACGACTTTGCCAAAGGTCTTGCATCATGAAAGCCGAGATTGGACGCATGAGCCCAGACTACGGGGAATTCCCTTGGTTGTAACGCATTACGCATATCGAGCAGGTAGAAGCCACCGCCGCCATCGAACCCAATTGGACATGTCTCTGGCATCCAATGAGGGATGTTGTAAGCCAGCATATAATCACGGACCTCATGTGTCGAAAACAACGGATCAAGGTCGTGGCCAATCCCTTGAAAGTATCCACCATTCGACCATCGTAGAAAATCCAGGTATTCAACCGGTAACGGAGCCTGCGGCAAGGTCCATTTCTCTGGGCAGAACGGTGCGTCAAAACTGCCATCTCCGACAATCTTGCGGTGTTCGTCGGATAGCTCCTTAATTTCCTCAGGCGTCAGAGGGGCGAACACACTCTCCATGAACACATGCAACTGTTCAATCGTTGCGCCTGGCACAGGTTCACACCGAAAATCATCAGGCCAGTTCATTTTAGTATGTTTGTTCCCCACCGATCGCTGGCGATGTCACACCAAACGGCTCCGCCAATAGAATGGACGCCGACGGGTGTGCGCCACGGCGACGACCAGGCACTCTTCCGTGTCGTGTGTGAAGACTACGATGTAGGGAAATCTACGGAGGATGTAACGTCGGATGTTATGTGAACCAGAGTAGCACTCCAGCACAGGCATCCCGCGCGGCCGCTCCGCGATTGCTGCCAGCGCGGATTGCAGGTCGGCGAGGAACTCGTCACCGAGACCGTGGCGCCGATTGCCATACCACAACGCGGCATCATTGGCCTCTTCGACCGCTTCAGACAACAGGCGAACAATCACGGCGTCTTCTGTCCTGCGCGACATTCGTCCAGCGAGTGCCGGATGTGATCCAAAGCTTGATCGACCGTCAGCGCCTTCGTTTCACCGCGTTGGTATGCAGCCAGTCGACGGTCGATTTCTTCCGACCACGCGGCGGCAATTTCCGGTGTAGCGAATTCGCCGTGATTGAGACTCTCTTCCAGTGCGTCTACGAGAAGCGCCCGATCCCCAGGCGACAATAGAAGGGCATCCTGCAGAAGAGCTTCACGGGTCGGCATTGGTATTAACTCCCATCGTGTACATGATCTGAGCAACTCGACGTATACCACTCTCGCCACCGTCAGTCGAGTGGTTTGTTTCAAATCTGGCCAACGCAGCAGGAATCGGGATCTATTGAATGCGATTTGGTCACCAATAGTCCATAAAAAAAGGACGGGCATTTCTGCCCGTCCTTTTCGAACTTAGCCATATGGTCAGTCGTTGTCTTTGTTGCTGAGTCCGGGTTCGTTCAGCAAGTTGGCTCGAGCGGCCAGGATGCGATCACGTTCGGCGTAGATTTCGGCCAGGGCTTCTGGCTTGATCTTCACTTCAGACTGACGATGCAGGCTGAAGCCCGTTCCCGCTGGAATCAGGTGACCCAGGATGACGTTTTCCTTCAGGCCGACCAGGTTGTCGATCTTGCCGGCGATTGCGGCTTCGGTCAACACCTTTGTCGTTTCCTGGAAGCTGGCTGCCGAGATAAAGCTTTCGCTCTGAACGGCTGCCTTCGTGATCCCCAGCAACTGAGTGCTTGCTGTCGCAGGTCGAGCCTTGGCCGTCTTGATCGGCTTGCCACCCGATGCTTCGATTTCGCGATTCACTTGCTCCACTGTCGTGGCAACCACAACGTCGTTTTCGTGGAATTCGGAATCACCTGGTTCGACGATCCGGACACTGTCCTGCAATTGACGATTGATGCGGCGGAATTCAAACCGGTCGATCAGCAAGCCTGGCAACAAGGTCGTGTCGCCGACGTCTTCAACCTTCACCTTACGCAGCATCTGTGAAACGACGATTTCAATGTGCTTATCGTCGATCACCACACGCTGCGACCGGTACACGGTCTGGATTTCGTGCAACAGGTATTGCTCAACGGCTTCTTCCCCGCTGACACGCAGAATGTCGTGCGGAACAAGCGGACCACGAACAAGGGCATCACCCGCTCGCACCTGTTCCTTGGCGTGAGCCAACAGTTGCTTACCGTGCGGAATGATGTGCTCGACTTCGGTCCCGTCGGTACCACGAACGATGATGACTCGCTTGCCACGCTTACGTTCGGCAACCAGTTCCACTTCCCCATCGATTTCCGCGATAACAGCAGGTTCTTTTGGCTTACGGGCTTCGAACAGTTCGGTGACTCGTGGCAGACCGCCGGTGATGTCCTGCGTCCCTGTCGATTCACGTGGGTTCTTGGCCAGCACCGAGCCTGCTGTAATGACCTGGCCTTCGGAAACTTCGATACTTGCACGTTCAGGCAGGTAGTAGAAGTCCAGGATCTTGCCGGTCGTATCTTCCAGGATGACCTGCGGATGCAGATCGCCCTTATGTTCGATAACCGTTCGTCGCATGTTGCCGTTCGGGTCCATTTCGGAACGAACGGACTGACCTTCGACCAGGTCTTCGAACCGGACGCGACCACCGACTTCGCAAAGGATCGGCACTGAGTGAGGGTCCCACGTACAGATGACCTGTCCCGCTTCGACCAGATCGTTTTCGGCAACGGCCAGCACAGCACCGTTCGGGATCGTGTACTTTTCGAGTTCACGTTCCTTGTTGTCGAGGATGGTGACTTCGCCGTTACGGCCCAGCACCACGCCCCAGCCTTCGGAGTTCACGACGCTGCGGATACGTGCGAACTTCACACGTCCAGCGCGGCGAGCCTTGATTTCATTTTCTTCGACGTCGCGGGATGCCGCACCACCGATATGGAACGTACGCATCGTCAACTGAGTACCGGGTTCCCCGATGCTCTGTGCGGCGATGATCCCTGCAGCCAGACCTTCTTCCACCAGTGCACCGGTGGACAAGTCCATCCCGTAACACAGGCGGCAGATCCCCAAGTCGGCTTCGCACGTCATCGGGCTGCGGACCTGGATCTTCTCCAGTCCCATCGCTTCGATCTTGCGGGCCGTTTCCACCGTGATCATCTCGTTTTCACGAACGATGATTTCGTCGGTGATCGGATTCACAATATTCGAACGACTGACACGACCACGGATGGCGTCGGCCAGGCTGACTTCGACCTTTTCACCACGATAGACAACCCCTCGGGTGATCCCCTTGGTGGTCTTACAGTCGTGGGTGGTGATGACGTTGTTCTGACAGATGTCCGCCAGCTTACGGGTCAGGTAACCCGAGTCTGCGGTCTTCAGTGCGGTATCTGCCAGTCCCTTACGGGCACCGTGTGTCGAACTGAAGTATTCGAGGACCGTCAGACCTTCACGGAAGTTCGCCTTAATGGGGGTTTCGATGATTTCGCCGCTCGGCTTAGCCATCAAACCACGCATACCGGCCAACTGACGGATCTGTTCCTGACCACCGCGTGCCCCAGAGTCTGCCATCAGGAAGATCGGGTTCACATAGGCACCGCCGTCGCGGACGTCGTTCTTGAACGCTTCCATCATCTCGCCTCGAATTTCTTCGCTGGCGTGAGTCCAGATGTCCAGAACTTCGTTGTAACGTTCCTGGGCGGTGATGATCCCCTTCTCATACAGCTTCTGTCGCTTCAGCACGTTGGCTTCTGCGTCGGCCAGCACTTTTTCCTTGTTGCTGGGGGTCTTCAGGTCGCTGGTTGCGAATGACAGACCGCTGCGGGTGGACTCGCGGAAACCGCACTCTTTCATCTTGTCGAGCAGACGAATCGTGTGACGTCGTCCGAGTTCCAGGTAGCAGTCCGAGATCACGTTCGCCAGGTCGCGGTTCTTCATCGACTGGTTGTAGAACGCCATCTTGTCTGGCAGGAAGTCGTTGAACATGACACGGCCAACGCTGGTTTCGATCAGGCCACCGGACGAGAAACCTTCCGCACCATCCCCCTTGACGCGTTTGCCCTTCGGCAGACGGACATGGACTGTGGCGTGCAGGGCGACCTTCCCTTGCAGGAACGCGGTATGCACTTCCTGCAGGCAAGAGAACTTCATGCCGTGGCCGACCAGGCCTGGCTTCTTCAAGGTAACGTAGTAGCAACCCATCACGATATCCTGTGACGGACTGATGATCGGTGCACCGTTGGATGGACTGAAGATGTTGTTCGTCGACATCATCAGCGTGGTCGCTTCAACCTGAGCTTCGATCGACAGCGGCAGGTGAACGGCCATCTGGTCGCCGTCGAAGTCGGCGTTGAAACCCTTACAGACCAGCGGATGCAGGCGGATGGCGTTTCCTTCCACCAGGGTCGGCTCGAACGCCTGAATACCCATTCGGTGCAGCGTAGGAGCTCGGTTCAGCAGCACCGGATGGTTACGGATGACTTCTTCGAGAATATCCCACACCTCTTCGTCACGACGTTCCAGCATTCGCTTGGCGCTCTTGATGGTGTCGGCATGACCGAGTTCCTTCAGGCGGCGGATGATGAATGGCTGGTAAAGTTCCAGAGCAATTTTCTTGGGCAGACCGCACTGATGCAGTTCCAGCGTCGGACCGACGACGATCACGCTTCGTGCCGAATAGTCGACTCGCTTACCGAGCAGGTTTTCACGGAAGCGACCTTGCTTCCCCTTGATCATGTCGGTCAGTGACTTGAGCGGTCGGTTTGATGAACCGAGCACAGGTCTCTTACAGCGATTGTTGTCGAACAGGGCGTCGACAGACTGCTGCAGCATTCGTTTTTCGTTGCGAACGATGACTTCAGGAGCGTTCAGATCGACCAGCTTCTTCAACCGGTTGTTTCGGTTGATGATTCGTCGATACAGATCGTTCAGGTCGCTGGTGGCGAAGTTCCCGGAATCGAGCAGAACCAGCGGGCGGAGATCTGGTGGAATGACCGGGATGCAGTCGAGAACCATCCACTCAGGACGGTTTTCGCTGTCACGCAGGGCTTCCGCGATCTTCAGTCGCTTGATCAGTTCCTTCTTCTTCTGCTGGCTGGTGGTCTTACGCAGTTCAATGCGCAACTGATCACAGAGCTGAATCAGATTCAGGCCACAGAGCAGCTTCTTCACTGCGTCAGCACCCATCTCGATCGTGAAGGTCCCTTCCCCGTACTTGGAACGGGCCTGGCGGGCTTCTTCTTCGGTCAGCAACTGACCGCTTCGCAGCGGAGTGTCACCGGGATCCAGGACGATGTAGTCCTGGAAGTAGATGACCTTTTCCAGCGATGTCGTCTTGACGTTCAGCAAAGCACCCAGGCGGCTGGGCATCGTCTTGAAGAACCAGATGTGTACAACGGGAGCGGCCAGTTCGATGTGGCCCATTCGCTTGCGGCGAACGCGGCTGTGAGTGACCTTGACCCCACAGCGGTCACAGATCATCCCCTTGTATTTCATCCCACGGTATTTTCCGCAGGCGCATTCCCAGTCCTTTTCAGGGCCAAAAATACGTTCACAGAACAAACCATCTCGTTCCGGACGATAGGTCCGGTAGTTGATGGTTTCAGGCTTCTTGACTTCACCAAACGACCAACTGCGAATGTCGTGCGGACTGGCCAAGCCAATCTTGATCGCGGAGTACTCGTTGACGCGGTCATATGAAGATTCGGCAACACTCACGTGATTTCCTCCCCCGCTGGATAAGGATCTGTCTGCTTTATTGATTCGTCAGGGCAACCGTTGTCCGGTGCCAGTATTTCAATGATGTCTTTACCGGTTATCTGAGCCCAACTGGGATCATCCCGATTGAACCCACCCCACGCGACTGCATGGGGAAGGGCTTTCCAATCAGATCGATGTCTTTTCCAATTGCATGTTCAGGCAGAGACCACGGATTTCGTTGTTCAAGACTTCGAAGCTGGCTGGCGTTCCCGCTTCCAGCGTGTTCTCACCCTTGACCATCGATTCGTAAATCTTCGTACGGCCTTCGACGTCGTCGCTCTTCACCGTCAGCAATTCCTGGAGAATGAATGCGGCACCATAAGCTTCCAATGCCCACACTTCCATTTCCCCGAATCGCTGACCACCGAATCGCGCCTTACCACCCAGCGGTTGTTGCGTGATCAGCGAGTAAGGACCGGTGGCTCGTGCATGCACCTTATCTTCAACCAGGTGGTGCAGCTTGAGCATGTAGATGTAACCGACGGTCGTCTTCTGCTCAAACTTGTCCCCGGTACGTCCGTCATACAACTGAGCCTTACCATCGTCCGGCAGTCCGGCGTCTCGCAGTAACTGCTTGACGACGTCTTCCGAAGGACTGTCGAAGACGGGGCTACGTACCTTGAAGCCGAGCTTCGCGGCTGCCCAGCCGAGGTGGGTTTCGAGAATCTGACCGACGTTCATACGGCTCGGAACGCCCAGCGGGTTCAAAATAATGTCGACAGGTGTTCCGTCGGCGAGGAACGGCATGTCCTCGATCGGCAGGACCTTAGAAATAACCCCCTTGTTCCCGTGGCGACCTGCCATTTTATCGCCGACCGAAATCTGACGCTTCGACGCAACGTAGACCTTCACCATCTGCAACACGCCGCTGGGGAGTTCGTCCCCACGCTTCATCGTATTGAGTTGGCGGTCACGCTGATCGATCGCTTCTTCAACAGAACCCCAGCCTTCTTTGAACGCACGACGGCAATCGGCCTTCTTTTGCGGGCTGCGAATGTCGAAGCCTTCCAGCTTTGAGCGGAAATCTTCGGCGTACATCGCCACGAACTTGTCATCGGTGATGCTGCGAAGTTCGCGGGCATCCGCATCGGTCACGCGACGATCCAGAACCTTCTCGAATTCCTTCAGGAACTCGCGGAACGCTTCTGCGATCTTTGCATTGCCAGTGTCCTCGGACTTCTTCAATTCGGCTTCGAACTTCTTCCGATCGGTTTCCGACAGACTCATCCGTCGCGAAAACTTCTCGGTGTGAATGACGATCCCTTCGGTACCGCTGGGGACTTCCAGAGATTCGTTCTTCACATCTTCACCGGCCCGGCCGAAGATCGCGTGCAACAGTTTTTCTTCGGGAGTCAGTTCGGTCTTCGCCTTTGGAGAGACCTTACCGACGAGAATGTCGCCCGGTTCAACGCGAGTTCCGATCTGAACAACCCCACCTTCGTCGAGGTTCCGCAGAGCTTTTTCGCTGACGTTCGGAATATCACGGGTGAATTCTTCGCGACCCAGCTTCGTTTCGCGGACTTCCACGTCGAACTCGTCAATGTGAATCGACGTGTAGACGTCTTCCTTCACGAGGCGTTCAGAGAGGATGATCGCATCTTCGAAGTTGAATCCTTCGAACGACATGAATGCCACCAGCACGTTTCGCCCCAGGGCCAGTTCCCCGGCGGACGTCGCTGCACTATCGACGAGGATCTCGCCTTTCTTGACCCGCTGTCCAACCTTGACGATTGGAGTCTGGTTCAAGCAGGTTCGTTCGTTCAGTCCCGTGTACTTACGGAGTTCAGTTCGCTTACCATCGAGTTCGATGCAGGTCGAATCGACATAGGTGATCTTACCGCTCTTTTCGGCACGCAACACCATCCCCGAGCTTTCCGCCACGGCCTGCTCCAAGCCAGTACCAACCAGTGGAGACTCGGCGATCAACAGCGGAACCCCCTGCCGTTGCATGTTGGAACCCATCAGGGCACGGTTTGCATCGTCGTGTTCAAGGAATGGAATCAAACCGGCCGACACACCGACCATCTGGCAGGAGCCAACGTCGATATAGCCGACTTCGTCAGATGGCATCCACACCACGTCGTTATGGAATCGAGCCATCACGCGATCTTCGGAGATGTACGCATCTTTGACCGGGGTATCTGCCGGTGCGATGAAGACTCGCGATTCCTGGTCCGCTCGCAGCCACTCGACGTCTTCCAGCACCTTGCGGTTCTTCACCAAGCGGTATGGAGTAATCAGGAAACCGTAGTCGTCGACCTTGGAGAAAATACTGAGGCTCGAAATCAAACCGATATTCGTACCTTCAGGCGTCTCAATCGGGCAGATACGACCATAGTGCGAGATGTGAACGTCGCGCACTTCGAAGCCTGCTCGCTTCCGGTTCAAACCACCAGGACCGAGAGCACTCAATCGGCGTTCGTGGGTCAGCGTGGCCAGAGGATTCGTCTGGTCGACGACCTGTGACAATTCACCTCGACCGAAGAAGTACTCGATCGCAGCCGAAACACTCTTGGGATTCACGAGTGTCCGTGGGGTCATTTCCTCCACGTCCTTCAGGCTCATTCGTTCCTGAACGGTTCGTCGCAACTTCAAGAAACCCTTACGAATTTCTTCGGATGCAAGTTCGTCGATCGTTCGCAGCCGGCGATTACCGAGGTTATCGATGTCGTCGACGTGGGCGCTGTTATCACCGATTCGCAACTTAATGACGTAGCGGATCGCGTTCACAACGTCTTCGGCCTTCAGCGTCATTTCGCTGTCGGGAATCGTCTGGTCGAACTTGCGATTGATTCGGAATCGACCGACGCGTCCCAAGCGGTATCGGTTGACGTCGTAGAATTTTTCCTTGAACAGCTCGACAGCCTTTTCAAGCTGTGGCGGATTTCCCGGTCGCAGGCGCTGGTAAATCCGCAGCAATGCATCTTCGTGAGTGCTCGTGGGATCTTCGAGAATGCTCGACAGCGCCAACAGATCGTCAGCCTTGTCGATGACTTCCACCGATTTGAGCAATGACGTACGGATCTCAGCAACCGACGCTTCCGTCAGCTTGTCACCCAATTCGGCGATGATTTCGCCGACACGTTCGTGACCAGCGGGATACACAATGTCTTCAGCCGCATGCTTGCCAACGAGAACTTCGTCTCCCTTGCCAATCTTGACCGATTTGGTTTCGTAGAACAGCTTGACCAGTGCGTTACTTGTTCCGTAGCTGGGGTCCATCGCCCGCAGGAACGTCATCGCCGAGAATTTACCGCTCTGATCGATGCGAACGCCCAGCGTTTCTCGCTTGCTGATGACGATTTCGATCCAGCTTCCGCGTTCGGGAATCACGCGACACGAAAACTGCTTACGTTCACCAGGCTCGGCACCTTGCACGAAGTCGACGCCGGGTGATCGGTGCAACTGGCTGACGACAACACGCTCAGCACCGTTGATGATGAACTCGCCGCCCCCGATCATGATCGGCATGTCGCCGAGGTATACTTCTTCCTCGATGGCCTGCTCTTTTTGAAGTCGCAGCCAGATCCGGAATGGGCGGCCATAGGTCAATCGCAGTTGACGGCATTCCAGCGACGTATAGCGCGGCTTGCCCAACTCGTACTTGACGTACTCCAGCCGATATCTATGATCGTAACTCTCGATCGGGAACACTTCACGCAGGATGGCTTCGAGTCCCGCGTCTTTACGTTCACGGGGGTCCTCTTCCAGCTGCAGAAACCGGATATAAGAATTGACTTGGATCTCAGTGAGATCAGAGATCGGGAACTGTGACTGCAGCGACCCAAACGACCGGACTTCAGTCGTTTCGATGATACGGGTGGCCGGTATTGCCATTAGGTTGCTTCCTAAATCCCAAATTGATTCGTCGAACTCAGTTTAGATCTTGCGAGAACAGGCCGCTCGCCGCCGGTTGCTGAAACAAATGTCTCAACGAACCAGTCGCGTCGCTGGTGCTTGGCGGGCATGCCGGAAATGAATACGAGCCCGCTTCAAGAAGAATTGCGAACTTCTGACGTGAGCGCGCCACCGTGCGCACCGATACCCACTGTCGCTGCCGACTGGCAGCGCAGGGTTCGCCTGGAAAATTTCGCACACGACTGTCAAAGCGTGACCTCTGAACCCGCCTCTTGACATCCGTAATGTCCAGATCAGTGACGGTGCCCCGGAACCTGCGCGAGGTACGAAAAGTCGTACCGGCGCCCTGTGTCGCCACAACCCGCATGCGGATTGTGCCGAACAATCATTCCCAGCACAAGGGTCAACCCAATTTGTGCCGGGGTCGTCAGGCGCGTCAGATTATCCCCTCTGCCGCGCCACGACCAGCGTCACTGCCCAGACTTCTCACTCTTCGTCGGCTTCCCGCGGAACGTTCGAGTTGAACGCCCGCTGGCTGCATCCGTGACCGGCTGATTACTTGACTTCGCAAGTCCCGCCAGCCTGCTCGACTTCGGCCTTCAACTTGGCCGCGTCTTCCTTGGAAACACCGGTCTTCAGCGGCTTGGGCACGCCTTCGACCAGGTCCTTGGCTTCCTTCAGACCCAGGCCCGTGCAACCACGAACAACCTTGATCACGCCGATCTTGTTCTCGCCGAAACCGGTGAGGATCACGTCGAACTCGGTTTTTTCTTCCACAACAGCGGCTGCTGCTGCGGCTGGTGCCGCTGCCATCATCATACCGCCACCCGCGGCTTCGATTCCGTGAACTTCCTTCAGGTAATCTGCCAGCGACTTGGCTTGCAGCAGGGTCAACCCAACAATTTGATCGCCCAGCACTTTAATCGCCGCATCAAACTCGCTCATCGAACTCATCCTTTCAAACAAACACTCTGGGTCAAGACGCTACAACAAGTCGACGTCAGTTTGGTCAGAATTTGGTGTCGACAACACACCCGTTCGGCGTTCAGGACGCCTTGTCCGCAATAGCCTTCACTTGTCCAGCGATCTTGCCTCCAGCCGACGTAATCGCCCCCACCAGCCTGCCCCCTGGACTCTTGATCAAACCCGCAATCTGGCTGAGCAGCTCTGCGCGTCCGGGGCTCTTGCTCAATGATTCGACATCCGCGGGTCGCAGCGGTGTTGCACCGATCGCGCCTCCACGAATCTCAATCGTTTTGATCTTTTCACACCATTCGGTCAGCTCCTTGGAGAGTGCCACAATGTCTTCGCCACCGAAGACGAGAGTACAAGCACCCGCCAGAACATCGGCCGCACCAGTCAAGCCGATTTCACTCAGCGCCCGGCGAGCTACCGCATTCTTGACACCCAGCAGGGTGATCTGCTTCTTACGCAATGTGTTTCGCATTTTGTTCGCTGCGACAGCATCCAGCTTGGATGCATCCAGGACGAGTACTTCCCGGCATTCGCCGAGGGCACCCTGAATGCTGTTGATCATCATTCGCTTGACTACTTTACTCATCGACGCGCTCCACACTGGTTAAGCCGACCGGCCTGTCCAGGTTGATTGTTTCAGTCCGCGATCACTGTTTTTTATGATCACTGTTCTCTATGTCGTCTTGTGCTTGCTTCCGCTGCAACGAACGCCGCTCGGGACTGCCCCGGCTGTTGATCGCAATCCAGAATCATATCCACGAAAATCAACCGGCAATCGAGACCCCGGGAGTCATCGTTGCCGAAAGGCTGATATTTCGGACGTACTGGCCTTTGGAAGAGGCTGGCTTGATCGATCGCAAGTACTTCAGCAGAGCGTCAACGTTCTCGCTCAACTGAGTTTCTGTGAACGACAGCTTTCCAACGACGCAGTGAACGTTACCGCCTGAATCACAGCGGAACTCGACCTTACCGGCCTTATATTCCTTCACTGCACTTGCCACATCGGTTGTTACCGTTCCAGCTCTTGGTGATGGCATCAAGCCACGTGGACCAAGCACCTTACCAAGTGGACCGACAACGCCCATCATGTCTGGGGATGCGATTGCAACGTCGAAGTCCAGCCAGCCACCCTTGATCTTCTCTGCGAGCTCTTTGCCGCCGGCAACGTCAGCACCAGCTGCATTCGCGGCCGCCAGAGCATCTCCCTGGGCAAACACGATGACTCGCTTGGATCGGCCTATACCGTTCGGCAGTACGATCGAACCGCGCACAATCTGATCTGCCTGTCGAGGATCGATCCCCAAGCGGACAGCGACTGTGACTGACTGATCGAAACGACATCGCTTCACACCCACTGGAAGCTTCTCTTCAAGAGACTTCAGCAGAGTTACCGCAGCACCGATTTCCATTGAACCAACATCGGCAATCTGTTCACGCAGAATCCGAATACGCTTTGAACAACGTGACATGGAACACCCAGAACTTAAAAAGATTACCGAATTCTCAGTCCAAAACTTCGATGCCCATGCTGCGTGCCGTACCCCGGATCATCAGGGCAGCATGTGCGTGATCCCGCGCGTTCAAATCTTCGAACTTCGTTTTGACGATATCCAAAATCTGAGCAGCAGTTACACTGCCGACGCGATCCGTCTTCGCATTGACTGCACCCTTGGCAACTCCCGCCGCCTGCTTTAACAGAACGGAAGCTGGAGGGCTCTTCAACTCAAATGTGAACGACCGGTCTTCGAAGACCGTTACCACCACGGGCACGATCATGCCGTTCAGATCACGAGTCTTCTCGTTAAACTGCATGACGAACTGACCGAGGTTAATACCGTGCGGACCCAGTGCAGTACCGACTGGAGGTGCAGGCGTTGCCTTACCCCCTGGGATCTGTACCTTAACCTGAGCCTTGATTTTTGCCTGCTTCTTAGCCACCACCCATCTCCTCTTTCATGGAACCAGTCTCAGGTTCGCTCGACCTGCCACGATTCCAGATCCACAGGCGTCGGCCTGCCGAAAATCTCAATCAGAACGGTGATCTTACCGCTGTGCTCGTCCACACCCTCGATCTGACCGTCAAACCCTTCGAATGCACCGTCCTTGATTTTTACACCATCACCGACATTGAATTCGATCTTTACTCGTGCTGGCTCTGCCGGCGCTGTGACCGCCGCGCCGAGCATCCGTTCGATTTCCTGCGGTTGCATCGGAATCGGTTGTCCAGCCGAACCGGTGAAGTCACCGACACCGTTTGTTGTGCGCACCAGATACCAAGTGTCGTCATTCAAGACCATCTGCACCATCAGATAGCCAGGATACAACTTTTGTTCAATCACCCGGCGCTTGCCAGATTTGTTATCTACGATTTTTTCCACGGGGATCATGATTTCCCCGAAGAATTCGCCCAGATCCTCCTGCCCGATCCGGCGCTTCAGCGAATCGCGAATCGTTCGCTCACGATTGCTTTGCACCTTCAGCACATACCATTGCATCTGCTGCTCAGCACCTTCCGTCATGGCCACTAAACCCCCCGGGCCCGTCCGCCAAACGCAGATCCATGGACGCTACCGTAACCACCGTTACATTTCACCATCGCCCACAATGGGCTGGCGCCACCTTAAAACTGCAGGACATGCACGAGCCTGAGCACCCAATGCCAGACAATGTCGTAACAAAACAAAACCACGCTCAGCATACCCATTGTGAACAACACAACAGCGGTTGATCGCTGCAGCTGCGGCCAGCTCGGCCACGATACTTTCGCCATCTCATGCTGAACTTCAATCAAAAACTCCGCAAACTGCGGTAAATTCACCACGCGAAACATCACCCACAGACCGGCCAATCCGAGAACCGCCGTCACTGCATTTCGGACGGCCGAATTCGCCTCTGCGAGCAGCGACTGATTCATCGACCAACACAGCAGACACACCGCCAGAGCACCCGCTCCGCCGACAAGCTGCCGCGCCAACCGTCCCTGGTTCTTCTTGTAAAGTGTGACGCTGGACAGCGTCGACCACAAGGTATCCGTTTTCGCTTGATTCACCGTTGAAACCCCAGTTGTCGCAGAACTCACGGTCTCGAGACGCCACGAGCCACCGAAGACTCACCAAAAAACACGGGCGGAGGGAGTCGAACCCCCAACCCCTGGATTTGGAATCCAGTGCTCTGCCAATTGAGCTACGCCCGTTCGTATCACTTCGCCGTGCGAAGCCCGAGCCGCTCGACCCGCCTACTTCTTGCGCGACTCCTTGTGAGAAGTGTGCTTGCGCAACTTCTTGTTGTACTTCTTCAGCTCCAGCCGTTCGGTACCACGCGTTTCTTTAATGACGCGATAATTCCGAAGTCCAGTTTCCGTGCATTCCAGCCAGACAAACTCGCGTGCCATGAAACAACCTCAAAATCTCAGCCAATTATCAACCAGCAACGCCAGTCGCGAGAATCAGCGAACCCGACACCTTGCAGGCGTCGGGTTCGCCTTGTTTCGTCGCTGAACGCAAAACTACTCGAGAATCTTCACAACAACGCCGGAACCGACCGTCTTACCACCTTCGCGGATTGCGAAGCGGACGTTTTCCTGCATTGCAATTGGCTTACCGAGCGTAATGGACAGCTTCACGCTATCGCCAGGCATACACATTTCAGCGCCGTCGAGCAGGTTCGCTTCACCGGTGACGTCAGTTGTTCTGAAGTAGAACTGAGGACGATATCCACTGAAGAACGGAGTATGACGGCCACCTTCCTCTTTGCTCAGAATATAGACCTGAGCTTCGAATTTGGTGTGCGGGGTGATTGACCCTGGCTTCGCCAGAACCTGACCGCGCTGAACATCTTCCTTCTTGAGACCACGCAGCAGAACACCGACGTTGTCGCCAGCCATCCCCTGATCGAGGGTCTTGTTGAACATTTCAACCCCGGTACAGACTGATTCCATCGGATCAGCCAGACCCAGCAACTGAACCTTGTCACCAACTTTGAGCACACCCTGCTCAATACGGCCAGTAACGACGGTACCACGACCTTCGATCGAGAACACGTCTTCAATCGCCATCAACATTGGCTTGTCGGTTTCGCGTGCTGGCTCAGGAATATCCCGATCCAGTGCGTCCATCAGATGACCAATGCATTCATTGAATTTGGGATCAGCAGGGTTATCCAAAGCCCCCTTGGCGTTCCCGCGAACAATGGCAATATCATCGCCTGGAAATTCGTACTTGTTCAACAAGTCGCGAATTTCCATTTCGACGAGTTCGAGCAACTCTTCGTCATCAACAAGGTCACACTTGTTGAGGAAGCACACCAGAGCAGGAACGTTCACCTGCTTGGCCAGCAGGATGTGTTCGCGAGTCTGAGGCATTGGACCGTCAGCAGCCGAAACCACAAGGATCGCGCCGTCCATTTGAGCAGCGCCGGTGATCATATTCTTGATATAATCTGCGTGACCTGGGCAGTCGATGTGAGCGTAGTGGCGAGTCGCGGTTTCGTATTCAACGTGGCTCACCGCAATGGTGACCGTCTTGGTTTCGTCGCGAACTGTTCCACCCTTCGCAATATCAGCATAGCTCTTGAACTTCGCCAGACCTTTGGCAGTCTGAACTGCAAGAATGGCCGCCGTTGTGGTCGTCTTACCATGGTCGATGTGGCCAATCGTCCCAACGTTTACGTGCGGCTTGGTGCGCTGAAAAACTTCCTTCGCCATTTGATCCCTAACCTCGCTTCTCTTGTCTAGAAACCCACCAACCCAATGATACGACTTCGCAAACAACAAGCCGGGAACACCCCGACCCCGACGCAACAAAAGAACTGAGACCGCAAGAGCTGCTGAAGGGATTTGAACCCTTGACCTCGTCCTTACCAAGGACGCACTCTACCAACTGAGCTACAGCAGCAGGGCAGCCGATGGAAGTCGCGAACCCCAAAGAATGAGCGCTGTCACGTCGATTGTCAACCCTACAGCACACCGTAGTGGCAACAATCCCAGCGACCCGCACATTTGCGGTTCAGTCCGCGTCTGTTTCAACCTCGTATCAGTCGCCAAGATTACCCAGCCTCTCCTGGCAATCACCCCTACACCGAACTTCGCCTAGCTTGCCAGAGCGGCCATTCAACTTCTCGACGCATGATGCATGAGCCTTCGCCCGGCCGTGTCGCGTCGTTAAATTAAACTCTTGCAAGTCAAGAGCGGGTGATGGGAATCGAACCCACACCACCAGCTTGGAAGGCTGGAGCTCTACCATTGAGCTACACCCGCTGGTTGCTGCCAGCATTCGCTGTCAGCCATCAGCAAAAAAACACTATTGGCGGGAACAGGATTCGAACCTGTGAAGGCATTGCCACCAGATTTACAGTCTGGCCCCTTTGGCCACTCGGGTATCCCGCCCAATATTCCCAGGGTGGCGAGCCAACCGCACCCAAAATTACATCGTAAACACCGACCTGATCAGAGCTAGCGGTGGGAATCGAACCCACAACCACCGGTTTACAAAACCGGGACTCTACCGTTGAGCTACGCTAGCGAATTCTCGTCACAACTGCAATCGAGCAATATAACAGCGGCCGCGTCGTTCGCAAGAGTGGCGCTGGTGACCGTTTTTTTCCGAGGATCCCACAAAATCTCACCCTGCTGACGGGCCATGAAAACGGAGTCTTTCAGCCCCAATAAAACGATGTAACACAAAATGAAGTAGTGCGTTGCATCGTTGCACGTCATGGGTTTTCTGCGACGAAAAAGTCTGGCTATCGTGCGATAGGTCTTCGCTGCGTCCAGTCTTCTGACACGATTGGAAATTGCAGGGTTCATCGAATTTTCCGGGCAAGCCGTATGAGCGTTGCGACCGGTTCAGTTTTCGCCATCGGACGAACAGGCAAAAGATTGACTTAGCGGCGAAGGTTGCCGGTTCAACCGATCAAGTCCCAGCAGACTGAATCCGATATCAGTCGTGAATCGTGAAAGAAGCTGAAGGATTGAAAGATGTTGCGTTCCGCCTGTTTCGCCGCTGGACTGTTTGTTGGCCTATGGGGCCTGGCGTTTCTGGCCATTGATAAACTTGTGATGTTCCAGCCTGAAGAACGTGATCCCGGCATTCGCGGGATGCTGGCAAAACAGGTCGTCAACAAGGAGACCCGGCCGGTGATTGACCCGCCAGACTGGGCAGCCTTTACGTTGCTCTCACTTGGGTCTGTCACGATGCTTTACTCGGTCGCACTGCCAAAGCATTCTTAAGGATCCGACATCTCTCATTCGCAGGCTGAATCAGCCGCCAGTGGCAGTGCTTAATGTCAATACCTAAATAAAGTTACGGCTGATTCGCCATTGCGACCGGCAGAGCTGGTCAAGCGATTTTGAGCACTCTCAGGCAATTTCCAGATCATCCGCGTTCAGACATGCCATGACATGGTAGAGCATCTGTGCTTCGCAGCGACTTACGTAATCGCCAGGCATCGCCGACACCGTTGCTGAATCCCATTCAACGATGAATTTCTGGGCTGGAGCCTTGCCCGAAATCTCCATCACGTTGCCTGTCCAACCCCCGAATGAGACGTCAGGAAAATCTGGCGACATGACACCAGATTTGACGCGAATCTTTGCGCCTTCGTCCAGCCCTCCAGTGGCCTTCTTCTTCGCCATTGATCCGATTCCTCATGAGTCGACATCGTGAAGTGAATCCCACCGAAGCCAGCGAATTTCCGTAGGTGAGTGGCGTCAATATCCACCCAGATTGCCCGGAAATCAAGCGCCACGACAGAACTCGTGTCCTGAATCGACGTTTTGATTTGGAGTACTGGCCAACTTCAATCAATGAGGACGACGGTCGAATTCGCACTAGAACGTGTGAAATCGATGTCGGGAGATCGTTTGTGGATTACGCCACAAACGTCGTGAATGGCAAGCCAAACGTATCTGCAACGGGCTTATATGTGATTCGGCCCTTATGCATGTTCACGGCATTTGCGAGTCCGGGATCTACATTCGTCGCCCCCGCAAGGCCTTGATTTGCCAGTCGCAAGACATACGGAAGTGTGACGTTGCACAAGGCATACGTACTCGTTCGGCCGACAGCCCCTGGCATGTTGGTCACACAGTAGTGGACGATGCCGTCGACAACATACGTCGGGTTCGAATGGGTTGTAGGCCGGGTCGTCTCGACACAACCTCCCTGATCGACAGCCACATCGATAATCACGGCACCGGGCTTCATCAGTTTCAAATCGTCGCGCGTAACGAGTCTTGGTGCACGAGCCCCTTCGACGAGGACCGCTCCAATGACTAGATCCGCCAACCTCAACTGTTCACGAATATTGTGGCGATCACTGAAGACCGTATTGACGTTGGCGGGCATGATATCTTCGAGATAGCGAAGTCGATCAACGCTGATATCGAGGATGACGACGTCGGCCTGAAAACCGGCGGCGATTCGTGCTGCGTTCTTACCCACCACGCCTCCTCCGAGGATGGCGATATGGGCAGGTGCAACACCGGGGACGCCAGCCAGCAGGATGCCACGCCCCAGTTGTGGTCGTTCCAGATATTTGGCCCCTTCCTGTATGCTCATCCGTCCGGCAACTTCACTCATCGGAGTCAAGCAGGGAAGATCACCGCGAGGGCCGCGCAATGTTTCATACGCAATCGCGGTAATGCCTGTTGAGACCACATTTCGCGTCAAATCTTCGCTCGCCGCGAAATGGAAATAGGTGAACACCATCTGTCCAGGTCGAAGCATCGGCCATTCGGTCGCTTGCGGCTCTTTGACCTTCACAATCAGATCTGCAGCGGCCCAGACTTCAGCCGCGCTGCTGACGATTGTTGCCCCGTTGGCCGCATACATCTCGTCGGTAATCCCACTGCCGACTCCGGCACCGGATTCCACCAGAACCTTGTGACCGCCGTGCGTTAATTCCTCAACGCCAACAGGCAACATTGCGACGCGGTACTCGTCCGTTTTGACTTCTCGGGGAACGCCAATCAACATCAGAACTCTTCCTGTTCGAAATGATTCGATTGAGGAACTTCGGATGGCGGCAAGTCACGAATCACGACCTGTGCCTGGTCAATCATACTGACGGCGAATTGTCGCACGCAAAACGACCAAGCCAACCCCCAATAGAGCCAATCCTCCGGCGCCGATCAGCGAAATTAATGTGGAAACCGGTACTTTTAACGTTTCGGCCAACTGGTCAATCAGGGCGAACGTGTTTTTTCGAACGACCACTGGCTGGCTCAGCTTCTTATCGGGCTTAGCCGTATCATGGTACCAGGGGGATTCCGCAGGAACTTCGGGTGGAGGAGGTGCGATTTCAGGGATGGATGGTGATTCCGGATACGGGAGTGCCAGGGAAGTCTTTGGGGTTGAAGAGCCATCGCTCAACCGGTTCACTTCCGGCGATTCGAACGCCACTTGTGAGACGGGAGGTGACAGCTTCGGTTGTTCGGCACTTGATTTCGCTTCCGTCTGGATTGGCTGATCCTTACGTCCAGTGACTGGAGGTGCGAGTTGAGACGATGAGGGACCTGATTGAGCCGACTGCTGGCTGGCCTCAATCGTTTTCCATCGGGTAGCGGACGAAACCGCGACAACGGGCTGACGCGCCGTGCTCGGATTCTTGGGAACGGAGGTCACGTGTGTCGCTTCCTCAATCTGAATCGGTGCACGACCGCGTAATTTCAAAATCCCCCGGTTTTCCGGCGATTTCGGTTCGGCCTTAGTCTCTGGGGGGCTGACGGGTTCCTTGGCCTCCGGAGTAATGAACCAGTCCGCAGGAGCGGTAGCAGATCTCTTGGGAGGAGTTGCTTTCAGATTTTCAGCCTGACTATCGACTGCTGTAGCCCCTCCTGGATTCAGTGAAGATGCGGTCTCCAACCTCTGCTGTAACTGAAGTACTCGCTGGATCGGGAAGCGCTGAACCGGCGCTTCATTCGACGAAGTTGTTTCCTGCAAATCGGCCGATTCCAGAGGCTTTCTTGCTGACGCATCCGATGAGGTCGACGCGAAATCATCTTCGAAACCGAGTTGTGTCAGGGGGGCGCGATTCGACGTCGTGCGTTGCGGGCCCGTCTGCGCGGGAATTTGATCTGCGACCTGTTGAATGTGGCCCCGATTTTTCAGCGGGACTCGGGCCAACGGAGTGGTCTCCACAAAACCGGTCGATTGCTGCTCTGCAGGTGGGTGAGTTGTTGAATTGGAATTGTCATTCGCAGAGTCGGTAACAAATCCCGGAGTGGAGACCGTCCCAAGTGGAAATTCTGGAGTGGCATCAACAGAAGCTGATGCGGTGGGTGAGCTGGGGATGGTGTTTGTGTCCGTCGCCGCTTCCGAGTTTTCGGTTGTCGCGTTCGTTGGGTTGATGTCCAGTGCGTCCGCGTCGACCCATTCACCAGCTCGAGTAATCACAGCCCGTGAAAACTTTTGCAAGTTGCGCTGCGTTTCAGTGGCTGGAGCGGGAGCCGGCGGCAATTCCTCAGTCCAAAGTGATGACTCCGCTGAGCTCGAAGGCACATCGACTGCTTTGCTCGCCTTCGATTGAAGTGAAGCAGTGGCTTCTTCGACGTTTGTTGCTTCAGACTGCGAGGGGGCGTCAGATCTGGCTGCAGATTCCACAGAACTTGATTCCATTGAACCCGTGTCTGATGCCACCGGCACGGCTCGTTTTTTCAAGGAAATCTTGACCGGTGGTTCAAAGACGAGTTCCTCGGACTTCGGAGCAGAATCACGTTGAGAAATCAGGCTCTGCAGCCATCGATCTGCCCCTTTATCGAGCGTATTTTGGGTGGGACCAAAAAGCGTCGGAGGAGTCGATATCGCAACCGCCTGTTCCGCGAGGTCGATGGCTCGATCAAGATATCCGTCCGCGGCTGCCAGCCGTGATTGAGCCAGTAATTCGTCGACTCCGGAAATCGCCTGAGCCGGCGACGGAGGCAACGGAGCGGAAGGCGGTGACGGCTTGGACGTATTTTCATTGGCAACAGCCGGTGTAGTGCGAGCCGATCCAGGGCGTGAACTTCGCTCACCAAAAAGGGGGGATTCGGCAGAAGCGATTTCTCTCGTATCTTGAGGTTTTTGGGCTTGTTTTGCGAGGCCAGGGATCGTAGCGGCCTGGGTCGGGCGTGGGGGCGTCTTCGGCGCGGAAAAGGGGTTTCCCTGCGCGGCAACGGCGGGTGTCACTTTCTTCGATTCGACGGGTTCCCGCACCGACTTTGACTGTGCCGTGACAGTGGCACTTTGATTCGCGCGTGTTCGTGCTTCAGCGAGGAATTTTGCAGTCTCCTGAGGAGAGCATTCACCCGCAGATCCCAAGAGTTGCGAGGATGCTTCCGAGATTTTCGCCGCGCGTTCGGCGAGTTGAATAGCCTTGGCATGGTCCCCTTGAGCGGCCGCGCGCCGTGACTCTGACATCAGCCGTCGAATTGTTGCCGCAAACCCATTTTCCGCCTGAACGGGTTTGGCTGTCGCTGCGGGGGACTTCGTCGCTTGCGACTTCCACCATTCGGCAAGCGCTGGCTGAGCCACGCCACACGCCAGGCTGATGGATGCGACACTAGCCGCTGTCATTGCGCGCCAACTTCCCGACAGGTTCCGAGAAACGTTCCGGGATACGCGAATACCATCCTGTGATCGATCCATTCCAATCCTCCCCCGTACCACCGCGTCTCAGGAAATTGTGAAAGGGATTGCAGCCATCTGGATTGATGTTCAACCGGATTGGCTGCAGCGTCCTTATCGATGTGCGTGTGGACGGCACTTCCTTGATCGGATCGGAGGAATGACAGAATCCGCTGAAGCCGGTTATGACGGTTTCAACGGGATTGCGGATCAAGCCGGAAGGGGAGGCGCATCAACCTTTGCTGAGCCCCGAACCTGCGTGCGCGGAAAAGCAACCGAAATCGACCCAGTCTTCCCGGCTTTACATTTGGGGCGAGAGAACGTCGTTTCGTCGTCACTGATGAAAACCTGAAATCGCTGATTTGATCAGCATCGGCTTATCTTTCCTTCCCGAAGTCTTCAGGCAGTTCAAGAGACCAGACCTCGCTGCTGAGCGGTTGGGCGTGGCCTCCTGCGATCCAGATTTTGTCCTGAAAGACATAGGCAGAATGTTCGTGACGTTCTTTCCACGAGCCATTGGATTTCAGTTGTTTCCACTCCTTGCCATCGCGCGAATGCCAGACGTCACCCCAGTTCTTTGACGGGCCGTTGGACCAGCCGCCGATGACCCACATCTGATTGCGATAAACCACGGAGCTAAACCAGAGCCGTGGCGACCAGCCAGCATGCTCCGTCACCTGTTCCCAGTGTTTCCCGTCGCTGGATGACCAGACGTCATTCGTGGCATGGTACTTGGGAACGTAGTTTCCACCTCCGAAGACATAAAGTTTGTCATTGAGTGCCACCGCCTGATGGTAAGCCCTTGGTGACCAACCTGCTGCGGCTGTTTCCAATCGCCATTCCTTACCGTCAGCCGAGGACCAGACGTCGTTTTTCAGACTTTTTTCGTTACCGAAGTAATAGTTTTCCGTCCCACCCAGCATCCAGATTCGTCCTTTGAATTCGATGACGGCTGCGGCGATCCGCGGACTCCAGCCAGCATTTCCCGCCAGGTCCCATTTGACGCCATCTGTTGAGGACCAGACTTCATTCGTGGCTCCATGACCTTCCAGCCGTCCGTTAGTCCAGCCACCCATAAACCACATCCGATCGCCGAACGTCAGCGTCATCGGCAGATCGCTGTACTTCCATGGGGCGGATTTTTCGACAAGATTCCAGTTTTTACCGTCTGTTGAGTTCCAGATATCGCGTGGTGGAGACTGGAAGGAGTCAAACCATCCCCCGAACAGCCAGAGCTTGTCTCGATAAACCAGTTCACCGCTCGAATCGCGTGCTCGCCAGCCGGCATCGGCGGTCACCTTGACCCAGTTGGGGCCAACGTCCTGAGCGAACACTTCAGACATGAGGCAGGTTACTACGGCGATAACGCCAGCCAGTTTTATCGCAGAAAGAACCATCGCCCTGGGACTCATCGCTGGAACCTCCGAATGCACCATGGAAACGTCGGTAATCGCCGATTCAGACCGCCTTCGGTGCGGTTCACGTCACAACGACGTTACACAAATAATTCACGAATCGGCGTTGGATCACTGACGAGATGTGATGGCCGACCTTGTGGAGTGTAAAGAATCTTATCGGGATCAATGCCGAGCTTCGTGTAGATCGTTGACACGTAGTTCTCGGGCGAAAGTACTCGGTCAACTGCGGAATAGCCGTTGCGGTCTGTCGCTCCCAGCACCAGTCCGCCGGGGATTCCTGCACCGGCCATCAGAACCGACATCGCATTGGCCCAATGGTCGCGGCCAGCTTTGGTCTGACCGGGAAGGACCGACAGTTTTGGAGTACGACCGAATTCACCCAGAGCCGTGACGATTGTGGAGCCAAGCAACCCACGTTCTTCCAAGTCTTCGATCAAAGTGGCAACGGAATTATCCCATTCCGGCAGACGCTTGGCACAGGCGTTAAACAGGTCTGCGTGATGGTCCCAGCCACCATCGTAAACGGTAACGAAGGGGACACCCGCTTCGACGAGTCGTCGTGCCAGCAACAGTCGCTGTCCGAAGGAATTGCGCCCGTAGCGATTGCGTGTCTGCTCGGATTCTTTGCTGACATCGAAAGCCGCCTGAGCAGCAGGAGATGTGACAAGATCCAGGCTTTGCCGGTAGTAATCATCGAGTGCCAATGTCGGGTCACCGGCGGCTCGATCACTGAATCTTGGAAGTGTATCGACTCGCTTCCGAAGGGCCGTCCGGTGCTGGAATTTGTCGTCAGTCAAACCCTTGGGAAGAGCGACATCGCGGACTCGGAAATTGGCGCCGTTCGGATCATCGGAAACGACGAACGGAGCGAACTTTGCCCCCAGGAAATTGGGGCCTCCGGACCGCGACATGGATGGCATCGAGAAATAGGGGGGGAGACCATTCGGTTTTCCGAGTTCATGAGCGGCGACCGATCCCATGCTGGGATGGAAGCTGACGAACGCTCCACAGCCGACAGGAATACGGGGTGGTGCCCCCGTCATCATATAGTGGTTTCCAGCCCCGTGATTGGCTTGATCATGGCGGATCGAGCGGATCATGGCGAACTTGTCGGCGATCCCGGCGAGACGTGTCATGTGCTCTGAGAATTGGACTCCCGGTAGCTTCGTAGAAATCGCATCAAACTCACCGCGAATTTCGGCGGGAGCACCAGGTTTAGGATCGAAGGTTTCGAAATGAGTCGGGCCACCGTCCATCCAGATCAGGATGCAACCCTTGGCTGCTGCTCGAGTTCCCGTCGTTTCTTCCGCTCGGGCCCGCTGAAAAAGTCCCTCCGAAAAACTCAGGCCCATGAACCCGCCCAATCCCAACTGGATCGCACCTCGGCGAGTCATTCCAGGGAAGTTTTGACTGTTTTTCATCGTTGTCTCCGTGTCCATGATCAGCCGGCACGCGTAAATGTCTGGATTCTTGTTGGTCTCACAATCGCCGTTTGAATCTGACGCTCGCGATCTGCGGAAATCGTTTCACTCTTTAGCGGCAAGTTTCTTATTTTCCGATATCGACCAGGTAAAGGTCAAACTGTCCTCGACGTTCACTGACCATCACTAATTGTCGTCCGTCCGGATGCCATGTCGGATAATCGTCGAGTTCGGGGTGGTTGGTAACGCGAACGAGGTTCGTTCCGTCAGCATTCATCACATAGACTTCGTAGTTTCCATCGCGACTGCTGGTAAAGGCAATCCGTTTTCCGTCCGGCGAGAACCTGGGCCGGATATCCTGTCGAGGACTATCCGTCAATCGGCGGAGGTCGGACCCGTCAGCGCGGGCGACATAGATTTCGAAATCATCGTCACGACTTGAACTGAAAACAATCTGTTGCCCATCGGGTGAATAGTGTGGCCAGTTGTTGACCCCAACGGAATCAATGACGGTCTGCCGGTTCTTTCCCAAAGAATCCACCGCAAAGATTTTCTGACGTCCCTCTTCGGGATAGCTGAAGAGAATTCGAGATCCGTCGGGAGCAAATGTCGGACAGTGCATTCCCGAAAACCCACCGCCGGGTGGAACTTCGGCCGATTGATTCCTCATAGTGTCTTCGATCACTAACGCGAGACTCAGGTTTCCCCGGTTCTGTACAAACGACAGGAACCGTCCGTCCGATGAGACCGCAGGTTCGAATTCGTTACGAGTTTCTGCAGGATGAATCGGCATTGCCATCCCACCGGGAAGTGTCAACTTCATCAGTCGCAACTGAGATGGCTTTTCGAGCAGCGAATAGATGACCGCATCAGCGTCAAGAAACGTCGGACCACTTTTCACGCGACCGTCGGAAGTCAGGCGCAACGGTTCCGCAGCATCGACATTTGCCAGAAAACAAACGCCAATTGCAACGAGTACCGATAGCGAAAGTGGACAACGTGGCACCATCAAACACCGCCTGCTCCCAAACTCAGTTAGAGCCACCCAAAATACATGTCACAGGTTCTTCCAGCAAACACGTTGAGTTTCAGGTCACAGCTCATTAGCATAGCATATCCATCAGAGTCTGCCGATGCCTGTCGGGCCCAATGTGTCCAACTTCGGAAAATTGCAATCGGTGTAATCAGCTTGAGTTGGCAATGATACAGGAGTGCGGTCGTGAAGATTCACGCGGCGATATTTGCTGCTTTCACAATGCTCGCTGCAATTCCGTTTGCCGACGCGGATGATCGGCCATTACATGTTTTGATTGACGAGCAGACGGAACAGGTCTGGAAGCGCGAGCAACTTCAGCCTGCTGAGATTGCCGCTGACCATGAATTTCTGCGTCGAGTGTATCTGGATCTGATCGGATCGATTCCCAGCCACGACGAAACGGTCCGCTTTCTGAGTGATGCTTCGACTCGTAAACGCGAAGAGCTGATTTCCAGCCTGCTGGAGGATTCCCGCTTCGCTCAGCATCAGTCGGACATCTGGGATCTGGTGTTTTTCAGTCGGAATCCGCCGGGCTATGAGACGGACCGCCGGCCGGGATTTCAAAATTGGTTAAAGGAGCAATTTGCGAAGAATACTCCCTATGACCAGTGGGCTCGACAGATCTTGAAGGCTGAAGGGAATACGGTGGAAGAAGGTCCCCCGATGTTCTTCGTCCAATATCGCAACCAACCCGAAGACGCCAGCGAAGCCGTCAGCCAGATCTTTCTCGGTGTTCAATTGCAGTGTGCGCGATGTCACGATCATCCGTTTGAGCCTTGGAAGCAGGTTGACTTCTACGGAATGGCGGCGTTTCTATCGCGTCTGGATGTCGTCAATGTTGGCAAGAAAGACGAATTGAACATGTACGCCATTGGTGAGAAAAGCACTGGCGACATTCTGTTTACAGGCCCGGTGTCACAGGCGACTCCCGGTAAGAAAGGCGATCCCGTCAAGCCGAAGTTCCTGCTGGGTGATCCGCTTTCAGAACCGGCGTTGCCCGAGGGTTACAAAGAGATCAAGTTTGAAGAAAAGAAGGTGCCGCCGAAACCACAGTTTTCTCGGAAGGATCAACTGGCGGACTGGATCACGGATTCCCACAAAAACCCGTATTTTGCTCGTGCCATCGCCAACCGTATCTGGGCTCAGTTTCTCGGTCGTGGAATCGTTCACCCTGTCGACAACATGAGTCCTTCGAACGCGCCCAGCCATCCCGAGTTGCTGGATGAATTGACGAAGTCCCTGGTGGCACATCAGTTCGATCTGAAGTGGTACATTCGAGAAATCTGTATGAGTCGAGTTTACCAGTTGTCATCCCGTGGCAAGACTGGCGACCCAATGCCACGTTTATTTGAGCATGGTCGGTCGCGCCCGCTGTCGGCGGAAGAATTGATTGAAAGCTGGCGAGTGGCGACGAACTTCCAGATGCCAGAACAAACCACCGGGAAAAAAGGACCGGGGCGATTCCATCCGTTGGAATCGGGCTACATGTTGAAGTTTTTCGGTCAGCCAAACTCGGGAACAGGTGACTTTCAGGGTGGCCTTCAGGAACATCTCTATCTGAATAATGGCCCGATTGGCAATCTGATTCAATCGGGTAAAGGGAGTTTGCTGGATTCGCTCAGTGACGCCAGTACTCTGATCGAAGTACGCGTGCAGCGGTTATTCACCGCAGTCCTGAATCGGCCTGCGAATGACGATGAACAACAGAAGTTTGTGGAATTTGTTGCCATGGACAAACAACAGGATCGCTGGAGAACGGCCATCTGGGTCCTGTTGACATGCAGTGAATTCCGCTTCAATCATTGAGATCAACTCGTGCCAGTGAGTTCCCCATGACCGAACGCCTTCGCAGTCCCGTTTGTGTCCCAGCCGAACATCTGTCCCGGCGCGCCCTGCTGAAAGGGACGCTCGGAACTGCTGCTGGTGGTGTGGTGATGAACTGGGGCGGCTTGACCAATACTACGGCATATGCCGAAGCGGCGAAGAAACAGCAGAAACATTGCATCCTGCTTTGGATGAATGGTGGAGCCAGTCAATTCGAAACATTCGACATGAAGGTGGGACGCTCCACCGGTGGATTGTTTCGTCCGATCAACACCAACCTGCCTGGAGTGGAAATCTGTGAGTTGATGCCGAAGATCGCTCTACAGATGGACAAGCTCGCAGTCATCCGCTCGATGAGAACGTCGGAAGTCGATCATCCGGGCGGGATCTATCTGATGCATACTGGGTATCGTCCTTCAGCTAATGTCCGGTTCCCGGAAGTCGGCTCGATCGTGGCGAAGTACCAGGGGCATGAAGGGAGTGACCTGCCAAACTTTATCAAGGTCTCGTCTCAAGGAGATGCCGGCGCGGGGTTCCTGGGACCCAAGTACCATCCGTTTGCTATTGGTTCGGAAGGTGGGCTGCCGCCATTCTCCACGTCCGCGATGAAGCCGGAAGACGAAGCGCGTCGGCACGACTTACGGTCATTCGTCGAAGATCGCTTTCTGAAAGATCGCAATTCCGAGACTGCGCGGATGCATCGTGAATCGTACGAAGCTGCACGTCGACTTCAATCGGCTCGCCAGGCGTTCGATATCAGCGGCGAATGGGAAAAGAACCGTGAATTGTATGGCGACAGTGCATTCGGCCGACGCTGCCTGCTGGCTCGCAAACTGGTCGAATCAGGGGTTGCATTTATCGAAGTCGGACAAAGCAGCTACGATTCTCATGCTGACAATTTTGGATGGCACAAGGGACTTGTGCCACCGATGGAACACGCCTGGGCGGGACTGCTGGTCGATCTGCAGCAGCGAGGACTGCTGGATAAGACGTTGGTAATCTGGGCTGGGGAAATTGGGCGAACACCCAAGATCAACAATCGGGCTGGACGTGATCATTATGTGCGGTGCTGGTCGACAGCACTGGCCGGATGCGGAATCAAAGGTGGGATGGTCTACGGGTCTTCCGATCAGGACGGCGTCGAAGTCAAAGACAACCCGGTCACAGAAGGAGATTTCTTCGCGACGATTTACCAGGCACTGTCGATCGATCCCAAACAGGAAAACCTGGCAGGTGTTCGCCCGGTACCGCTCGCGCCGTTTGGGTCGAAGGTAGTTAGCGACCTGTTGTCGTGATTTAGCTGACGCAAGCAGGCTTGTTCACTCGCCTGCTTCGATCAGGACAAGCCTCGACCGGACACAGTTTTGAGCGAGGTTGAGTCGACCAGTAAGGTGGGATGGCATGGCAGAAATGATTGTCGACAAACCTAAACTTATCTGGCAACTTCAATTTGAAGGTGCCTGGCCGATGGCAGTGGCGTTTCTCGATTCAGGGCGCCGTCTGGTCGCGGGAAATCAGGATGGCCGACTTCTGATTTGGGAACTTCCCGAACAGCCTCCGGCATTTGAGCCTCCCAAAGGAAAAGCGGATCGACTGGCACCGTCGGTCCCACCGAGTCGAATGCTGACAGGGCATACAAATGGTGTGACGCGACTGGTGACAACGCCTGATGGCAAGTGGATCGTTTCTGCCAGCCTTGATAGAACCGTACGATTGTGGGACATCAATGCAGAACCCGTCGGTGATGCGGAAGTTATCGTCGACATTGAAACTCGCCAGGAAGAAGCAAAGCGGTCCCGAAAGGAAGATCCCCTGAAGCAACCGGGGATTGCGGTGAAAACGCAAGATGCCGCGCATGTCTTCACCGGTCATCAGGATTGGATTGAAGCATTGGGGATCAACGACGATGGACAGCGGGTGATCAGTGGTGACAACAGTTCAAACGTCTACGTGTGGGATCTGGCTTCACGTCAAGCAGTAACACACTGGAAGGGACGTCCGTGGAACTGGATTGTTGCGACGGCACTGTCGCCCGATGGGCAGACGGCGTTGGTCTCGGAATACCGCTACAAGCGCGACGATTTTGATATCCCTTCGTCAGGTTTGAAGCTCTGGAATGTTGCCGACGCGACAGAAAAGCTGGATCTGATGAAGGTGCAATTTCCAAAATACATGCCGGACGACACGTCGTATGGTGCCGCCCAGGTCTGGCGCAAATTTGTCGCGAACGGGCTCGTTGCTGCCGATATTTCACCGGATGGAAAGCTGCTGGCACTCGGGCAGGGGGGCGAGACGGACAAGGGGCAGATCCATCTGCTGGATGCCGCCACTGGGGCACTCGTCCGATCGATCTCCGGTCATCAATATGGAGTGACGGACATCCGATTTTCGCAGGATGGGAAGTTCATGCTGTCAACGGGCCGAGACACTTCTCTGCGAATCACGCAGATCGAGGATGGCAAGGAAGTCGCTCAACTCGGCTCACCACGTGGTGGCCAATTCAAGGACTGGCTGTCATCGCTGGCGATTTCCCCCGACCAGAAGATGGTCGCGGCAACCGACATTGCAGGCTTCGTTCATGTCTGGAGTCTGGTCAGTTCAGAAAACTGACGACTGCCCGCAATCGTCCAAGAACTTATTCTTTCGGTTTTGTTTCTGGAGTCGTCTCATCCTGGATGAAGACCTCGACGGAATCGAATTCGCCAAGAAAATTTCCGTCACCTGCAACGGACAGTGTTGCCCGAATTGCCTCTGACTCGGCGACCTTTTCGGGATCACTTTCGACTGTGACGAACGTCCATTCACTGGTCGCCTTCGGCGATACTGTACTTGAAAAGCAATTCTTGTTTTTTATGTAATCGAGTTTGATGGATGCCACCCCCGCTTTTGCTCGACATGCCGCTTGAAAAATAATCTTTGCGGGCTTGGTCGTAATCGCACGGTTGGTGCACAGAACACTCCATCCTCCGTTCCCCTCCATCCTGAGAATCGGCGATCCTGCTTCCTTATCCACTTTGATACTTCCGGATTTTGCGCGAAAGACGTGGGTCCATTCATTAGGCTCGCCCTTCGCATTGACGTCTTCGAACGTGCGGGCCGTGGTCAGTCCTGAGGAGACGAGGTGGGAAGCGGGCTTGATGGAAACATCGTCAAGTCTGACGAGCCCTTCTCCGCTCAGACGAATGACAAGTGATGCTGTCGATTCTTCTGCTGCGGTACAGTAGAAGCGAATTCGCTGCCAGTCTTCTGATTTGGGATTAATCCGAATTGGAGCAGACCGTTCCACATGATCTCCTTTCGCAAATTTCGCAAAAAGAGTTGGGACCGCGTCCTTCACCAGTTTCGTCTGCACCCAAGCTTCGCATTCGAGAATTACCCCCTCTTTGACAGGTGCAGGGTTCGTTTGTACTTCGGCCGCCCCCCCTGAACCCGCTACGACAAGGGCGTACTTGCCTGATTGACACGACTCCACCTTTTCGTGCTTGTAGTTGCCAGAATCGACGGAAAAGGACCAACCGCGCGGCATGCCGCTTTGATCGAGTGTCTCTTCAATCCCGGGGTTCGTCACTAGATTGTCCGAGATTGATTTCGGCTGACAACCGACGATTCCGTACAGTACGACGGAACCAGACACCAACCCAGCGACCACTTTCGACAGCGACATCGTCGTTCCTTTCCACAGTCCATCCGGGGGATGTGAACATCCAGAACTGGACCGCTAATGCAGCAGTTGAAGAGACATGAGACTTTCAGACATTGTGACTATTTGAGTTGATACCCTAATCTACAGATCGTCCAATTTCAACTTCTGCATTTTGCTAATGAGTAAACCGAGATGGCGACCACTTGCAGTTCGTGTTGGCGTTGGGCATCATCGGTGCTCCACTGCTTCATATGAATGTCACCTTGTTCCGTCCAAACATGATTTTTCAGTTTGACTTGCCACCGATTCTTGCGGTCTTCCCAGTACTGGTGGGACCGCTACAGACATTGCTGGCACTGCTGCCAGCGATCCTGCTAGGACTCGGCAGCATGGTGTTTGCCATTCTTAAACCGGGAGGATTCAAGAAACTGGTGCGGTTCTGCTGGCGGCAGAAATATTTTCTGGTCGTCGTCGTCGGGACCGTTGCTCTTTTCAAATACGAAATCCAACCTCGATTGTCTTTGGGGAGGTCGTCGAATCCCGCGGCTTCGATCGATGCTTCCGCGGCAAATTGGAGTGCTGCGCTGGGAGGGGCTCATCGACTGAGCCGTGGGCCTGGCGATAACGATGCCACTGCGCCTGGCTTGGTATGGGAGAATTCTCATGACGCGACAATTCTTTCATCACCCTGCGTCATTGGAAATCTTCTCATCTTTTCCACCGCCACCGATATCGGTCCGTTTACCCCGGAAGGTCGTGGAGCCATTGTCTGTGTCGATGCACACACCGGAACCGAAGTCTGGCGATATTCTCCGCCGAATTATCGAGCAACGTTTTCCTCGCCCGTCGTTTCGGGCGATTCGGTTGTCTGCGGAGAGGGGCTGCATCAGGTCGAAGACGCACGGGTCACCTGTCTGAATCTGCAGACCGGCGAACGACGATGGGAATTTCGAACTCGCAGCCATGTAGAATCCACCGCCGCGATCGCAGATGGGCGAGTCTTCATCGGTGCCGGCAGTGACGGGTTCTATGCCCTCTCACTGGAACCTGATCCAAAAGGTCAGGCCAAAGTTTTGTGGCATCTCGACGCGAGTGACTACGCCGACTGTGAATCATCACCCGTCGTTAGAGATGGCGTGGTCTATTTCGGCCTGGGCGAAGGAGGAACCGCTCTCTGTGCCGTGCAGGCAGAAACTGGCAAACTTCTGTGGAAGCTTCCCACCCCCTACCCCGTTTTTGCACCGCCAACGATTGCTGACGGGAAACTGTTCCTGGCAACAGGGAATGGCAACTACGTTCAATCGGCAAGTGATCTGCTGGCAATGAAACTGCAGGTCCTCAAAGATGATGAGGCGACGGAACAGCAACTGGCTGATGCGGCCGAGAAATACAAAGCCGTCGGAGAAGTCTGGTGTGTTGACCTCGCTACGCACGCCGTCGACTGGAAGTTTTCAACATCTGATGCAGTACTCGGAGCCATCGCGTTTCATTCCGACGGTCTCTTTTTCGGTTCGCGCGATCGGCACGTCTACAAATTATCAAAGGATGGGCAACTGGTAGCAAGTTACGAACTGCCCGCACCGATGATCTCATCCCCGGCTGTGGGAACGAAACATGTCTACTGCACCACTGCAAACGGACGGATGTTTTGCTTGGACGACGCGTTGAAACCGGTTTGGGATTCCGGACTCGGAGCGGGTGAGACCTTTTCCAGTTCCCCCGTCATTGCACATGGGCATGTCTACATTGGAACGGCGCGCCGTGGCTTGCAGTGCGTTGGTAGTCCCGGAATCCCTCCCGTTCCCGTTTGGAACGGCGGCGAAAATGGTGGAAGTGCTGATGATCTGCCGATCCCGCAAGACGGCGCAGAACGCTGGCGTTTTCCCTCAGATGACCAAGCTGAATTCCGAGTAACGGCTCCCATGATGCCGCTGCTGGATTCGCTTTTTGCGGTGGGGGTTCAAGACGGCAAGACGAAGCTTATCCGTCTGAGAATCGAGACCGCCGATGAAATAGATCGACTGATCTGGTCGAACGAGTTTGCAGGAACCATCGACGTTGCACTCGTTGGAAGCGGAGAAACGATCTGCGTTGTCGAAGAGTCCATGCATGATTCAACGTTGACACTTCATTCGCTTTCCGTATTGGATGGTTCTATTCGCTGGAGTCATCTCATAACGGGCGACAGTCAGTTACATGACCGAATAGCTTCGAAACCGGGCGTAAGTCGCGGAACCCTGCGCCATGGGATCGCAGTCGATGTGGATCAGGTCTTTTTCTGGCAGGACAAGGGTTCGCTTTGCAGCGTGGACCTTGCCCAGGGAACGGAACTCTGGGATCAGCCGAATGTGGATATCCGGATAAATCCATCACTCAAACATTCCTCCGAATTGGGATGGGGAACGCCAGCGATTGCCACTGGTCTATTGTTCGCGCTGACTGCGATCGAAGGTGATCCGGCATCGGTCATGCTCTCCTCGATTGACGCAAAATCAGGGGTCACGCTTTGGCGTACGCGATTGAACCAACCGCCCTTGGGAAGTCCGATTGTCGATGGTCTGCAGGTGATGTTGCGACGCAGTTCTGACGTTGCGATTCATAGTATTGTTGATGGAAGTTTTTTGCGTTCGGTTGCGATCGACGATGTGCCAGCTATGAAGCCGCTGCTGAATCCCGATGAAACTACGTACGGCAAGTTGGTAACTCCTGTCGTCGCTGCGAAGGGGCATGCGATTTTCGCGACCGAACGCGGCAAAATTGTTTGTTTCGGGGGCGAATCACCGTGAGCCTCGCGAATGAACCCCTCGTCTATACATTCGGCCTGGGTGAACCTCCGACGCAAACGGCCAGCAGCGAACTGCTCGGCGGTAAAGGGGCGAGTCTCGCGGAGATGATTCGAGCTGGCTTTCCTGTTCCTGCGGGTTTCACGATTTCCACAACTTGTTGCGCGGCGGTTGAGCTGAACTCAGGGGCATGGCCCGATGGACTCGAAATTCAAATCCGCGACGCACTTCAAAAATTGGAACTGTCGACACAGCGAACGTTTGGCCGCAGACCACGGCCACTGTTTGTTGCCGTTCGTTCCGGTGCCGCCGTCTCCATGCCAGGGATGATGGATACCATTCTGAACTGTGGACTGAATCCTTCGATTATCGACTGCTTTCCAACTCCGGACAATTTTTGGAAGGACTACGCAGAACATATCCGTCTATTCTCTGCCTCGGTCGCAGGTGTGACCGTCACTTCGAACCACGATGCCTCGCCGAAAATGCGTGCACGCAGTTATCTGGCCATGTACGAGGAACGAACCGGCCAGAAATTCCCCACTGACCCCTGGGATGCCTTGCGACAGTCGATCAACGCAGTCTTCGCATCGTGGCACAGTGATCGTGCGAAGGCGTATCGGCAGCATCACGATGTCCGTGGCATTGTCGGCACCGCAGTAAATGTTCAGGTGATGTTCCCGTCTGAAAGATCCGGGGTGCTGTTCACGGCCAATCCCAATGACCCGTCCCGGGGTGAAATGATCCTGGAGGCCTCGTGGGGACTCGGCGAGGCTGTCGTATCCGGTGCCGTGACTCCCGATATTTACACATTGGACGCGGCGACCTTGAAGACGATTCGCGTGTCGACAGGATCGAGTCCGGCGACTGCCAGTCATGACGGTCAGCAGGCACATGTTCTCTCATCCGATCAGCAACGTGAAATCGCGGAACTTGGTCGCAGGATCGAACGCCATTTCGGAGTCCCCTCTGATATCGAATGGGGGATTGCGGATGGTCGTGTCGTTCTGCTTCAGACCCGCAAGATTCGCGGCCTGGAAATTATCGAAGACGCAGAGAAAGGTCGATTGGCCGAAATAGTCAGACTGCAGTCACTCGCAGGTGACGATCCTGCAGTCTGGGTCGTTCACAATCTCTCCGAAACACTCACCGCACCAACACCACTCACCTGGGATCTTGTGCGATGGTTCATGAGTGCCCAGGGTGGCTATGGACAGATGTACCGGCTGCTGGGACATCATCCGCGCGAACACGAAGCAGGTCAGGGATTTCTGGAATTGATCGCGGGGCGAATCTATGTCGATCCTCGCCGAGCGGCGGAGTTTCACTTTGGCTCCATGCCAATCGAATACGACATTGATGAAATTCTGCGAGACCGTACTGCGCTTGATCGCCCACCGACTCGTTTCAACATTGATCGCACAGATTCACTCTTCTTCTTTCGCCTGCCCGGCCTGCTATGGAACATGATCCGCGGTTCGCGAACGATGAAACAGATGTCGAAGTCGCCCGGTGAGCGATTCGATCGGATCGCCGTGCCGAGACTCGAAGAGTTTCTGAAAGAAACGAGGCCGTTAAATCTCCGATCGCTCACGACCGACGAACTGACGCGAGAATTATATCGCAGACGTGATTTTGTCCTCGGCTGGTTCGCAGGAAAATCGTTGATTCCCGGATTCTTCGGGGGGATCGCGCACGACCAGGTTCGCAAGCTGGCAATACAGTTGTTCGGTCAGACGGATAGCGAGCAATTTGTCGGAGAACTGACCACGGGGTTGGACGGGGACATCACCGTTGAACAGAATCTGTTGCTGTTCGAGATCGCCAGTGGACGTCGCGATACCAGCGAATTCTTTCAGCGTTATGGACATCGTGCCGTTAACGAAATGGAACTGGCTCAACCTCGCTGGCGTGAGGATCACGAGTTCGTAGACAGGATGATCGAGCGATTTCGAGCGACCCCGGATTCGTCCCCTTCTGATCGACACTTGCATCAGGTTCATCAGCGCCAAGCCGCCGAAAAGTCGCTGCCAGATCGCCTTGCTTCCATCGGTGGCTCGTTTCTTCAACAACGATTCGAAGCCGCGTTAAAGCAGGCTCAGCAGTTACTTCCCTATCGTGAACTGGGCAAGTTTCATTTGATGCGGGGTTATGAATCAATTCGAGAAGTGCTGAGTGAATTCAGTCGCCGGTGGGACATCGGCCGCGATCTCTACTTCCTGAATCTGACGGAGTTGCCACAGTTCGAAGCCAATCGAGTCTTGCTGGATACGCAGATTTCCGAGCGTAAATTGCGATGGCGAGCACTGCAAAAACTGGCGATGTCAGATGTGATTGACTCCCGCGCATTGACGGAGTTCGGTCGACTGCGACGCACGGTGGCGACGGCAGGTGAGATTGCACTCACCTGTCGTCCGATTGCTTCAGGGGCAGCGCGAGGTACTGTTCGGATTGTGATCGATCCGGGACAGATCACGGAACTCGGTCGCGACTACATTCTCGTGTGTCCGAGCACTGATCCCGGTTGGACGCCGTTGTTCGTCAATGCCCGAGGACTGATCGTCGAACGGGGTGGAGTGTTATCGCACGGAGCAATCGTTGCTCGCGATTTTGGAATTCCGGCGGTCGTGCTGGAGGGGGCGACTCAAATCCTCGCGGATGGCTCACTCCTGGAACTCGACGCCAATCATGGAACCATCATTGTCAAATCCAATTCCAACATAGCCCCTGCACGGGAGGCTCCATGATGGACGGGATGACTACTGCTATTTCCACGCTGGTCCAGGCTCTGGACCGACCACTCGGCTGGCTGCTCGCGATTCCTCGTGATCTGGCACTCGTGTTGTTTGCGGCCCTGACGGCATTGCTGATGACGGTGGCCCGGCGCTACGTGACCAACCAAAACCTGCTACATCGCTGTGTCGTCGACTTGAAGCGACTCAAGGAACTGTTACATGCGGCCCGGAACACAAATGACAACGCGTCCATATCGAGATATCGAACGACGGTGTCGCAAATCAAGGGAATTCAATTGGCCGCAGACCTGCGAGTGCTGGTTGCAGTCATTGTGCCACTCGGTGTACTAGCCACCTGGGCGACGGAGCGGTTCGACTATCTGCCGATTGCGATTGACGAGGACGTTGTTATCCGAGCTCATTTTCCGGTGTCATCGATCGGACGGATCGCGCATGTGGTTCCAGACCCCGCTTTTGATCTGAAGGTGAGCCCCATTGCAATCGTCGCGGCGGATCTTTCAGACCCAACACAAGGGGTCGCCGAATGGACAATGCGTCCGCGACTAACTGGTTCCCATACCGTCGTGATCCGGCACGAGCGCGAAACGGCTACCCACAAGGTGAAGATCGGTGCAGCAACATATGATCTGCCCATTCAAATTCAGAAATGCAGTCGAATTAGTTCAACGGAAGTTGGGATCCGTCGTTACCTGCCAATCGGCTACAGCCTGGGGGGCAACATCGTGAATTTCCCACCGTGGCTCATGGCCTATCTGATTCTGACACTGGGCATGACACCAGTCATCAAGCGGCTGCTGAAAGTCAGTTGACGATTCCCGACCGTACGACTGTTCATGGTCTAACGGACGGTTCACTGAGTCGCAAGAAATTCCGGGGACCAGAGTTCCCGTTGGGAGCCAGCCCAACGGGAGTCTCAAGTAATAATTCGAACGCTGTCTACTTCCCTTGAGGGGTGAAGAGCTTGCTGGTGTGACCATCCGACGTTTGCTGTGGGGCCGACTTTCGCTTGGTCGAACCGTAGGCACCAGAAACATTACCGTTGGAAGAACGATCACCAATCGATTCACCAACGGTACCACTGGCCGCACCGGCCTTCAGATTGAAGGGGCGTTCCTGACCGGGCCGGAACGTACGACGCTTGGATTCGAAGCCAATGTGTGCCAGGAAATCGTTCAGCTTGATGATTCGCACACCCGTTTCACGAGCTTCCTTGGTCAGTTCATTCAATTGCTTCCGGACTTCACCCAGCTTGACCTTGTCGTCTTCGTTGACAACCTGACCAGGTTCGGGAATGTATCCGCGAACGAGGAACTTTGTCTGGACCGAGACCTTGGCGTCTTCTGGATGTCGAATTCCACTTTCGTCGATGTACAGGTCAACGTCCGCACCGGAGATTGACAAGAGTTGCTTCATTTCTTCCCAGTCACTCTTGCCGTCGTTGTCCAAGTCGATCAGACCAACGAAGGCAATCTTTTCCACCAGACCAGGGCTCCAGAGTGGAGTGTAAAGGACATCGTTGACCAGCATCGGCCGGAACAGATCGTCGTCTGTGATCCGGGCTTCGGCAATGTGAGGTCCCAGGATGCGGGTAACTTCAATTTTTCCTTTGACGTCTTCAGCCCCACGGCCCACTCCCTGATGATCTTTACTGTAGACGCTGAACGTCATACGAGTTTTCAGGAAATCGGCTTCGCCAAGGTTGATCCAGACGGTCTTGGAGGCGTTGTCGACTCGTTGAATCAAACCGTCACCGACTTCAAAGCTGACTTTTCGCAGTTCGTCGATCTGGTTCACCAGGAAGTCGATATGCTTTTCCAGGCGACCGATTTGTTCGTTCTTCTGCTTGTTGTCTTTTTCGCGAGCTTCCTTTTCCTGCTGCAGTTCGCTTGTAACAGTGTTGTTTTCTTGCTTCAGGCGATCCACTTCATCTTGCTTGGACTTCAGGCGTTCGTCCTGAGTGGCGAAGACATCGCGACGTTCGGTTTCTGCTTTGGTTTGAGCGGCATCTGCAGTGACGACTTTCTTATTCAGGCGATCGCTCTGTTCTTTCAGTTCCGCCTGTAATGTGGCAACCAGAGTCGCTTTGGAATCTCGGTCTGCTTCCAGGGCGGTAATTGCTTCACGAAGCTTCTTCAGGGTTTCGGTGTAATTCACACCGGCTTCTTTGCCTCCCGACTTCGCAATGTCTGCCAAACCCGCTGCCTTGACGGTATTTGCGTTCTTGGGATCGGCGGGATCGTAAACCAATTCGTGAGTGATCCCGATCAGCTTCTTCAGGACTTCGACCTTGTCGATTTCTGCCGCAAACTTCTTCGAGATGTTCGCGACTTCGTTCGTCTTTTCGAACGCTTTTGCCGCTTCCGTCGAATAATTCTGATGGAAGTTATAAGTGAGGATTCCAAGTACGACCGAGATCATGACGAACACGATCAACGCGTAATGTACGGCACCGGGCTTGTTGGATGCGGCAGCCATGTGGTTTCCCTCCGGCAAACAGTAAGACGTGATTCAGGTAGCAAACCTGGAGACGGGCGGTTGCGAAAAACTCTATCAATCAGACCGGCTTTGTCACTCCGGTCGACTTTTCATACGGTTGTTAGTCTTGCGGAGTCCCTGCAACGAGTCAAGCAGATTCTGAACTCTGCGTGAATTCGGTGCATTTTTCCCGAATTCAAATGGAATAGCGGTCGTCGGTTGGCTGTCACCGAGGTCAGGTTCAATCGAATCGGAATTCAAGCGCACTCTTTCGTTGTGGTTGTGTCGGCAGATTTCAGATGTTCCCGCGTGCAGAAACATGCCCGTTTGCCCCTGTTCCACCGACTCTCGCGGTCGGTGCCGATTAATCCTGTTCTGCTGGCGATTCAACGACGGCAGGTCAATAATGTGCGCCGAACCGCGACCCCGGTTCTCTGTCGCTGACGCTGTGGATTTACTCGCCTCCCTGCGGAAACCGTTTCGTACATGACTGATACAGTCTTTCTCATTGATACATTCTCCTTGATGTTTCAGGTGTTCCATGCCATCCCCCCCATGCAAAGTCCGCAGGGGATGCCGACGAACGCCGTCTTTGGATTCAGCCGGGATCTGGTTTCATTGCTCCAGGTCCATCGCCCGACATGGCTGATTTGTGCCATGGAATCACCCGGTCCCGGGGTGCGAGACGAAATCTACCCGCAGTACAAAGCCAACCGGTCTGAAATGCCCGAAGATCTGCGTCCGCAGATTCCGCTATTGCTGGAAGTTGTGGAAGCCTTTCATGTTCCGGTTGTACAGTGCGCGGGATGGGAAGCGGACGACGTCATCGCCACGCTGACTCAGCAGGCCGTTGAACGTGGCCTAATCGTTAAAATCGTTACCAGCGACAAAGACGCACGGCAACTGATCTGCCCTCAGGCGCAGATGTACAACCTGCGGAAAAACACATATTTGGACGAGGCGGCGTTGCTGGCCGATTGGGGAATCCGTCCTGATCAGGTTGTCGACTTTCAGTCTCTCGTCGGGGATGCCGTCGACAACGTTCCAGGGGTCCCGCTGGTTGGTCCCAAGAAGGCGGCGGCGCTCTTGCAGCAGTTTCAGACGCTGGAAGGGGTGTTGGCAAATGCCGATCAGGCCCCGGGCGCAAAACTCAAGGAAAACCTGAAAACGTTTGCTGATCAAGCGAGACTAAGTCAGCAACTGGTCCGATTGAACCGGAACCTTCCACTGAACTTTGACTGGGAGGCCACTCGCTCCCCCTCTCCTGCCGTTCCCAAGCTTCAGGAGATGTTCCGAAATTTCGGTTTCCGGCGGCTCATCGAAGATGTCAAGCAGTTCGCGGCACCTGATGTCACACCCGCAGTCGTCAAATCTGTCCCGCCGCGAACGGGCGAACGTTCACTGTTCGATGACTCGCCGACCACTCAAGCGGACACGGACCTAACGCCACCGCCGAAACGACCGACTGAAAGTCTCGTTTCTTCTCAAACAGAGAAAGTCGAGTTGTTGCCAGCCGCACCCAGACGTTGGGAGATCGTTGATACACCGGAAAAATTAGGGAAATTCCTCACCCAACTTCGCCAGCAGACGAAATTCTGCCTAGATTTGGAAACGACCGATCTTGATCCGCGTTCGGCGCAGATCGTTGGCTGGGCCATCTGCTGGAAGCCGGGCGAAGCCTGGTATCTGCCGACGATGGGGCCACCGGAAAGTCAGTTGCTCGATGGTGCGACCGTGCTGAACGCATTGCGGCCAATCTTGGAAAATCCCGATATCCGCCTGGTCAATCAAAACGTGAAATTCGACCTGATGGTCCTCGATTGTCACGGGATTCACGTACCTCGCGACTGCATCGACGTTGATCCGATGGTCGGAGACTATCTGCTGGATGCGGGAGCACGTTCGCACGGACTCGAAACACTGATCGAGAAGTATTTGCAGCGGACGAGCATCTCGATCAAGGAATTGATCGGTTCCGGCAAGACCCAGAAAAACATGTCTCAGGTACCGGTCGACAAAGTAGCCGAATACGCGACGGAAGATGCGGACCTTTCGCTGCAACTGGCCAATCTCATCGAAACTCGGCTGCGTGAACAGGGGCTTTGGGATCTGTACTGGGAACTGGAACGCCCGCTAATTCCGATTCTGGCCGAGATGGAGCAGACAGGGATCCGTGTCGATTCCGACGAACTGCGTCGTCAAAGCGAGGCGTTGACAGTCCGACTGAAGGAACTGATCGCCGAGATTCATGGACTGGCCGGGCACGAGTTCAATATCGATTCCCCCAAGCAGTTACAGGTGGTTCTATTCACTGAGCTGGAACTGCCGATCCAGCGACGAACCAGTACGGGTGCCAGTACGGATCAGGATGTTCTGGAAGAACTTGCCAAGCTGCACGAGTTGCCAGCGAAGATCATCGAGCACCGACACCTGGCAAAGCTTAAAGGAACATATCTGGATGCCTTGCCGCTGCTGGTTCATTCCCGGACGGGCCGAATCCATACGTCGTTCAACCAAGTGGTCGCGGCAACGGGACGACTGAGTTCCAGTGATCCCAATCTGCAGAATATTCCCATACGCACGCCGGAAGGTGAACTGATTCGACGTGCATTCATTGCCTCGTCAAATATCCCTGCTGCTCCTGTGGTCGAACCTGTCGAATCGCCAGTCATGGTTGCGCCCAGGCCGACCCAACGTCGCCTGTTTGATGATGACGAAGATGACATTGGCAAATCTGCCGAGAATTCGAAACCGCTTGAACTCAATGTGTCACGTCCGGATGTTCCGAAAGCGGGTGAGGAATGGCGTTTGGTCTGTGCCGATTATTCGCAGATTGAACTGCGAGTGCTGGCTCACTTCAGCCAGGATCGCGAATTGATTGCGGCGTTTGAACAGGGGGTCGACATCCATACCGCGGTGGCCTCGCAGGTGTTTGGCGTTGATCGTGAGGGCGTCAGCAGTGAACAGCGACGCATGGCCAAAGCGGTGAATTTCGGAGTGATTTACGGACAAAGTCCGTTTGGACTCGCGGCGGCCCTGGGAATCGATAAGAAGGAAGCCGCAGCTTTTATTGATGGCTATTTTGCAAAGTATTCAGGAGTCACGCAGTTCATCGAAGAGACGCTTGAAGAAGTTCGTGCAACCGGCTTTGCCAGGACGATCCTCGGTCGGCGCCGGGCGATTGACGGGATTCGAGCTGTTCGCAATCGCAATCTCAACATGCCCGAACGGACCGCCGTCAACACGGTGATTCAGGGATCTGCCGCCGACCTCATCAAGAAGGCGATGCTGGCTGTTCATCACCGATTGAGAAAAGAACATCACCCCGGCCGGATGCTGTTGCAGATCCATGACGAACTGGTCTTTGAATCACCCTTTTCAGGGATCCCCTCTCTGGTGGAACTCGCCCGATTTGAGATGCAACAGGCCATGGCACTTTCGGTACCGTTGGTTGTCGATGTATCGATTGGCTTGAACTGGCTGGAGACACATTCGGTCTAGGTGGCGCATTACAGATTCATTTTCGGATTCCATCAATTATCAAGGTGACACTGTGAAACGACGTTGCATGAATCAGGTTGGCATACTCCTCGCCATGTTACTGGTCGCACGACCGATCGTGCTGGCTCAAGAGGCTCCAGCACCCGCGTTGACGCTCAAAGTCACTGCAGATCGAGCGGACGCAATCTACAAATCAGGGGAAATCGCGACCTTTACGATTGACGCCGTTGTGGATGGGAAGCCGGTGACCGATGGTCAAGTGACCTGTGTTCTTTCGAAAGATGGCTGGCAACCAGAACCGCCGCAAACGGTCGTGTTGAAGGATGGCAAAGGAACGATCACGGGTAAGCTTGATGAACCCGGCTTTCTGTTGCTACGGACATCGATTGGGAAAACGACGGCGCTGGCGGCTGCAGCCTATGATCCGCTGCAAATTAAGCCCAGCCTGCCGGTCCCCGATGACTTCGATCAGTTCTGGACTGCACAAAAAGCAGAACTCGCGAAAGTCCCCCTGAAATCCACCATGACGCCCGTGAAAAGTCCTGCAAAGGGGGTTGAAGCGTTTGATGTACAGGTCGATTGCCTGGGCAAGCCCGTCAGCGGCTACTTCGGTCGCCCTCAGAACGCGAAGCCCAAATCACTGCCGGCCATCCTGTTTGTACATGGCGCGGGGGTTCGCAGTGCAAATCTTGCCAGCACATACTGGTCGGAAAAAGAAGGGGGAATGCTGTCATTTGACATCAATGCGCACGGCATCCCCAATGGTCAACCCGCAGAATTCTACACGGCACTCAGTGAGGGCGAACTGAAGGACTATCGCGCGTTTGGACGCAATGACCGCGAGCAGAGCTACTTCAAGGGAATGTTCCTGCGTCTGGTTCGAGCAATCGATTTTCTGGCAGCTCAACCCGAATGGGATGGAAAGACCGTAATCGTTTATGGCAGCAGTCAGGGGGGATATCAGGCCTTCGCTGCCGCAGGAATCGACCCGCGCGTGACCTTCTTCTGTGCGGGAGTTCCTGCAGGTTGCGATCACACCGGCAACGCCACGAATCGGATCAGTGGCTGGCCAAAGCTGGTCCCGAACGACTCGGCAGGGAAGCCAGATGCGGCGGTATTGCAGGCATCGCGCTACGTCGACTGCGTGAACTTCGCTGCGTGCACCAAGTGTAAAGGTGCCGTCGTGACCGTCGGCTTCATCGACACGACCTGCCCGGCTACGAGCGTCTACGCAGCCTACAATGCTCTTGCGATTCCCAAGGCCATCCACGCCGATGTTGCTGTCGGACACGCAAACAGCCCTGCCGCCTCGCAGTTCATGCAGGAGGCGGTCTACAAGCATGTCCGCGAAATGAAGTGAAGCGGTGGCTTTGTCCGCTCCACGATGCGTTTCATATTGGCCGTCGGAGTAGCCTCGCCATGAAGCCTCTCTTTTCGTTCCTTGTTCTCGCATCACTTTTTATCCCGGCGAATGCACAGGAAAAACCTGTAAATGCCATCTGGGATCGCCAGGTGATGTCTCAGCCGTTCGACACGCAGCCGTTTCATCGAGTCCGAATCCCGGCGTGGGTCGAAGAGACCGTGGGATGCGGCTACACCCTGTCGGTCATGGATTCGGCAGCTCGGACGAACGCCGTCCGGCACGGTGTCACCATCAGCGAGATGGGATTCGTCGATCCCTTTTACGCCTATTACGACAGCAAGCTGTTGAAACGCCGCAACCCGCATGTTCCGCCTGGCAAGCTCGAACAGGAAATCGCCGAATACAAAAAACTTGGCGTGCGCATCCTGGGCGTCTATCCCCCCACGCTCCAGGGGGAAGTCTATGAAACCCATCTGGACTGGCGACGAATCCCGACGAACACCACCGAAATTCCGTCGATCGACATGAAGAAATTTCCTCATGGGGGGATGCTGTGCCCGCTCGGTCCGTATGGTGATTTCTTCATCGAAGTTCTCGCAGAAATCCTGACGCAGTTTCCCGATGTCGACGCGTTCAGTTTTGACGGACTGCACCACGGGGGCGTCTGTTATTGCGAGCATTGTCGCAAGAACTTTCGGACCGAGACCGGAAAGGAAATTCCCCGGACAGATCTCAATGACCCCGACTTCCGTCGCTATCAGCATTGGGCGGACCGAAAGCTGGAAGATCTGGTGCGACGGATGCAAACCCGGCTGAAGGGGATTAAGCCCGATGTCGCTCTCGTCACCTGGAGTACAAACGCCGGTCGCTGGGGACATTTCCTGAGCCTGCCTCGCAACATGCCTGCTCGCATGAATCTGTTATTGGATGCTCCCGATCAGGAATTCTGGATGGACGAATCCAATCGCGGGAACACCATCCTGCCAGCGTTCACGAATGCCTACATGTGGGCCATTACCGATCACCGTGTGGGATTCAGCGAGCCGTATCTGATGAGTCACGGCAACCCCTATGGCAAGGACAGCTTCCCGCCTCACGAGATCGAACGGCGGATGCTGCTGTCCTTGACCTACGGTGCCTCGCCAAGCATCGCGGTGATTCAACCGCCACGGTTGCAACAGGACTTGTATCGATGCATGGATGAAGTGCAACTCCGCAAGCCATGGCTGACTCATAAACAGCCCGAGCACTGGGGGGCCATCCTGATGAGCGATAACACGCGCACGTTTTACGGCCGCGATCCGGGCAAAGTCGAAGAACGGTATCTGGCGAGTGTGCTAGGTACTTTTCGAGCCTGTGTGGAAGAGCATCTCCCTGTCAACCTGATCAATGACTGGAACCTGAATTCCGAAGATCTCTCGAAGTACAAGGTCCTGATTCTTCCGAACGCAGCATGCCTGGACGAACAGCAAATCAATGGGATTACAGCATTCGTCGAGAACGGTGGCGGGCTTGTGGCGAGTCTCGACACGTCACTTTTCGACGAATTCGGAAACCCTCGTCAAAACTTTGCGCTCGCGGACCTGTTTGGAGTCAATTACCGCGGCCTGCCGACAACGGAACCGATTGTTGAAACAGACATCGATGTGAACTTTACGAAAAGTATCGGGGCAGACTACTGGGAAAAGCGCAAGAACGTCTTCGATTTCCGTCTGGACCCCACGTCGTTTCTTAACGCTGGATAGTTAAAGACTTACATCGGCAGCGAACTAGTGACGTTGAAGGGGGCCGCGGTTCGAGTGGCAACCAAGGGCGAGTCGCAAATCCTGGGGACGATCCGGGGAAAAACGGTGGATGCACCCGAGCTACCTGCAGTTGTGACAAACCGATTCGGAAAGGGAAAAGTTGTCTACTTCGCCGCCGGTTTTGACTCGGCGTATTACCTGTACCCTTATCCATACCAGCGCCTGATGGTCAAACATTCGATCACCGGAGTGGCAAGCGCCCTGCCACCAGTCAGTGTTCAGGCACCGATGTGCGTGCACTCGACCGTCATGCGACAAACCCAGGCAAACGTCAACCGACTGGTCGTGCATCTCTTCAATGATATCAACACGACTGGGGGCCATGCCCTTCCTGCGGACGATGTTCCTTTGCGAGAAGAAGTCTTGCCGATTGCCGATATTCAGGTGACATTCCTGCCACTCTATCGACTCAAAAGCGTGACGCTGCAACCTGAAGGAAAAAGACTGGAAGTGACGAGGACTCCCTCGGGAAACATAGTCACCGTTCCGCGTCTGGAGATCCACGCCATGGTTGTGGTCGAAATGGAGTGATTGAAGTGCCTGGGTCCGGTAAACGGGCAGGATGGCGATTCCCTTGGTACAATGTCCGCCGTGACGGAGTCGTGATGTTTGAATGGAGTGCTGACCGCCGTGTCGTTTGATGCTGACTGGAATGTTCCTGCTGACGATTTGACTGTACCACAGCGTGCTGCCGTCGAGCACTTCGAAGGGCCGCTGCTCGTACTGGCCGGGCCTGGTTCGGGTAAGACACGCGTGATCACTCGGCGAATTGCCCGATTAATCGAACGAGGTGTCCATCCCTCAGAGATTCTGGCGATCACGTTTACCAACAAAGCGGCTCGTGAAATGAGCGAGCGAGTTCAAAAGCTGCTCCCTGGTTCGCGCATCTGGGTCAGCACTTTCCATCGGTTCTGCTCCCGGTTGCTGCGAGAGCGTGGTGCCGCTGTGGGGTTACAGCCCAATTTCTCGATTTTCGACACGAGTGATCAGCAGCAGGTGATCCGCCATGTGTTGAATGACCTGAATCTGGATTCCACTCATTTTCCACCGGGAAAGATTGGCCAGCGGATCAGCCAGGCCAAGAATGATTTGCTCACACCCGAAACATACTTGATGAAGTATGGCGAAGGAATTGGAACTCACTTGGAAGCGGTCGTCGCCAAGGTGTATCCCCGTTATCAGAAGCAGTTGCTGGAAGCCAACGCTGTCGATTTCGACGACCTGCTGATGCACGTTGCCAGGATGCTGCATGAGAATGAGGAAATGCGGCAGGACCTTGACCAGCGGCATCGATTCATTCTGGTTGACGAGTACCAGGACACCAATAAGGCTCAGTACCAGATTGTCGCGGCCTTGTCGCAACTGGAACCAAACCTCTGTGCAACCGGAGACCCTGACCAGTCGATCTATGGCTGGCGCGGGGCTCGGATCGAAAACATCCTGCAGTTTGAGCGGGATTATCCCAATGTCAAAGTGATCCGGTTGGAAGACAACTTCCGCAGTACGCCGGAAATCCTGAAGACGGCCGATGCCCTGATCGCAAACAACGTCCAGCGAAAAGCCAAGCGACTTCAGACAACCAAGGCGAGTGGCGAAGAGGTCGAAATGCGGTTGTACGCCGATGGCCAGGCAGAAGCGAGCGGAATCGCTAATGAAATTCGAGCCATGGTCGAATCAGGCGAACGGGAATGGAAAGATTTCGCAGTCTTTTACCGTGTCAATTCGCTGTCGCGTTCATTGGAAACATCGTTTGCACGATTGAAGATTCCGTATCAGGTGGCCGGGGGCGTCGCCTTCTTCGAGCGAATGGAAGTGAAGGATCTGCTCGGATATCTGCGACTGATCGAGAATCCGGTGGACCGCATTGCCTTCCTGCGAGTCGTTAACACGCCGACTCGTGGCATCGGCAAGAGTTCGCTCGACAAACTCGTTCGCTGGGCCGATTCCCATGCGATCGGCCTGCTCGATGCCGCGCGCCAACCGGGCAAGGTTCCAGATCTTCCCAAAAAGGCCGCAGTGCAGTTACGCGCGTTCGCGAGTCTGATCGATGAACTCGCTCTGATGGCGACCGGACCGGCACCTGACGATTTGTTCGGCAACGTCACCGATGAGAGCGATCATGGGGGCTTTGAGTTCGGCGAGAAAGAAACCGACACTCCAGAACAAGGACCCGTCGAACGCTTGCTGAGAACCGTCATTGATCGCACCGGATATGCCCGTCAATTTGAAGGATTGGACGAAGACGATATCCAGCGTCGGTCCAACATCGATGAACTGGTCAGTGCCGCGCGTCTGTACGATCTGCAGGAACTCGAGAACGAGCAAGTCCCAACTCTGGGTGGATTTCTGGAGACGGCCAGTCTGGCCCAGGACATCGATTCTCTCGATGATGCCAGCGGCGCGGTCACGTTGATGACGCTGCACGCGGCCAAGGGTTTGGAATTCCCAGTGGTCTACATCGTCGCAGTCGAACAGAACATCATCCCGCACGAGCGATCCTTGCGCGAGGGCGATCGACGTCAATTGGAAGAGGAACGTCGCTTACTATTCGTTGGAATTACGCGAGCCGAGGAAAAGCTGGTGCTGACTCAAACGCTCCGGCGTGAGGTTCATGGTCGAAGCGTCAGTACGATTACCAGCGATTTTTATCGCGAGTTGATCGTCGAGTTCCGTGATTGCACCGATCAGGAAATGTACTTTTCAAACGAAGTTGATGACAAAGAAACGGGCGTTGAAGTCGGGGATGAACCGGGCTCTGAGCGAGTCGCTTACAACCACGATCAGCCCGGTATTCGTTCCACGCCTCGTCGAGAACCGAAGTCAAAAAAGAAGCCGCGAGGGATTACATCACTGGATGGGCGGTTGACCACAGGAGCGGCGTTGCAATCAGGGGCGGAAGCAAAGGTTGAACTTCGAGTCGGACTCTCTGTCGGAATGCAGGTGCGACACCCACGGTACGGACGCGGTACGGTCATCGACGTCAGTGGGATGGCACGCATGCGGACTGTGATCGTGGAATTCGAGCAGGACCATCGACGCGAAAGTTTCATCGAAGCAAAATCGCCGCTGCAACCAATTGGTTTGCATTGAATGGCTTGATGGAACGCTCACCAACATTTCCTGCGAAGCGCCTTCCGAATCAATTACGTTGGCGGCGTTTCTTCAGTTGGCGACGGATCAATGATTCCCAGCACTTCCATCCGCCGATACAACCTGGGACGTGTGATCCCTAACAACTCGGCAGCGCGGGCTTTGTTGTCCCGGCATTCGGACAGGGCCTGCTCAATCTGCTCTCGCTCAACTTGTTCCAGAAACTGATCCAGCGAGACAATTCGCGGACGCTGCGCAGGTTCCATTGTCTGGGCCGTGACCCCGGTGCGAAACCGAAACGGCAGATGGTCAGGACTGATGATTGGCCCTGTGCAGTTCACGCGGGCTTCCTGGATGACCTGACGCAGTTCGGCCACGTTTCCGGGCCAATTGTAGCGACGAAACTGTCGCCAGACGTCATCGGACAATCCCCCCACCTGGCTTGTCGCTTCTCGATTCAACTCTTCCACAAAGTGTTGTGCGAGTGGTTCGAGATCTTCCATGCGCTCTCGTAAAGGCGGCAGTTCCACCGTCAACGGTGTCAGTGCAAAGTATAACTCGCGCGAGAACTGGTCGGATTCCACCAGTGGCTTCAGCGGACGAGTACTCCCCGCGAGGACCCGAACTGCTCGCGATCCGACATCCTGCTTCATCCATTCCACCAGAATTCGCTGGAAGTCCGCAGGTGCCGAATCGATCTGTTCGAAGTAGACCGTTCCGGCACGCAGGGCATCGGACTGATGGTCTTCCCGGATTCGTTCCAGCGTCTGTTCCAGATCCTGACTGGAACCACGACAGTCGAGCGGGACAAATGCACGCTTTCCGAGAGGCCCCTGGTAATGCATGACCCGAGCCAGATGCTGTTTCCCGGAACCGGTTTCTCCGACAAATAACACAGGTGACATCGACGATTGCGCCAGCCGGATCTGTTCGAATGCCCGGCGACACGACATGCTTTTGCCGACAAGATTCCCCTCACCGTAGTGACGGCGAATGGACTGTCGCAGGACCGCCAGTTCGGCGTGCAGTTGCTGGGCCGCTGGAACAGGCAGCGAAGCTGGCATTTCGGGAACATCAACGACGACGCCAAGAATCGCCTTCACATCCTGATCGGTATCGGCCAGCGGAAAGAAATGCAAAAGCCTTGGCAACGGCGAGTCGCTTCGTCGAGGCAGATTGACGGGCGCCTGATAGGGCTTGCCGGTCCAGGTTCCTGGGGGGGGAGCGAGTGATGCGAGCAGCGCCGCCGAGGTTTGCGAATCAGGCTCGGTGACGTAGTCACACTTCTGCCCCAGCAAATCGGCCGCCGACCAGCCCGTCAGTCGCTCAATCCCTCGATTGAAGAAGACCAGCCGCCGCTGTGCGTTGAGAACAAACAACGCCAGGTCCGTGTCTTTCAGCCAGACTTCCAGGCGGCGAGTTGTACGGGCACGCTTCGGCATGATGGCAATATCAAGTCTGGCCAGTAAAGATCACCCGATTTTGAAATCGCCCCCACCGTGGCCAGTCCGGTGAGGGCATTCTACTTCGTCATGTTTAACGGCTGACGCGACCGCTTCCTCCACCGCGCATCAACGCTTCGATCTCGACTCGCGTCGAATCATTGAAGTCCCCGCGAATGCTGTGCTTCAGGCAGCTGGCTGCGACAGCATAGGCCAGTGCGGTTGGCGACTCAGAAAGCCCCGGTGTCTGCAGCGCGAAGACGAGTCCCCCTGCAAACGCATCCCCGGCACCGACCCGATCGACGATATTGCAGATTTCGTACGGCGTATATTTCCCTTCGGCATCGACCGGGGCGAAATAGGCCTGATTGGCAATCGCATCGAACAGCATCGCCCCCCAATTGTTATGACTGGCAGAAATGCTTTCTCGCAACGTGATCGCGACTCGTTTCAGATTCGGAAATTTCGTCACGATCTGGCGAGCCACATCTTCATATCCGGCGAGATTCAGGACGCCAGCATCGACATCCGTTCCGGCCGCACGAATTCCCAGCACGTGATCCGCGTCCTCTTCGTTCGCGATCAGGACCTGCATGCCGGGAATCAACGCTTCCATCGTCTGTCGAGCGAGTGCCGCGGGCTTGGTTCCAGGCTGCCAGTTCCACAGCTTCTTGCGAAAGTTCAAATCACATGAAACAGGGATGCCACGCCGAGCGGCTTCGTCCACGGAAACTCGAGCGACATCGGCAGCAGTCTTGCTGATCGACGGAGTGATCCCCGTGATATGGAACCAGGTCGCCTTATCGAAAATGCGATCCCAGTCGTAACGCTCGGGAGGAATTACCGAGATGCTGGAACCGGCGCGGTCATAGGTAACGGTCCCACCACGCTGATTGGCTCCGTTTTCCACGAAGTAAATCCCGAAGCGTCCTTCGTCACAACGCAGCAGCAAACTGTCATCGACGCCGTACTTGCGGATTTCCCCGGCAAATGCCGTTGTGATCGGATTGTCGGGCAGTGCCGAACAGTACGCGGCAGTCCCCCCTTGAGCGGCGATCGAAACGGCCACGTTGACCTCAGCACCACCAAACGTCGCTTCCAGAACACCCGGCAACGAACGAGTCAGGCGATCCCATCCCGGTGGCATCATCCGGATCATCACTTCGCCCAAAGTCACAACGCGCATCTGTCGATTCCTCGTATCCTGGCTGAAGCTGAAACAGTACTGCTCCGATGCTTTTTCGCCACGGCCGATTTCGGTCCTGCAGCGGAAACGATGTCCTTGAACAAACGTTTGTGATCATCGGAGGCAAATGAAAACCTGGAAGGGGAGAATACCGTGACCACGACGTTGAGGAAACAGACCACGCTTGTCGTGCTTGTCTCGGCTCAGAATACGGGTTGGGTCTGTCAGCCGCCGGGAGGTCTCCCACGGTGAAAACCGGATAGTCGTGGTTTGCTCCCGCGAACCAATGCAGTGGCCCCAGTTGTCGCTTCGGTTACCGGTCACTACGCGGTTTGGGTCACTTGCCATTCTCGTCGCAGCCGATATCCTACTCAGGTAACCATGGTTACATTTCTCGAAAAGGCGAATTTGTTGTGGCAACGGACCAGACACCAATTCAACCGGCCGTGAGCAGCGGCCCGAATTATTCATTGAGCCAGCTTGTTCGCTACGCACTGCAACTCGGGACGATCGGGTTTGGTGGCCCGGTCGCTCTGGTTGGATACATGCACCGGGATCTGGTGGAACGCCGGAAGTGGATTAGCGAAGCAGAATATAAAGAGGGGCTGACGCTGGCGCAGTTGATGCCTGGTCCTTTGGCAGCCCAGCTTGCGATCTATCTCGGCTATGTCCACTACAGTGTCATCGGGGCAACGCTGGTTGGGATCGCCTTCGTGCTGCCGTCGTTCCTGATGGTCCTGGCTCTGGGCTGGGCTTATGTGGAATTTGGAGGCATCGGCTGGATGCAGGCGGTGTTTTACGGTGTCGGTGCCAGCGTGATTGGCATCATCACCATCAGTGCCTACAAGTTGACTCAAAAAACGATCGGCAAGAGCTTGCTATTGTGGGCCATCTATCTGATCAGTGCGGCAGCGACGATCATCACCGAGAACGAGAACATCCTGTTGTTTCTGGGGGCGGGCGTCATTGTCTGGTGTGTCAAAACACCACCCTGGCGTCGAGCACCGACGAATGTCGCTGCGAGTTTTCTGCCACCGCTGGCAGTATTGCCGGCCGTCAAATTGCCACTCAACGAACTGCTGATTCAGATCGGCCTGTTCTTTACCAAAGCCGGGGCGTTCGTGTTTGGCAGCGGGTTGGCGATCGTCCCGTTTCTTTATAGCGGCGTGGTGAAAGAGTACGGATGGTTGAATGACCGCGAGTTTCTCGATGCCGTCGCCGTGGCGATGATTACGCCGGGCCCCGTCGTGATCACGGTCGGATTTATCGGCTACATCGTGACGGGACAGGGGGCCGATTTTTGGAGTGGTTTTGCGGGGGCGTCTATCGCGGCGCTGGCGACGTTTCTGCCGTGTTATCTCTTTACGATCATCCCCGCCCCATACTTCAAGAAGCATGGCAAGCGGCCTGGAATTGTGGCGTTTGTCGATGGTGTGACGGCCGCTGCCGTGGGAGCAATTGCCGGAGCCTGCATCGTGCTGGGACGCCGGACAATCTTCGAAAGTGGATGGACACCAGAAATCCCCAAGATCGTATTGCTGCTGGTGACAATCGGGCTGCTGCTGAAATTCAAAAAACTTCCAGAACCGGTCATCGTTTTGGGGGCCGCCATCTTGGGCTTGATCATTTTCCCGTTCGTTCGAGCCTGAATGGGAGGGTCATCTGGTGAAGCCCTGGTTATTACTGGTCTATCGAATTCCCCGTGAGCCGACGGCTGGACGAGTCTTCGTCTGGCGTAAGCTCAAACAACTCGGGGCAATTGCCGTTCAGGATGCCATCTGGGTCATTCCACAGACACATCGGACTCGGGAGCAGTTTCAGTGGCTGGCCGCCGAGATCACGGAACTGAAGGGTGAGGCGCTCGTGTGGGACGCCGAACAAATTTATGCGACGGATGCGGAATCCTTACGCCGACAATTCACCGAACCTGTCGAAGCGGAATACCGTGAGATCCTCGCCGCGTTGAAGAAGAAGTCGCCCGACCTGCCGTCACTGTCGAAACGATTTCAGGAAGCTCAGACGCGTGATTACTTCGCATCGGAGTTCGGTCGCCAGGCACGGGAAAAGTTACTGGCTGCGGCAGAAGGGAGTCCATGATGAAATGGGTGACGTGGGAAAACGTCGGCATTGACCGGATCGGCTGTGCCTGGATGATCCTGAGAAATATCGACCCGAAGGCCACTTTCGTGTTCATTCCACGTGGTACAGCGATTCCACCGGACGCGGAACCGTTCGACATCCCCGACGTGCGATTCTCGCATCATGGGGGACACTGTTCATTTCATGCGTTGGTCGATCACTACAAGATCAGTGATCCTGTAATGCACCGGATCACCCGCATCATTGATGAAGCGGATACGGTTCAAGCGGTGAACATCGAACCCGCCGCCACAGGCCTCGACCTGATCTGCGAAGGGGTCAGACTCATCAGCCCCAACGATCACGCGGCCATTGAACTCGGGAAACAGGTTTACGATGCACTTTACGCACGTTTAGCTTTGGAAAGCGGTCAAACAACTGCGGGTGGTGATCAGTAGCTTCACATCGATACAGGGGCATTTCGCACTCAACCCAACCGGGCCGGCCCGTGACACGAAAGGACAGCGGAATTCGAAATCCTGCAGAATGGAAACGCAGAGACGCCAAGGAGCCGAGGCTCGAGTGGAAAGTATGAAAAGATCAATTCCTTTGCGCCTTGAGCGGCACGAAATTGACGGACAAGAGGTTGAAGGAACTCATCCCGCTTCAAAATCTCACTGGGAACGCCCGGATCCCGCCCGCTCCGATGTACTACCTTGTTCGCTCTTTTGGGTACTCACGGAGCCGCGAAGCCACAGAGAGAATCAAAACCCGCCGAGGACGATTCGCGTGATGTGCAAACGGACCACACTGCCGACGATCAAGCAATGTCGACGATCAACTACCCGAGTCGATTGGGTGGCGGGGGCGAACTGGCTTTGCAGAAGCCCCCGAAGAGGAACGCGTATGAACAGGGGCTTCCCCGAAGCGGGTGCGCCCCTGCCACCCAACGCGGGTAACGATTTTAGACTTTGAGCTGTTTGAATCGCTGTCGT
>JBAWWJ010000021.1:0-53161 GCA_037146815.1 Planctomycetota bacterium
ATTCTGTTCACAGGGCTGAAGCCCTGTGCTTTGTTCTCGTGGGCCTTCAGCCCACTGGGAATGACACGTTTCGATAAAACCGAAGTGCCGATTGCCCTGTGAAAATATGGCAGGAATCTGATCTGAATCTCGATTGGACGAACTGGCCGATACGGGTATCCTCGTATCTTCGCAAAAGTCCCTGTGGAGAGATTACTTATGTCGTCTGATTGCATGACTCGACGTCGATTTCTGGCCATGACAGCGGCGGCTGCTGCGCTCGCCGCGGGAACGGATGTCAAATCTGCCGAGCCACCCGCGAAAATCGGATTTGGATTCAGCCTGTATGGCATGAAGTCGCTCAAGACTTCGCAAGCACTGAAGATCTGTGCCGATATTGGATACAGCGGTGTCGAACTGGCATGCCTGAAAGACTGGCCGTGTGACCCTTTGATTTTGCAGCCCTCTGATCGCAAAAACCTGCGAACGGAACTGAATGATCTGGCACTCGATCTTCCCGGCCTGATGGACAACCTGGGTCTGCTGGTCTCCGACGAAGTTCATCGGACAAATCTGGAGCGTCTGAAACAAGTCAGTCAACTAGGGCATGATCTTTGTCCCGACGCCCCCCCGATCATCGAAACAGTGCTGGGGGGAAAGCCCGACGACTGGAACGCAGTCAAAGATCGAATGGTCGACAAACTGAAGGATTGGGAAAAGGTCGCCGCAGCACAGCGAACGGTGATTGCGATCAAGGCACATGCCTTCGGTGCATTGCATACCCCGCAAGATGCGGTCTGGCTGGCAGATCAGATCAACAGTCCGTGGATTCGCCTGGTCTTCGACTACAGTCATTTCCAGCGTCAGGGACTGCCGTTGCAAGAATCGCTCGAGAAGATGTTGTCGAAGACGGTCTTCGTTCACGTGAAGGATAATTTGACGACCGACGGCAAGACCGAATTTGCTCTCCCCGGCGACGCGGGTGACATCGACTACGTGCAATATCTGAAGCAACTGCGCGACGGCGGCTATCGCGGAGCTGTCGTGGTTGAAGTCAGCGCTCAGGTGTCGGGCAAACCGGGCTACGATCCAATCGCTGCCGCGAAAAAAAGCTATCGCAATCTGCAGCCCGCATTCATTAAAGCGGGCTTGCGCGTTGAAACGTAAGCTCGCACTTTTCGAGGAGCGTGCGTGGATACAAATCTGCCAGATTCTTGTCGACACCGGCCGATTGTGAGTCAAACGGGGAAGGCCTCTTGCATCGTCGCGGTGGTTCCATAAGATAGTCTTGATGCGGGTTCTGTTGCGATCCAGACTCGATACTATGCCCTGAGGATTCTCTGTTGGAGCGGGAATTTGAATTCAACACAGGTCTCGGCTGTCGAGCGAATCGTCAATACAGCCTTTGGAATTGTGACCGTCGGAGTTGTGGTGATCGGAATTTGTCTGGTTCCGTCGCCTGTTGCTGCAGAACTGAAAGTCTCGCCGACCGAGATTCGCCTCGATCGTCCGGAAGACTCATTGCAGATCCTCGTTTCCGACGTTCAGGGGGCTGTCACTCGCGATGCAACTCGTTCGGTGCGTTATGAAGTAAATGGCCCCGCGATCATCAAGGTGGATCAGGATGGTCTGATTCACCCGCTGGCCGACGGATCCACGAAACTGGTCGTCCGCTCGGATGTGGGCGAGGTGACGGTTCCGATCACGGTTACCGGTCTCGCGCAGCCAACACCCGTTTCGTTCCAGCACGAAATTCAGCCGATCCTGACGAAGTCCCGCTGCAATTCGGGGGGATGCCACGGTAAAGCCGAAGGCCAGAACGGATTCAAGTTGAGTCTGTTGGGATTCGACAACGAATTTGATCACGACGCACTGACGAAAGAAGGGAAGGGACGACGACTTTCTATTACGTCACCCGAGACCAGCCTGCTGCTCCGCAAGGCGATTGCCGAAGCACCCCACGGTGGCGGACGCAAGATCGAAGCAGGCAGCCCGCAATATCGGCGGCTGTTGCGCTGGATCGCGTCCGGTGCCCCGATTTCTGTTCCGATGGAACGACAGGTCGTTTCGATTTCGGTTGAACCTGCGGAACTGGTGATGACCGCCGGAAGCACTCAACAACTGCGAGTCTGGGCGATTGACGATCAAGGACAACGACGTTGTGCGACCGTGGAATCTGATTTTATTTCCAACGCACCGCACATCTGCGACGCCAATGCACGCGGACTGTTGCAGGCGAGTGATATCCCCGGCGAATCTGCAATCCTTGTTCGCTATCTCGGACACGTGGCGATCTGTCGCGTGGCACTCCCTCGTCCCAGTGGCGTCTTCACACGGCCGCCCGAAAACAACTTCATCGACACTCATGTCTGGAACAAGCTGACACGACTGGGAATCGCTCCCAGTGAACCGATCACGGACGCTGCCTTTCTGCGGCGCGCTTCGCTGGACGTGATCGGAACATTGCCAACAGCCGAAGAGACTCGAAAATTTCTGGCAGATAACGCGCCGGACAAGCGAGCCAAACTGGTTGAGACATTGCTGCAACGGCCAGAATACGCTGAGTATTGGGCCATGAAATGGTCTGACCTGTTGAAAGCGGACAAACTGAAAATCACGCCGCAGGGGACAGTTGGACTGACGCGGTGGTTACGGACTCAATTCACGAATAACCGTCCGTACGATAAAATGGCTCGCGAAATCCTGACCGCGCAGGGGCCCGTTCAGGGAGAAAGCCCCGCCGCGTTTTTCAAGACGCTTGATACCCCCGAAGTGACCAGCCGCGCCTACAGCCAGCTCTTTCTGGGCGTCCGAATTGAATGTGCCCAGTGTCATCATCACCCGAGTGAACGATGGAGTCAGGACGACTATGCCGGACTGGCGGGCTTCTTTACTGGACTGAGTCTGAAGAAACTCCCTGATGGAACCGAAGCGGTCGTATCGCGTGGTGGGACTGATCAGAAACATCCTCGATCCGGTATTCCCGTTCCCGCACGTGCTCTCGGTGCCCAGTCTGCAGACTTTGGCAACGTCATTGATCGTCGCCAGACGCTCGCCAACTGGATGACTGCTCCAGACAATCCGTTCTTCGCTCGAGCGATCGCCAATCGCCTGTGGGCACACTATCTCGGTCGAGGCCTCGTGGAACCGATCGACGACATGCGTGCGACAAATCCCGCGACCAATGAGCCACTGCTGGACGCCCTTGAAGCCCACCTGAAAGCTCAGAAGTACGATCTGAAGGCATTTACCCGCACGATCCTGATGTCCCGTGTTTACCAGTTGGGGGCAGCCACGGATGCCAATCGCGATGACCGCCAGCATTTCTCACACGTCCGCCCGAAGGCCGTCCCGGCGGAAGTTCTGCTGGATTCGATCAGTCAGACCACAGGTGTTCCCGAGAAATTTAACGGCTGGCCAGAAGGAGTGCGTTCGATCCAGGTCTGGGACAATCGAATGCCATCTTACTTCTTCCGGATCTTTGGCCGTCCCGTGCGCGCGACGGTTTGCGAATGTGAACGGAGCAACGAGCCGAGCATTTCGCAGGCGCTGCACCTGCTGAACTCTCCCGAAGTGAATGCCAAGATCACTCACCGTCACGGAACGGCCCGTAAACTGGCCGATTCGACGTTGACCGACGATCAGATCACCGACGAAATCTATCTGGGAACATTGAATCGATTCCCAACGGATGAGGAACGCCAGTTGATGAAATCGGCCTTCGAAGCAGCCTCAGGAAATCGTCGGACCGCTGTGGAAGACATCCTTTGGACCGTGCTGAATACGAAAGAGTTTCTCTACAACAATTGATAGCTTAGAGCGCATCCCGTTTAAGCGTGGCATCCCGCGGGCATCAAACTGCAGCGTCTAACCCATGTTTCGACGCGACACGGAAGTGCGACCCGCCCTAGAATCGCCATCCCAGGCCCGCGACAGGGCCATGGAAATTGGTTGAGCCGATTTTGAAGTAGTCGTAGCCGGCGAACGCTTCAACAGGCCCCAGCATGACGCCAGCAGTGGTTCGGTTGTGGAATAGTGAGCTTCCTCCCAGCGTACCAATGTCGAAGATCGTGGAAATGGTCCAGGGCTTTCTGGGAAACCAGTCGAAGCCATACGTGAAGTTGAATCCCGCTTCGGCCCCCTTGCTGTCTGCCATCCAGTTCACCCCGATCCCCGCCCGGCATTGGGTAATTTCGCTTTGAGCAAAACGATAAATCAGGTTGGCATCTCCGATCCAAAGTTGACTGTTGCCTGACGTCTGTGATTCAGTCCAGCAATTCGTCTCGGTATCAATTCCGACGCGGTCCGCCTCCAGCACCAGGCGTCCGCCGTAGCGCATGATGTCGTGGGTTTCGGGAATCACAAATGTCTGGAGTGTGCCACCCCATGTTTTATCGTGGGGCGAATCCGTTGGTTTATTCGCCATCAACCCAGGCAGATCGTCCGCGTAGGGATAGTCGAGAAATGACAGGGGTTCCGATTCTTCGGTTTCGACCAGCGATTTTGGCACTGTAAAGGGGGAAAGGACTGCGCCGAGAAAGACCTCGCCGAGGAAACTGTTTCCATCGGACGAAAGACTGGAGCAGGTGCAGGGGGAGTTATTACAGCGACTGCAACCGGACGACGATCGGTGATGGGAATTGTTATGCGATTTTTTTTCCGTCGACTTTTTCTCGGACGACTTCTTTTCGCGAGCACTGTCGCTCAGATCCGTCAGCCGATCGCTTTCGGCGCGCGCGATCGAGGGTTCAATCCCCTTTGCGGTTCGATGTCGCGCGGAGGTGACCGATGGGCGCGACGTGGCGCAGCCGGTTATCAAAACGATGAGTAGTGACCAGTGGCCCAACCGGTTTCTCACCTGCGAGTCTCCGCTTACTTGCGAATGGTGACTTCCGAGCCCTTAACCAGGAAATCGTAGACTTCGATCACGTCTTTCTCGCGCATCCGGATGCATCCGCGCGACGCGGCTTTGCCAATCGACTCAGGTTCAATCGTGCCATGAATCCCGTAGCTGTCGCCCAAGTCAATCCACCGCTCTCCCAGCGGATTCAGAGGGCTGTCCGCCGAAATCACTTTGCCATCCGGCCCTGTGTATTGAGGGTTTTCGACCTTGTTCAGGACCGTAAACTTCCCGAGCGGAGAAGCCCCATCCTTGCCGATCCCGACCTCATACTTTTTGACGAAATAACCTTGCAGATGAATCGTCAGAGCAAATTCATTGAGGTCGACGACGGCTGCAAACGGTCCCTTCATGATCTTGATCTTCTGCCCCTGCTGAATCCGTCTTGGCTCCGTCCGATTCAACTTGGCGACATATTCCCACGACAGATTGTACTTGCTCGCAATGGAACTCAGCCGGTCATTTGGCTGGACAACATAGGGTTCAACGAAGTGTGGTTGCGGTTCGAAAAAGATCACACGCGACGTGTGGTGCAGTCGCTTCAGCAACTCTGGCCGTAACTCTTTATGGTTCCAGTAGAGTTTGGAGAGGGCTCGATGGGCCGTAAGATAATCGTCGTTGGCAATCTTCGCATCGATCTCTTTCAATTCGTCGTCGATCGGCGTTGCCGTTCGATCCGGCGGCGTTACCGAAACCTCTTTGTCTGCAGTCTGATTTGCAGCAAGCTGAATCTCACGTGGTCGTTGCGTTCCATTACTGGTTGACCGGTTGGGATTGGCTCCACGATTGACAGGCTGCTCAACACTCGCGACGCGCACTTCATTCCTGGCTGACCGCTGATCGTTGGCCGCTGACACTTGTTCACTGGCCGGTGATTGCTCGCCCTTGGCCCACTCAGGCACATCAGCGTCGCGATGCGCTGCCGGAGCAACTCGCTCAGGACGGTTGACGGGGCGTGAGGCGGGGTCAGCAGTCAGCAACATCGGCTTGGCATACTTCGGAATCAACGGAACATCTTCAGACGGTTCTGGTTCTGTCTGCGCTACGATGTCCGGGATGTCTGACGGCGCTGCTGGTTCCGTGGGGACCGCAGGACTGGTTTCCTCCAGTGGCGTCATTTCGGAATCGAGGAGTGCCCCCTTGTTGGCTTCTCCCAATTCGACAGGAATCAACCCGGATTTCCATGCCAGGCCAAGGCCGACGCCTATGCCAAACACCATCACCGCCAGGATTGGAGTCTGCCGAAGCCACATGTCTGTCGTCCGTGACAAAAACACAAATCCGCATGCTGTACAACGTCCTGTGTACAGCAGTCTGAAGCGAGAATGCTTCACTCGCCCCGTCGTGTAGCAGAATCCGCCGAACCTGCCAATCCGAGATCCTCGCGTTCGTACGAGGATTTGTCGATACTTCTCGCTGTCGCGCTGAGAGCAATCAAATTGTCAGTGTAGGTTGCCGGGTTGAAACGAAGGGAAGTCCCGGTCTTCAGCGTGAATACATTTTCCAGGGCTTCGCGAAGACGCACCAGCCCTGGCCACCCGACCGCTCCAATTCGGAGATGACCTGCCACCATGGATGAGTCGACCTTTCAGGCCGCGTTTCCTCGAACCGTTGCCGTCATTGCACAGGGGATCGAGCGTGGACTGCATACCGGATGTCAGATCTACATTTCCGTTCAGGGAAAGATGCTCGCCGATGACGGAGTCGGGATGTCGCGTCCGGGCATTCCAATGTCGAGCGACACGATCAATCTGTGGCTCTCTTCAGGTAAACCGCTGACCGCTGTCGCAATTCTTCAAGCTTGGGAACGGGGCGAGTTGCGATTGGACGATCGCGTCACTCGCTTTCTGCCGACGTTTGGCCAGAACGGAAAAGAGATGGTTACGATCCGGCACCTGCTGGCTCATACCGGTGGGTTCCGAAATGTCGAAACTGGTTGGCCTGAAACACCCTGGGACGAAATCATCGAACGGATCAGTGTGGCTCCGCTCGAAACTGGGTGGATCGTCGGTCGGACGGCCGGTTATCACACAGCGTCGAGTTGGTTCGTCCTTGGCGAAATCTTGCAGCGAATCGAGCAGCGACCCTATTCGGATCTGCTGCGAGATCGATTATTGCGACCGCTGGGGATGAACGACACCTGGGCCGCACTGCCGCCAGATCGGTATGCGGCCTATGGAGATCGCATCGGTGGTATGTTCGTGCGAGAGCAGAGTGAATTACTGCCACTCGACTGGACCAGCGCCGCTCGGTCTGCGGTTTCCTCACCTGGCGGCAATATTCGAGGGCCGATTCGGGAACTGGGGGTATTCTACGAAATGTTACTCAACGAGGGGGCTGGTCCAGCAGGTCAGATCCTCAGTCCGCAGACTGTCGCTGCAATGACAGCTCGGCATCGCGTGGGTGAGTACGATCAGACACTGGGGCACGTGATCGATTTTGGGCTGGGAGTGATTATCGATTCCAACCGGTACGGAGCCGCCACCGTTCCCTATGGCTATGGGGCAAAATGTTCCCCACGCGCCTTCGGGCATGGGGGGGCTCAGTCATCGCAAGGCTGGTGCGACCCGGAAACAGGACTGGTGGTTGCTTACTATTTCAACGGGCGCGCAGGCGAAGGCCAGCACAATCGAAGGACTCGGCAATTGAACGAAGCGATTGCCATGGATCTCGGAATCGACGGCGAGGCGTACTAACGGCCGTCATCATTTCAAACGTTCTTCCTTCACGAAGATCACGTAGCTCACGGCGGCCGTCGTGGCATCAGGCATCAACCACACATGCATGTCCCCGTGCACATCGTTCTTGTTGTAGCGCAACATGCCTGAAATGGGCTGTCCGTCGGAACGGGGCGGCCCAACAGTCAACTCGTCGTGTGAACCGCCGCTGAGCGACTGATTCAACGCATCTCGAATGAGCACCGCAATCGCAGAGCATTCCGGTCGTTTCTCTCCTTCGGAAAGAACACCACACCACGACTGCCAGCCATAACCATATTCTGCATTTCTGACACCCTCTCCACGAGTTTCAGCCTGAATGGTATAGCCTTGCTGACGAAACGCGGCGACGGGGTCAAATCCTCCCTCCATGACAGTAGAGAACTTGGTTGATCGACTACAACTCGCGACGAAGGTCATGGACAAAATCATGACAAGAAGGAACAACGATCTTTTCATGGAGAGCTTCCGGTTTCGGGCTTGGTAGGAAATGGACGCTACTTCTGTATTCGCTGAACTGGGCATTATCTTGGCGAAAAAATTGCGTGAAGCCCAATTTTGGAAGCGTCTGCGTTGCGCACAGCGTACACAGAATACGACAACTCAAAGGGCAAAGAGGGGACGGCCAGGACTCTTTCTTCCGCTCGCGTCTCTCAATGGCTTATCGTCGAACTGAAGCGTGCCGTGGCTTCAATGGAACCACGCATGTTCAGCGTAGCAGTCTCATTACCGTAATGCCGACGTGTATGTTTCCAGGAAGTCAGCCGGTCTCGTAGTACCTGAGAAGCGGGCGAACAATGCCGGGCAGTCCACGGCAGCGGAGTCCTGCTTCACTTGGGGCCGATATTGAAATGATCGTGACGAATTTCGATCCTGGTTTTCGGCAGAGCCTTGGATAACTCTGACATATCGACTGGCAATCGTCCGTTGAATTGTGGGCCTGGGAGTTCTGTTCGGATGGGGCCGGACGGGGGAGAAGCGGGTAAATTTAATCCACCACCAAATGCTCCAGTCTGCGGAATAATCAACAGATCCAATGTCTGCAGTTCTGGGGCTTGCGACAGCGATTTCAGGCCGGCAGCCGTAAAGCGATTTGTTCCCCAGTTCAGCTCCAATTCTGCAAGTGATTCAATTTTCGCAAGAGAGGCCAACGAATTATCTGACAGACCTGACGTCCAAAGCTCAACCCTCGCCAGTTTTGGCAGTCGAAACAGATGCGACATCGTGACGTCGGAAATGCCTTGAGATCGAATATTGAGGTCTGACAATGCCGGATGTCCGGACAGCAATTCAAACGCATCATCCGTGATCTGGCGATAATTCAGGCGGAGTTTCGACAAATGACGGCTTTCCCGAAGGATCACGCCCATGACAGCGTCAAACTCTGTTCCGCTGAGGACCAATGACTTTAAGTGTGGGAAGCGAAGCAGTTCGGGTGAGAATTCCTGCCCTGACAGATCGAGATATTCCAGGTTTGACAGCGATTCCAGCAGGTTGGTCGTAGAATTCGAAAACCTCATATGCCCCAGTTCGGTTCCAACGTAGTAGATGAGAGCCAGTGATTTGAGCTGCCGCTGTTTTGCGACAGAGATGACAGCCGCTTCGGTCAAGCGACCTTCCTGGTAAATTTGCAGGTTCGTCAAGTGCGGGTGTCGTTCGAGATACCTGAGTCCCTCGTCCGTGACGCCAGATTCGTGCAGCCTCAAAGTCCTGAGGTTTGGCAACGCACAAATGTTTTTCAGGATTTCATCGCTCAGTGATCCTGTCGGATTGATCGACAGGTCCAGTTCTTCGAGTGCTTGCAACTTCGCGAGATGTGTGAGTCCCTCCTCCGTGAACGGCGTCTTGCCGGAGATTTTGAGCCTGCGCAGTCCGGCCAGTGACGGGAAGTGGCTTAGCAGTTCATCGGTCAACTCGTCATCTACTTGAATTTCTGCAACCTGCTGTTTTGAGTCGACTGTGACTGAAATCTTGTGATCATCGTAGACGGACTGCAGCCAGGCAGGTAACTGACGCCTGATGCGATCACGTTCGGCTCGCAGTGTCGTGACGACGACGCTTTTGTTATGAATTCCCACAACGGGGTAACTTGTGCCCAATCTGTTGGAACGTTGATTGGCGAGCACGACGGTCAGGGCGGACGCAAGTTCGAAATCCTTGATCGAAACATTCTGCAGGCGTTCGAGGTCGATCAGTGCGAGCATCTCGTCGCTCAATTTCAACTCCACTTCAGCCATCGCGGCGAATTTGGCCAGGACCTCCTTTAACGGCATGTTTTCGACACTCAACGAGATCTTACGTAAGTAGATTTGCCGCATCACCACTTCGTCAGGCGAAACTTCTGCACGCAAGTCTACTTTCGCAGAGGCGACAAACAGGAAAATTGCCAGGATTACGCGTGGTAGATAGTGAATGAGGATTTGACGGATCACGATTCGTCCTCGTGATTGCGTAAGTGCTTCCAGTAGGCTTCGGGGCTTTGCAGTATCCCTTTTGTGATCTGGTAGTGAGAAGTCTCCGTCAAACTGATTCGATTCAATTCACCGTCGTCAAACGAAACGATTTGTGCGTCGGGGTACGTCAATAGAATCGCCGAATGTGTTGCAATGATAAACTGGGCGTTTCCGTGACTCGCAAGTTCATGAATCAGGGTCAGCAGACTGAGTTGTCGCTGCGGTGACAGTGCCGATTCAGGCTCGTCGAGCAAGAACAGACCTTTTTTAAAGCGATTCTTGATGATGGCAAGAAAGGCTTCGCCGTGTGACAGGCGATGCAATTGCCCACCGCCGTACAGCTTATAGGGGTTATCCAAGAAATCGGGATCGGCTTCCCGCTGATCGAGTAAAGAGGCAAAGTGGGGCTGCAGGTCTGCCCGCAAAAAGTATCCGTCTTTCGGTCGTCGTTTGAAGCCGATACGTAATGCGTCGGCGAGGAGACTTTTCTCGTTCAGGCCGTGTGACGCACCAAGTTCATTCGTTCCGCCACCGGCAATCGGCAAGCCGGCCACGACGGCAATTGCTTCCAGTAATGTCGACTTCCCTGAGCCGTTTTCCCCGACAAAAAACGTCACCGGGTGGTCGAATTGCAGGCGGAGATTTGAAGCGAACTTCAGATTCCCTGGGAAGCTGGAACTGTCCAGGGGCGAGTCTGGTGATCGCAAGACATAGGAAATGAACGGTGCGGGCATCTTTCGTGACCACTGCCAAATTGAGTTTCCGCCAGCATTGTGTTAACGTCCCACAAGACGACGTAAGTCCGTTTGTGGTGATTCGTGGTTATATCAATTCAGGTGGCGTAGGGATGACGATTTTTCAGAAAATCATTGACCGCCAGATCCCGGCGGACATTGTTTACGAAGACGAATTGTGCCTGGCCTTTCGGGATGTGCATCCCCAGGCCCCGACACATGTCTTGATCATTCCGAGGAAGCCGCTTCCGTCGTTGGCACATGCCACCGATGAAGACCAGGCGCTGCTTGGCCATTTACTATTGGTTGCCCGGACACTGGCGGTCCAGTTAGGACTCGCTGACGGCTATCGTACCGTGATGAATTGCGGTCGCGACGGTGGCCAGTCGGTCGATCACCTGCACATCCACCTGCTCGGTGGACGGGCACTCGGCTGGCCTCCCGGCTGATGCTGATGGATCTTTGACGTCTCTTTTCAAACCCGCGTTTACTTTTCAATCCAACAACGTCGACTTTCCCCCAAGGAGAAACTGCATGGCAACTCGGAAGCTCGTCCTCACCTTCACCGTCCTCGCGGCGATGGTGACGTTACTTGCCGCCCAGAATAATCAGGAGGCCAAGACGGGCTTCGCGATGTCGGCGGCCGGAAAAGGGTTCCTGGCGGCTTTGACCCCGGCTCAAAGGACCGAGGCGACATTCAAGTTTGACGATCCCGAACGGCTGAACTGGCACTTCATTCCGCGGCCACGCAAAGGTTTACCCCTGAAGGCACTCGAAGGCGACGCCCTGAAGGCCGCTCATACGTTCATTCGCAGCGGTCTTTCAGAAGCGGGATACGACCAGACTCTGAATGTGATGAGTCTGGAAGAGTTGCTGTACCTGCTTGAAGGGGGCGATCGAGCGACACGCCGTGATCGTCGCGATCCTGGCAAGTATTACCTGAGCGTGTTTGGTGAACCCGCTGAAAAGGGTGACTGGGGATGGCGTCTGGAAGGTCACCACATTTCGCTGAACTTTACGATCAAAGATGGCAAGGTCATCTCCAGCACACCCGAATTCTTCGGTGCCAACCCAGGTACCGTTGATGCCGGTAAAGGTCGACAGATTCGCGTACTGGGGCCTGAAGAAGACATCGCTCGCCAGGTCCTGAAACTCTGCACACCTGAACAACAGAAGCTGTGCTGGATCAGTAAGGAAGCCCCCGGCGAAGTTCCTGGGCCTAACATTGCCCAAGCGGTGGTCGTCGATCCCGTAGGTCTGCCTTACGCCAAGATGTCCGAAGATCAAAAGAAGCTGATCCAGGAACTGTTGAGCGAATACCTGAAGAATCTTCCCTCAGAAATCGAGCAGGAACGCCGGGCAGCCATTAACGCCGCCGGCATCGACAAGCTCCATTTCGCCTGGTACGGACTGAGTGAACTGCACGAAGCCCATCATTACCGCGTGCAGGGACCAACGTTTGTGATCGAGTACAATAATACTCAGAACAATGCGAACCACGTTCACTCAATGTGGCGTAATCTGGGTGGCGACTTCGGTATCCCCGTCAAGAAGTGATTTGTGTTTCGAGTGATGGGTCTTGCCTGCCAAGGCTGAAAAGCAAGGGGCACGTATGTCACGTGCCCCTTTTTCATTGGTGTTGCGAAATCTCCGTGCGAGACTGGAATACCAGTTCTACAGAGTCCGCTCATTTTGCAGGAATGACGGGTGCCAGGATTCGCGATGCATTCTTTCTGTTGACGTGCAACGTGTTCTTTGCCACGACGGCATTGGCGGGAAAGTCGATCGTCAGTGGTTCGCCAGTGTTGGGGTTTGGTTCGTAAAATGGCGCCCCTGTACTCGCGACGGTGACTCGGATCCGGTGCCCCTTGTTGAAGATCTGGCTGAGCCATCCGACGTCGAATGCGACCTTGTAAACTTCACCGGGTTGCATGAAGACTTCGCGTTCATAGCCATCGCGATATCGAGCACGCCGGACGTAATCCATAATCAGGATCGATCGCCCATCGGGATAAACATCGCTGATGCGGACGATGAAGTCCGTATCGCGAGCATCCGATGAGACATAAAGCTCTGCTTGGACTTTACCAGTCCACTCGATGGCTTCGGTCAACACATCTGTCGTGAAGGTGCGAACCTCAGGGTGCCCTTCGAATTCCCGAGCATCTTTGGCGCCAGGAAAGGCGATTGTCGTAATCGGAGCGGGATGCAGCGGGTCTGCCTTCCAACTGACATTCGCATCATCCGAAGGTGAAACAGTCGTGCTGAGAGTCTTGTCGGCATGCAGAAAATACGGCGTCGGGCGTGATACGATGGGCCAGTCTGCCGACATCCGCCATTCATTTCCCGGCGCACCTGCTTCGCCAATCGCACCCATGACGTAATACCGAATTGTCGGTTCTTGAGTGACGCCGTTGTTGATTCCCTTCAGATGAAAATCGAACCAGCGGAGCATATGAGCATCCATCGCAAACTTGGCGTTTTCAGGATACTCCATTTCATTGGACTTGTTGGTTTCCTTGAAACGGCCGTGCAGCCAGGCGCCGATCAGGAGTTGCTGAGTCCCCAGCGAACCTGGCCCGCCTCGGTGCTGTCGACCGATGTAGCTGTCGACGGAACCGACACACATGAAGTCATACCAGCTCCCGACAGTAAAACAGGGGACATTCATCTTGTCGTAAAAACGGGTGCAGTCTTCTTCAGCCCAGTAACTGTCGTAGGTCGGGTGCCGAAACCACTCGGCCAGCAATTCGCGATTGTGTTCGGGGACTCGAGCCACCTTATCGAGAGATTTGAATCGCTCCGGGCGAGTCACCCCGCCAATACGATAACCTTCATGAAACAGGCTGAGCCCCGTATCAATCATGTATTGAGCCTTCAGGTGCGGCGGCTGTGTGACGGCGAGGAAGTTCTGGGCGAAACCCGCCTGAGAACTGCCAAAAGTCCCAATCTTCCCCGTAGACCACGGCTGTTTCGCCAGCCATTCGACGAGGTCATATCCATCCTTCTGCTCGCCCCAGGCCAGCCCACGGTAACCGCGCCAGACACCTTCGGAGAGTTGTGACCCGCGGAAATTCGCCAGGACAGTGACATATCCCCCGCTGGCCAGTTTCGCGAACGATTTTTTGGTATTGGGATCGTTTGAGTTCGCATACCGCTGCTCGAGAAGGACCGGCCATGGGCCAGTGCCGGGAGGGGTATAGATATACGCCGACAGTTTGATACCATCGCGCATCGGAATCATCTCGTGTTTTTCGGTAACGCCCCCCAGATCAACGGGATCCGCGGCCGTGAGACTTCGCGCGGTGATGGCGACAAAGCCGATTGCACCGCAAGCAATAAGTGATCGAAGGCGCGTGCTCGAGAAAATTCGGTTCCAGTTTCTGTTCCCAGGCATGTGAGTTTCCATTTCTGATGAACGGTGTCGCAACACATCAAACAGCTCAGATGGTAGCGGTCGGGCCAGTGGGACGAAACCCCCGCCAGCCCGATCCGGCCGCTGGTACGTCCACACGACGGACCGAACTTCAAGACACTTCGCGGACAGGGGCGCTGCGACAGAAATCTCCTCGCAGGGTTAAAGATTGCTCGTGGACCGGACTTCGGGTTCCAAACGCCTCTTTTGCAGTGTCACGGATCTTCGCCGAGAATTGCAAACCGGTCGTTCGTCTGAAACAATCCCGCCTCGACGGTTTCGACGGCGATGTAAATCATTGAATCACGAAAGACAGAGATGGCCAACGAAAAGGTAAGAATTGCGATCATCGGGGCGGGGCTGGTATCAGACTTTCACCATGTGCCTGGAATCAAGCTGGACCCGCGCTGCGAACTGGCAGCCGTGTGTGATCCAAACGAGCAACTGCTGGATCAGCGCAAGAAGGAATGGGGACCGGCCAAATACACGACGAAGTACGAGGAAATTGCTGCCGATCGCGATATCGATGCGGTCATCATTGCGACTCCCAACTTCACACACCGCGACATTGCCCTCGCCTGTATCGAAGGGGGGCAGCATGTGATGTGTGAAAAGCCGCTGGGGGTCAGCTACGAAGAAGCCGCGGAAATGTATCAGGCCGCCAAGGCCAAAGGTGTGCGCCACATGACCGCGTTCACTTACCGATTTGCCCCTTCCATGAAGTATCTGAGCCATTTGCTGAAATCAGGGGCACTTGGTGAGCCGCGCCATTTCCGCAGCCAGCGATTCCTGGATCTGCCGGAAACCAGTTGGGGCTGGCGACAATACAAAAAACTCGCCGGGGCAGGTGACCTGTACGATATGACCATCCACCGCATTGACTTCGCCCAGGATCTGATGGGGCCGATTCAAAGTGTCTGTGGAGCCGTTAAGACGTTTGTTCCTCGCGATAAGACCGTCGACGGTAAGCCCTGTGCGCCGTCAGAAGTCGACGACTGGTCGGCATTGATTGGGACGTTCCAGTCCGGTGCTGTCGGTGTCTGGGAAGGGAGCACCCTGATGAAGGGGCACCACAATAACGGCGTTGGTTTCGAATGGGCGGAAGTCAACGGCAGCGAAGGATCGGCCGTGTATCAGCTCGTTGACCCCAACTACATTCTCGTCGGCAAGCATGGTGGCACGATGGAAAAATCCCTCGTCCCTGCCGAATTCATGAAGCCCGCGGGAAGTCCTCGAAACCCTGCCGAAGGAAAGCCCAGCACCGTCTTCCGCTATGACCTGGTGTATGAACTTGTCAGTGCAATCATCGAAGGCCGCGATGCCGTTCCTGGATTTGATGACGGAGCAAGTTCGCAAGCAGTCGCTGACGCGGTTCTGCAATCGTATGCAGAACGCCGCTGGGTCGATGTCCCAACGATGTGATCTGCAGCGATCAGGTGATTCGCCTGAACAGCGTACGAGTGGGAGGCAGGTCTGCTGACTTGCCTCCCAGTACGAACTTCAGGATTAACTCGGTGCCCTCCCGCCAGAATCAGGTAAGGGCAAATTCGCTATCGGACGCTATCGCGTTCCGGATGATCGGTTGAGCAATCCGAATTCGCTCATTCGTCGAAGCGGAACTTCATCCCCGCGCGTAGAACGTGCACCTTCATGTCACGCACAGCAGCGGCCTCGCCCTTGACGAGTTTTTCTCGACTGGCTTTGCGAGCGTCCAAAACAGTGATGTTGCCGTTCCCCATCACTTCAAATTCGGGGCCATGAACAATTGCGGCGGTCTCTTCATCGATTCCGATTCCCACCAGTTCGGGATAATCGAGGACCGCAAGCGCCAGGCGATTGAATCGTCCTTTTTGCAGGAAATGTTGGTCGACGATGACTTCTGGCCAGAGTGAAAGGCCATCTCTCAGGAATGGTGCGGTTCCCGCCTTCAATCCATCCAGATTCGACTGACCGCCGATCATTGTCTTGGACATGACCGCCGCCCCGGCACTCGTGCCTCCGATGACAGCACCATCGCGATACCGTGCTTGGATAGCCTCGACGATGCCGGTCCCCTCAATGGAATTCATGAAGAGCCCCTGCAGCCCCCCTGGCATCCAGATCAGATTCGCCTCGTTGATCATTTTCACGGCAGTACGCGGCTGTCGCGAGTTGACCAGTCCGACTGACGTGGGTCCCATTCGCCGCCACTGGTTGACTGAGCCCGGGCCGTACTCGGGATTGGCATCCGGGATGACAACGACTTTCGCAGACTTACCCCCCGCCAGTTCCAGTGTGCGATCCAGAACGGTATTCAGGGTTGTTCCGCCCCCCACTGCGACCAGATAACCCTTAACGGGACGGGCGACGGGCTTCGAGGAACTGACACTCGGTTCAGCCATCAATGATGCAACAATCAGCATTGGCCACATCAAACCATCTCCTTTGGAATGACGGAATAATCTCGACGATTCTGAAGTCTATTCCCGAAGTCGACAATCGGCCAGACGACTTTCACATTTCTTCGAGGGTGAGTTCGGAATCTGGAACCTGAAGGATCTGTGAATTTCAGCTCGAAGATCGCTATCAAGTGGCATGCAAATCACTACTTGAGCAACCGTTTCATCGCCTCGCCCATGGCTTCGCCGATCAAATAGTACGTTTCCGCATTCGTGTTCCAGTGATATCCCTGACCGCTGGGGGACTGGTCCTGAGGACGCCAGAATGATCTGGTACCGACAAACGCCACATTCCCCTGAAACTCCTGACGTTCTGCCACAGCAGCTTGAGCCTTCATCAACGATAATGCTCGGGGATGTTTTTCTTCGGGACCAGTCATGCCTGTTTCCGCAATGACAAACGGAAGCAGCGGTACCCCCAGTTCCGTTCGAATATCACGAATGAAATGAGACAGGTTGCTTTCGTATTCGGCGTTGAATTTGTCACTGATGCGGTCATTCCAGCCTTGATGCCAGCCAAACCCGGCAATGACGTAACGACCGTCTGAGCCTGGCACGAGCTCCTTAACTTTCGCCAACGCCTCTTTGGTGAGTTTCACGGTCTCGCGATAATACTTGCCAACAATGGCCGGGTCGCTGGCGATTTCCGCATCCTGCTTTTCTCCGAGTGAATAAGGAACTTTGCCTGCACTGGGAGACCGAAAATCAACGGCCAGGCTTTTGCCACCCCAGGCGCACTTGATCAGCAGAACAGGTTCATCGAGTGCTTCGCCCATGCCCCAACCAAACCCGAGTTCCGGGCCGATCAGTTCCTTTCGAGCACCAAAGCCCACCGTCAGTGGACCGGACCGGTCAAGATACGAAATTCGCACATCATCGCGCGTGCGCCACTGACCAGCGTCATCCACCAGGTGAGCAAATCGCTTTGAAGTCGCCGGATCCTTGACGAGAAATTCCAGCGATCCCTTGCCGCCATTACGCTTTGGATCCGCCGCGATGAATCCCTGCCCCTCCATATTCGACTGGCCCGCAAGAATAAAAACCTTCACGGGCTTCGCAACAACATCGGTTACTCCCCACAGCTTGCTCAAAACCTCCACGATCTTTGGGTCATGCCTGGCCAACTGCTCGCGATTGAAAGGGAAGAAGTCGTTTGTCGAAAAGAACGCCTCGCTGCTTTCGGCGAAGTACTCCATGGGACTCGACATGGCATAGGCACGGACCTTCGCCGAGCGGCCGTCACCAAATCGTTGTTCGACTTCGTCATAAAGTCGTTGTGATTTGGCGTTTTCGAAGGCTGCTTTGATCTCCTCATTGCCAAATCCGTTTTTCAGAAACCGATCATGGTAGGCGTGAGCCAGTTCGTGCAGGGCGAAGTTCGGCATCCGCTTCGTTTCCCGCTCGAAGATCTGCACGTTTGTAAACTCAACCCCCTTTTCCATGGCAGGATCGCGTTTGTTGTCACGCAGCCAACCTGCCCCCGGATGGTACTCGGCCCGCGGCTTCACACCGGAATATTCGGGGGTAAACCAGAGCGGTACTTTACGAAGTTCAACAACAGCAGGTGCCGGAACCACGCGAACAATTTCCTGAAGCTGCAGAGTGAGCAACTCCATGGCGCGATCTGTCGCCGCTTTTTCTTTTTCCAGCAACTCATCGCTAATTAGTACCGTCCAACCTTCGATCTGTCGCGTCTGACGACCGGCGACCTGACGCGGCTCTGCGCAATTGGCACAATTCATGCCTGCAATGAAGATCAGTCCAAACCAGACAATGCCATGTTTCATGAGAGTCAATTCCTGTTGATCGTGAGTCAGGTTGTAGAAACAGCGTCCCGTTTTGAGCAGCGTTTCGCAAGCCTCACCTCGATTCAGCAAGTTCGGCTAGATTCAGAACGCTCGACGCGGGTCTCCTGAAACCGACGACCGAAGGTCTCCACTTCCGTCTTTTTTCTTTACGACCTGGCAGTCGTACATGCGATGAACATCAGGCGCCCACTTGCAGACGGCTATCTTCACGCAGGAGCGTGAAGGCGACTTTCGGAAAGCCCCCTGTTCGGCGCAGGTCTCCCGTCCGTGGAAATGACCGAAGGGCTCCCTTTCAATTTCATGAAAGCCTGAAATCAGCAGGACGATGTGGGGCAGAACGATGAAGAATCAGGACTCCGATTTCTTCCATCGTCCTGCCCTCCATCGTTCTGCCCCACTGAAATTGATTTGGGTGTAACCGGCACCCCAGTGGGCTCAGTGGGACTTCAGGCAACGGTGTTGAATAAAGACGTTCGGTTTCATGGATAATTCGGAAGAGTTGGAATGATTCCCAGCACCATGACCAAGCCTCCTTACCAGCCCCCGCTAAAATCCTTACTCGCGTTGAACGCCACCTTGTCACGCAAAACCGATCAGTGATCGGTAAACAATCGCTGCGATGACGGCTCCTGTGATGGGGCCGGCAACGGGAATCCAGGCGTATCCCCAATCGCTGTCTCGCTTGCCAGCGAACGGCAGAAGAGCATGCATGATGCGAGGCCCCAGATCTCGGGCCGGGTTAATCGCATATCCCGTTGTCCCTCCCAGCGACAATCCGATCGCCAAGACCACGAGTGCAATTGGCAGAGCATCGAGCGAACCGAGTTTGCTGGAGACATTCAATGCAGCGAAGACCAGCACAAACGTCCCGATCATCTCGGATGTGAGGTTCGAACTGGCGGACCGGATTGCTGGTGCTGTGCAAAAGACCGCCAGCTTTGCGTTGGCATCGTCCGTCTGATCCAGATGCGGTTTGTAGACCAGCCAGACCAGCGTTGCTCCGGCGCACGCACCAAACATCTGGGCCAGAATGTACGGCCCAACTAATTGCCAGTCAAAAACCCCTGCGGCTGCCAGTCCGATCGATACGGCAGGATTCAGGTGTGCACCGCTCGAATTGGCGACGGTTAAGACTCCCACAAACACCGCCATCGCCCAACCAAACGTGATGACGATCCAGCCACTTCCATGGCCTTTTGTCCCTTTGAGAACAACATTGGCGACGACACCGTCACCCAGCAGGATCAAAATCGCAGTTCCAACAAATTCACCGGCAAGCGCAGACATTCGAGTTCTCACGTGCGAGGGACATCAGCAGAAAACCGATTCACTGTTTTGCAATGACATCGTATCGAACGGTCTAAGAAAACTCGATTCCTGAGTTCAACGGAGTGGAACCCTTGGTCTCCCGTGGATCGTCTTCGCAAAATCCTCAGTCCATTCGATCATGGGCCGATGATGCATTCGGACATCGTCCCCTGCGGCATCACACGCCTCAACACAAGTAAGAGCATACGAGAATGGACGTTGCGTGGCACACGGCATCACAACAGCATCAGCACCGTGGTACTGAGTCAACGTGCCGTTAAATTCGATACGGGCTTGCCGCCCCAAAATTTAACCTGCCGCGGACATACGCAACCTACTTTTGGGTCATGCGTTGCGGCGATTCTTTCCGCCCCGAAGTTAACGAAATTACACGCTTGGCGATGTTTGGCATTCAGTCTGCTTAACAGTCTCTGCGTCAACAAACACTGTCCTCCAGAAAGGGACCCAGCCATGAATGCAGTCGTCAAGCGTCTGATCAGTGATGAATCCGGATTTATCGTCTCTGCCGAACTGGTCCTGATTGGAACCGTCGCCGTGCTGGCCATGGTCGTCGGGCTTTCGGAAGTCTCGTTCAATATCAATAACGAACTGCACGACATCGCATCTGCATTCGGAGCGATGAACCAAAGCTTCCGCGCCAACGGGGCCAGTGGCCACGGTGGACAAAGCAGTGGCAGCAACTTCGGTGATCAACATGATTTCTGCGACGGGGGAAGCCTGACCAGTGTCAGTCCCAACGGCGGCGAACAATAGACTTCACAAGTCCTCTCCACGTATCTGCACCTTCGAATCGTCTCTCTCTGAACCGACCGGCTGAGTCGCACCAACTCGCCGGTTCTTTCATGCACTTTGACCAGCCTGCCTTTTGAGAATTGACGGATTTCGCACCATGCATTTGATTCTCTCATTCTGGAATGACGAAGCGGGATTCATCGTTTCGGCAGAACTCGTCCTGATTTCTACGATTGCGGTCCTTGCGATGGTCGTTGGACTCTCGGAAGTCGCACATGCCATCAATCAGGAACTGGACGATGTCGCGTCGGCATTCGGATCCGTCAATCAAAGCTTCCGCTATCAGGGATTGACTGGCCACGGCGGCGTCTCCAACGGATCAAACTTTCACGACCAATTGGACTTTTGCGACGGCCCCAGCATCACCAGCACCGCACCAACGGGTGAAGCAGGCTGACCCTCAATCGCAGACATGATCCTGCACCACGAATTTGACACCACGAATTTGACCGCGTCCCTTTCTGGCGAAGAGCCCTTGCGTCTGAGTGTTTCAGCGCAGGGGCTCTTTGTTTTCTTTGGATCGGCCAATTCCATTGAAGAAGATTCGGTGTGAAGAACGCCTATTGCGAATCAGCGTGGGACAGTTCCAGCTGAAATACTGAACCGGACGCTAGCGCGTTCCGGCTGATGGGTGCAGTGTATTCATTGTCCGTTGACACTCAGTACGGATGACCCAAAACAGTCTTACTGTCGTTCGTCACGCGGGGATCGGCGTTCGGAGCGATGATGCAAACGGAGTTAGCGAGACCAAACTGTGCAAAGCAGAAAATTGGTGGATTCACGTTTGCGCGAGATTCGACGAATCTCGCAGATAATTCACACTTTGTGCACGGTTGTTCTGCGATGGGCAATTCCGGTATCGTCATGGTTCGATTGAGCGATTGGTTTTCACCACGACGGTTTTTCGTACTCAAAGGAATGCTGAATGGCTCGGTGCCTGGTCACCGGCGGTGCCGGATTTATCGGTAGCCACCTGACAGAACGTTTGCTGGAACTCGGGCACGAAGTCGTCGTCCTCGACAATCTTTCGACGGGACGATCGGAAAACCTCGATCAGGTGAAGGATCACCCGCGCCTCACGATTCGCAATGGATCGATCACCGATCCCGTATTACTGGGCGAGACGACCGTTGGCGTCGACGTGATTTACCACCTCGCGGCAGCGGTTGGGGTCAAACTCGTCGCAGATGATCCTGTCCGGACGATCGAAACCAATATCTATCCCACGGAAGTGCTGTTGCGATCCGCGGCGGCCGCCAAGCAGCGAGTTTTCCTCGCGTCCACCAGCGAAGTTTACGGAAAGAATCCCAAGGAACGCTGGACGGAAGAAGACGACTTGCATTTTGGGCCGACCTCGCGACCTCGCTGGGCTTACGGTTGTTCCAAGGCGATCGATGAATTTCTGGCACTGGCCTATCATCGAAAATTCGGACTGCCGGTTGTCATCGGCCGATTCTTCAACGTCGTTGGCCCCCGTCAGGTCGGGCATTATGGGATGGTGATTCCGCGGTTCGTGGAGCAGGCGCTGAAAGGCGGTCCCGTTGTCGTCTACGACGATGGCGAGCAGGTTCGCTGCTTTGCACACGTTAAAGAAGTCGTCAACTCGATCATCCGCCTGGTCGAAACTCCAGCCGCTCATGGGTCGGTCTACAACATCGGCAGTGATTCGCCCGTGTCGATCCGTGAACTCGCTCATGAAATCATCCAACGGACAGATCCCGCGATTCAAGTGGAATACCTGGCCTATCGGGATGCCTACGGCGATGACTTCGAAGATGTTCGACGTCGAGTCCCCGATGTTTCACGTCTGGCAGCAACCATCGGCTATACGCCATCAATGACTCTGGGGCAGATCCTGGACGACATCATCCGGTGGAAACGCGACCAGTTGAATCGGTCTGCGTGACGATTGAGTGGAATGAATCATTCGCGAGGCCCTTGAAGCTGACTCATGGCAAAGTCGATTGATGATTCGCAACTGCTGCGACTGGCCGCTGATCCACGGACGAACCTGTTTGCGCCGCTCGGTGGTGGGACCGTTTTCGGTCCGCTCGTTTTTCTGGCGGGACTCTATGCCTGCCTGGCCGTCGTCATGGCGGGCGAGTTCGGCGATCTCGACAGTCTGTGGGTCTTGCGAGCCTTGGATCTGCCGGCAGCAACCGAAGTGCAAGACTGGCTTGAACCGGGGCGGAACGGTTGGGGAAGCGGAACCGCCTTTCAGCCCCCATTGGCGACCTGGGCCGCTGCACTCGCGATCCCCAAACTCGCCTCCGAGTCACCCGTCAGTTGGCGTCTTTTGTCGGTCGCAATGACCTGTTGCACGATCTGGGCGATGTACCTGCTGGGCCGGCGACTCGGGGGAGCAGCGTTTGGTGCGTGCGTGGTCATTGCCATATGCGGCCACCCGGTCATCTTGACGTTGGCGACATCGACCGGCCCTGCAGCCATGGGACTCCTCTGGATCGCTCTGACTGTCTGGGGATTTCTGGGTCACCTCGAAGGCCCACCACAACTGGTTTCGATGCGAATGCTGGCGGGTTCCGTCGCCTGGGGCCTGGCGTTGCTGACGGTTGGTCCAGTTGCGGTCGTTCTGTTCATCCCGATGTTGATCCATTCCTGGCTGCTCCATGAAGGCCGGGGTGACGCGAACGTGTCACCGTTGTCGCGCCTGTGGCACTTATGGCTGGGAATTCGGACTTTGGCCGGATTTCTCTTCACCGCACTGTCATTCAGTGGCTGGTGGCAGTTGATGATGTTGACCAACTATGGCACGGAGTTTTCGTATGCATGGTGCACGGGACAAATCCGCCTCTATTTCCCTCAGACCGATCCGTTGTCGTTCTGGCGGGAGTGGTTACAGCAGAACATCTTTCTGGTCGGATTTCTCATCGCAGGACTCTACAGCGTTGCCAACGAATTGCGACGCCCGACCTCAGAACATGCTCGGCGACGGTGCCAGTTCATTCTACTCTGGTGGTTGACAGCCCTCATTTTCAGGGGACTTTTCAACACTCCTCTGATGCCTCAGTCAGGACTGATCGAAGCCTGCGATGGGATGTTGCTGTTACCTACAGCCCTGCTGACAGCCTGGGGGGCACGCGCGATCGTGCTTCGGCAGATCAATATCGCGGGTGAAGCATCGTTAATCGTTGCGTCGATCGGATTCACGGTATGGCGTGTCACTGATCGTCCCTGGTTAGGCGCCATCGGGGCTGTGCTGGGATTGTTGGCGATTTCCGTATTGCCAACAGTTGTCCCGCGTTTCCGTCGCGGGTTCAGACAATGGAGCGAGCGTGACTGGCGACTGGTTCTGCAATTCTCGGTTGTCTCCATCGCCGTCGGACATCTTGTGGCAGGGTTGATGGAATTCCCGGCACCGTCATCCGAAAGTCGAACGTTGACAGAATTCCGTAAACGCGTTTCTGCTTTGCCATCAGATTCACGTGTCGCACTGGTTTCCCCGAACGGTCGGATCCCCGAATCCGTCTTGTTTGTGATTCGAAGTCATTTTCCCGATTCAACACTGGTTTCTGGTTCGCGCGAAGGGGCACTGACTCGAGAACTCAAAACCACCCCGCAAGTTGGCGAACTGGTCGTCGAGTGGACTCAGTACGAAGTTGGGATCATGAACGAACTTCCCGCCGACCGGCAGGCTGCATCGATCGGTGATCCACTTCGATTTCGTGGACGTCGACTGATGATCTACAAAGTCGAACCACGCCAGTTGTGATGCGATTCTAATACAGTGCGAGAGCTCGTCCGTATCCGCCGCGAGTCCCCTTGATCTTGATCGGCGCGAAGATAAAGTAGGCCGGTTTTTCAGAGATCGGGGCGACGTTTGTCAGGAATTCGACCGTCAGAATCCCCTTGCTGGCTGCGAGCCAGTTGACCATCAAGGCATTTTCCTTGTTGACTCCACCCAGTGTCGGGCCGTCCGTTCCTACACAGCGGATTCCCTTCCCGGCCAGATACGCAATCGCATCCGGAGTTGCAGCGGGCCAGCCTTCTGATTTCCCCGCCAGGGGTGCGGCAAACAACCCGTCGAGCTCTGGAGCTTCGGGAAGTGGTTTGAAATGCTTGTCAGAAAAGCCTGTCAGGAAGATCACGACTTCGCCCGGTCGAAATGCTCGCGTTGATTCGTGCTGCTTTAACAATTCCACGGTAATTTCGGGTGATGCCGGCCACTGTGACGATGATGTGGTGCCCGTTAACTTGCGGACGTCAACAACATGAGCTTCTCCCATCAGCTGATCGAGTGGAGCCTGGTCGAGTGTCATCGAACTCTCACCTCGCGGACCGAACCTGGACTGGAACTTCTTCAACGATTCCTGCACTTCGGGTGAATAGCGGATGTTGTCAAAACCTGCCGGGGGCAGCGAGTAGCTCGGCAGAACCACATGTGTCCCGACCTGGCCATCCAGCATGTGTGTCATCGCAAAATAGGGTCCTCGCGCCTTGCCGAATGCATTCAGCGTTTTTGCGACATAGCGACTGGCTTCATCCCCGGGCCCGTATCCCGGCCAGGTAATTGGATAATCTTCGTGTAGCGTCACCGACAGATCGACAACGCGTTTGTTTCGGGCACTGTCATTCAGTCGCGCCGCCAGCTTCGGCTCCGTGATGCCGATCGAACGACATTCGCCGCCAGATCCACCCGCGTGCTTGGCAACCAGCAAGGCTGTAAACGCACCTGTCGTAGGGAGCGAACCAAGATTGGTTGAACACTCGGTCCAGATCATGCCGAGTTTTCCCCCCGCCTGATGTGTGGCCACGGCGAGATTGGGGAGTGGGCCCATGCTGGCTCCGTCGAGTCCCAGCGTTTTGACACCTCGCTCACCCAGATATGCCATCGTCTCCGGCGTCGGCGCGGGCCAGCCTGGCGTCTCTTTTCGCAGGGCCGTTGTGACGAACCGCTCTCCCGCTGGAAAGGGCTTGTAATACTTGTCGGAGTAATCGCTGCGAAAGAGAACCACGTCACCAAACTTCAGGGGCCGGTTCTGTTTTTCCCAAGCCTGCACGATTTCGGGCTTGATCAAGAAGCTCTCGCCGTCGGGAGCTTCATCAACGTGACTGCGAATGTCGATCACGCAGGCTTCACCACAAAACTGCCAGGCGGGAACCTTTTCACCGGTAATCAATCCCATCGGCCCGGCACCTGCCAGACCTGATTCCGGCGGTGGAACGAAGTGGGCCGGGGCATCCCATTGAGTTCCCGTGTGCTCATCGATCACGATCAAGTCGCGATGGTAGGGGCCGGGGCCGAACGTCCGATTCGGCACGATCAGATGTTGAGTCATCCCGACTGGCCAGACGCACGGGCGGTCGGGCGAGATCAGCAACGTCAGATCCTTCACCTGATCGGGCTGCAATTGTGCCGTGGCTGTCCTGACGAGCATCGTTGCCACGCCAGCGACAAACGTGCGAACGACGAGCGAAGAAAACGGTCGAACATTCATGGATGCGTCTCACAAGGAATCAGGTGAACGACAACAGATCGATTTGCGAACTCTTAAAAGTACTATGCAGATCGCGGCAACCACGCGGGATGAAGATCCACGTCGTCTGCCAGACCAGCCAGTTTGCCGACGACATCGGCTGGAAGATCGATTCCTTCGATCAGTGCCTTACGGCGCAGGTTCCATTCGCGTTCATGTGGAACCAGCACTCGTTCGACACCGTCTGCCGGAGGGGAATCGTGAATCTCGCGAATCATCTCTGCAATACGCTTCTCGAAGACGTCGCGCGGCCCCATCGCTGCAATATCGATGGCGATAAATGCGGCTCCGTGACCTGTTGGCTGAGTCGCGTCACCCCAGATCCAGCTTCCCACCTGCCAGGTGACCTTGGCTCCGGTCAACAGTCCCGCCAGCGATTCGATCAGTAACGCAATTCCGTATCCCTTGTGATTTGCCAATGGTGTCAGAGCCGCTTTCGCGGGGTACAGGCTGCTGTCGGTCGAGGGATGTCCTTCTTCGTCGAGAATCCAGTTGTTCGGTATCGGTTCGCCTCGTTGAAACGCGGCGTACACTTTTCCACCGGCAACCGTACTGCTGGCAATATCAAGCAGAATCGGGTCGCCAGAGCCGTTCGGGACTGCATAGGCGAGCGGATTACTGCCGGTCACAGAACGACGTGATCCCGCAGCCGCAACACTGGGGATATCATTGGCCATCGAAACGCCAATCAACCCTTCCTTCGCTGCCAGCCACGCATAGTATCCAGCCGCTCCGAAGTGACACGAATTCCGGACCCCGACGTACGCGATCCCTGCCGTGCGAGCCCGCTGAATGGCCTGTTGCATCGCAAATACCGATGTCACATGCCCCAGACAGGAACCACCGTCGACAATCGCCCAGGCTGGGCCGCTCGCGACGACCGATGGTTCCGTGTCAGACCGCAAACCACCCGCTTTGACTCGTTTTACATAGTCACGCAGCAACTTGGTCCCATGCGTAAAGGTTCCCCAAGTATCAGTGGTCACCAAGACTTCGGCAACGGTCTGAGCGTGAGTCGCCTTGGCTCCTGCTCGCAGCAAGGCTTCCACACAAAACGCCTTCAAGTCTTCAACGGCTACTCGAGTCGACATCGCATTCCTTCAATGGCATCGTCAGTAGAAAGTACAAATCACGGATCACGAACTTCGTCAGCATTCGCTCATAGTTGCCGCGCAATGAGCTCTGCTTGTCAGCCAACGCCATTCACGACGTTGGGAAGCTTTTCTCCGCGCAGTGCCATGGCGGCCAGTCCTGCGACAGTTTCGCGAAGCTTTCGGACGGCTTTGACACTTGCCGAAGCCACGTGTGATGCAACGATCACATTTGGAAGTTGGCGCAACGGGCTGTCAGCCGGAATCGGTTCTGGATCACAGACATCAATGGCAACGGCGCTCAGGTGCCCGGACTGCAACGCCTTCACCAGTGCTGCGGTCTCGATCAAATCTCCTCGAGCCAGGTTCACTACGATTGACCCCGGTCGCATCTGCGGGATGGATTCGGCGTTCAAAATCCGGCGCGTCTGGGGCGTCGAAGGGCAGTGCAGAGTCAGGACGTCCGACTGTGTCAGAATTGTGTTGAAATCGACCGGTTCGCATCCCGCCTGGCGAATGACGTCCGGTGGAACAACGGGATCGTAGACCATGCGTCGGCATTTGAACGGAGCAAGCCGACTGATCACTTCGCGTCCGATTCGGCCAAATCCGACAATCCCGACGGTCAGATCTCGGAGCGTCCGCATCTGATCCAATGGAAACGGCAGCCCCCATTTTCCGTCACGCACATGATTGGTGTTAGCGACCACCTGGCGGGTCACGCCCAGGATGAAAGCCAGAGTGTGATCTGCCACCTCGTCAATGCAGTAGTCGGGGACATTACAGACGGGGATACCGCGCTGCCGGGCGGCGTCCAGATCCACGTTGTCGACACCGATCCCATAGCGCACGATCACACGCGCCTTCTGCATCGCGGCAATGACATCTGCTTTCACAGGTGCAAACTGCGTAATGACCGCATCTGCATCGCGAACGAGTGGAATCAGAGTTTCGGGAGTCTTGCACTGACCGCTGACAATCTGGAACCCTTGTGGGCCAAGAATGGACTCTTCAATTTCAAGAGTTGGAAATGTGAAATCCGTAATTGCCACCTGCATGGGAGCGCTTTCCGTGAGGGGAGTCGAATCTGATCAAATGGGAACGGCACAATAATGCTCGGTCGCCGCAGAAGCAAATGCAGGAGAGGTCAACAAAGCAGCGCGATTGCATTCGGACTTGTCAGGCGTTTTACTCCATCCCAGGCTCGACAACAAAATCGCTCCGGTCGCTGACCGCGATCATCTTCCCAGAAGGTATCGAATGTGACATAGTGCGACTTCAAGATCCGATCATCGGTGAAAGAACCCGCTCCGTTTATGATTCGCTAATCACGTCGTTCTTATTGATCAGAATGGGGTCACCACGTTTCATGGACGAATATCGGCGACATTTGTACCCGCGACTGTTTTGGGGCTTGATGTGTCTGCATGCCGCGATGCTGGCCTGGGGAGCGTACCGCCATTCACCGACCATGGATGAGCCTGCATATCTTGTCGGGGGATTGAGCCATTGGCATTTTGGACAATTTGAACTGACCAAGGTCAGTCCTCCACTAGTCCGGCTTGTGGCCGCCATTCCGATTGAATTCGTTGCCCATGACGAAGACTGGGGAAACTTTCGTATTGGGCCCGGGGTTCGCCCTGAACATGCTGTGGGACATGATTTCCAGATCGCGAACGGAAAACGATCTTTCTGGCTGTTTACAATGGCGAGGTGGGCCTGCATCCCGTTCTCGCTGATCGGTGCAATCGTCTGTTTTCGATGGGGGCTGGAACTGTGGGGAATTCGTTCCGCGTGGTGTGCCACGCTTCTCTGGTGCTTTTCCCCAAACGTGCTGGCCCATGGACAGATGTTGACTCCTGATATTGGTGTCACGTCACTTTCTCTCGCAGCAGGATACCTTTACTGGCGATGGACCCGGAATCCGACATGGCCATCGGCTGTTCTCATGGGAGCAGTCCTGGGGATGGCGCTGTTGGCAAAAACAAACGCCATTGTGCTGTACGGAGTTCTTCCACTGACCGCTTTTTTTGGTGCTGTCACGCACCTGGAATCGCCAGGCATTCGAAAATTAGTGAGTCAACTGGCTGTCTCTGTGGGGATGGCCATTTATATCGTGAATCTGGGGTATGGCTTTGACGGGAGCTTTACTCCGTTGAATCGTTATGAATTTGCGAGTCAATCATTCCGCGGCCCGGATGCCAAAGAAATCGGAAATCGATTCCAAGACAGCGCGATCGGCGTGATTCCCGTTCCATTTCCCAAGGCATTCCTGGATGGAATTGATTTACAGCGTCGCGATTTTGAGAACGGACACGCAAGAACCAAGACCTATTGGCGCGGCGAGTGGTACGACCACAGTTGGTGGTGGTATTACCTGTATGCCACCGCCGTGAAATCAACGCTGGGAATCGGAGTATTGCTCCTGATCTCCTGCGTAATTCAGTGCATGAATTCGAAATGGATAGCGTCGCCATCGGTAGCGAACATTCTGGATCCTGCCTCAGGTTCTCAATCCGAACAGCATGTCTCAACGTACAGGTCCTGGATCAATGGCGATATGCTCAGCTTGATCCTGCCTGGTATTGCACTTTTCGCGATTGCCTCATCCCAAACAGGGTTTGGGCATGCGCTACGCTACGTTGTACCAGCCTTTCCGTTTGCGATGGTATTTGCGAGCGGTGCGTTGCGAGTTGGAGTTCGCTCTCGTGCACTGCTCCAAGTGGCGGCTATTGCTCTGACTTTCCATGTCTGCAGCAGTGTGGCGGTCTTTCCCCATTCGCTCGCCTATTTCAATGAGTTGGCAGGTGGCCCGGTCAATGGACATGCGCACTTGCTTGACGGCAATCTCGACTGGGGACAGGACCTGCTGTACCTGGAAGAATGGATGAAGAAACATCCCGAGGCACAGCCGATTCACGTCGGCTTCTGGGGAACCGTTCCTGTCGGACAGTTGATGCCGAGTACTTTTTCAAATCTTGAATTTGAAGCATCGGAGAATGACGCTGGTCCCGCCAAAGCACCAGGCTGGTATGCAATCTCCGTCAACCATCTTCGAATCGATTTTCGAATGGGTAAAGCGAGGTACAGTCAGTTTCTGAAGCGTCCCCCCAACGCCATGGCTGGTTACAGCATCTATATTTTTCGAGTGGACCCGAAGGAAGACAGATGACGGGCTCTTGAATGATGGCCACAAACTTCAGCAATTGCGGTCTATCCAATTCCGTTACCGCCCCCATCGAGCTTGCCTCGATGCAAACGGGCTTCTGCACTACGCGGCGATGGTGTACCGCTGGCGTAGGGCACAAGCCCGTTACTCGAAGAGTTCATTGATGGTCATTGTGTTTGATTGAGGCTGAACCGGCTTCCGCAAGACGGCATCAATCCGCTTGACCGGGGCCAGTATCGCGATAATGACGATGGCCGCCATCACTGTTACATGTGACGACGCCCACACCACAGACCGCTGTCAGCATGACCAAGACTACGATTTTGGACTTTGAGAACATGATGCCTGTCACCGTTCACAAGATCGCCGATTCGCATCGCGACGAGAAGTGCACCAGAACGGCAATTTACGAACTTCCTGTGACTTCAATAGGGGTAGGGAGGACTCATTGGCTTGAGTCCCCCCCTCCTTCCGAACCGGACGTGCAGATTTCCCGCATCCGGCTCTCCGGTCGATGGTTTACCTGCGTGAGGATTGTCCGGTGAATTCGCGGGCAGTCGTGAGAACAAACAGCCCTGATCCACGAAAAAGGCATTCGCCCCCTTCCACTCCCTGTTCGAGAGTCGTCAACATGCGAGCGGTCCAGACGTGCGGTTCCACCCATCCCCAACGTGAGAGAATCTCACGATCGGGAAGAGTCGATCGAGTTTGTTGAGCCAAAGGCACTATCACTGGTTTGTATTCCGTACGCTCAGTTGCCCATCACCCATCTTTCTGGAACCCTTCGCTCCCCCGGAGTTACCCGGTTTCAACGCTACTATGGTTCCTCTGACTCCTGCCTGGCGGCTCTTCGCATCCACACTTGCGCAGCCTGTCTGAACGACGGCACTGCGGCTGGGACGATGAACACCGGTCTCATCCAGACAGGTCTCTCTGCTTCATGAACATGGTCGTCCGATTATTCTGCCTCCAACCACCCTTGGCGTTCACCGATCGCTTTTGCACGCTACCCCTCAGCGTCGGTAACAGACGGCTTTGCAGCCGCTTTGGGCTTCGCCACTAGCCAGCAGGCTCGCCGCGTTTCAGGCCGAATCGAGTTCACTTTCGTTGCGGACTGATCGTTCACCTCCTGTAGCTCCCCACCTCGCCTCGCGGCGACGCAGTAACAGTCGATTACAGAGTCGGAGAGCGTTGACTCTGGTGAGGACTTGCACCTCACTGACCACACCCACTTGCAGACGCACTCACCCCGGGTAAGCTCAAAGCAGCAAACCGGGGCTACCCTGCAGTGAGACGCCTGCGATAGCAGCAATTAAAACCGTTCGCGCCGGCATACGCAAAAACAAGCACTATTGACATCCTGACTTCAGACCGCCACACTGCTTTCTGAAAACACTCATTTCGCTCGCAATGGATATTCGAAACGAATTACAAACGCTCACACCTGCGGGTCATATGTGGCATATTGTTCGTTGTTGCCGGGGTCCTCGGCGTCGCCGGCGCATTTCAGCAACCGGAACCCGATTCACTTCGCTTCGAGCAACAGACGCAGGATTTGGGCGTGCTTCAAAGTCACGAAAAATACATCGCGAAGTTTTATGCATTCAACGAATCGCGGGCTGAATTGACGGATATGCTGATCGTACCAAGCTGTGGTTGCACTACAGTGGCAGAGGTCGAGAATCCGATACGTGGCCGAACCCGGGTTCCAATCGAAGTTCAGCTGAATACAGGGCATCTGAAAGGTAAAGTACACAAACCAATCAGCGTATATTGGAAATGTGAAGGTCAACAGAAGTCGACCACCATCTTCCTGACCGGCTATGTTGAACCAAGATTTAGCCACGAGCCACAAGTCGTTGAGTTTAACCACAACTCCGCAGGCGTCGCTTACGCAAAAGTCAAGAGTTCAGTTAATGGTGAACGAGCCCCTCAAGTGAAATCGGCGTCTGCCAATACGAATGCCATTAAATGCACAATTGCCGATCAGCAAGAAGCCTTGATCGAAGTTAGGTACGATCCTGCAGAGATCCCCAAAATCAACAGAACTTCTGCAGCAGTGACGGTTATTTTGAATGACTTGAACGAATCTCGCTTTGTATTACCCGTGCGTTTCACAGTACCGCCTACCTCGCAGTAGCTCCACTTCGCTTCACTGGATGCCAAGCAAATGAACGGGATCACGGCGATCATACTGCTTGCAATAGCAATGCAACCACCAGCTTTTGAGCCGACACCGGCGGAACGCGCTGCGATTCACTCGCGTATTGCAATCCGATCTGGCTCTATCACTCTGCGCCACGAACATTTGGGATCGCTCGGTAAACCCGTGACAACACCGTATGAATTCCAATTTGACGGTGCCAATCGATTCATGAACGCCGTAGATGAAGGTGGACCGGAGTTGTATTCACCGACGGCACCGCCTCAAGCAATTCGACATGTCTTGACTCCAATCCACTACATGACTCATACGCAATTTGTCCATCCGTCCGGGACGCGTTTCCCTGCTTATGTTGATGATCTCCGATTATTTAAGATAATTCGAGAAGGATCGCCAGATCGCAATGAACAGTCGTTAGATCACGTCACGCCATTCGATGCTCGCCTCGTTGGATTTACGCCAGCATCACTCGGGGCTTGGTATCGAAATCATCTGGACATGTTTGTATGCGGTCCGCGCAACACAGATTCCAAGATAGAATCAGTGATACTCGACGGAGTTAACGCGACCCAAGTCACTTATCTCACAGCGATTGAGTGCGAAATCGCAATCTGGATATGCGACGAACGCGACCACTGCCCAATGCGCATCGACATCAAAGCGCCGCCAGATCCCGACGGCAGCCAACTGATCGACTCGATGCAAGCTCAACTGGAGGAATTCGACGACGCGGATGACAAAGAAGATGGCCGACGCTGGTTTCCAAGAAAAATTGTACAATCAAGAACAGAGGTCGTCGGAGCGAGTAAAAATGTTCTAGAACGGGAGCAGATCACGGTTGTCACGGCCTCGTTTAACCAGCCGATCGACGAAACACAATTCACCCTGTCTGCCCTCGAATTGCCGGAGAAGACATTAATAAATCACCGGCCGGCACATGGTATTCGGCCTGAAGACTTGAACGCACTCACGGCAGCGGGGCAGACCGTTCCAGCCGACTCGCCGCTGACGAAATGGAGCGAAAATAACGAGGCGAGTCTGACCGAAGAAGACATGGCTGCCCGCCGAAAGCACGTCGCGTTAGTTGACAAGCCAGCGCGAAACCCATGGAGGAAGCGACTACTATGGATCAACTTGATCGTTCTTGGAGTTGGCTTATTGTGGTATCGCGGAGCGAATTCTGGGAATCGAATGGATCAGAACCTTTAAACTCCGCAGAGTTTCAAAATTGGAGGACTTCAAAATGTACGGAATTCGAAAGTTTGTGATCGCTGTTCTCGTTGTTAATATATTAGCTGTTCTACCGCCTGGCTACGTCGGTGCCGTGCCGCCGTGCAAAATGGAAGTGCCATTTAGCGAATGCTTCACAGGGATTGGCTGTATCGATGTGGCGAGACGCGACTGCCCTAAAATAGCGTCGCGTACAAGCGTTACGGGCAATTATCGGCCGTTCACGGTCCCAAACAACAGTTGTCATACTGGGGGGAAGGCAGAGAACTTTTGTGATGTTTGGGATGATTCAGCGATTTGTTTCATAACGCGTGCATGCGTGCGCATTGTCGAACCTGATAGAGTGGAGTGCGCCCCACTGATCGGCAATAATTGCGGCGACACGGTGGTAAGTGTGATAAGGCTCGGCACGTATGATGAATGCAATTGGTCGTCAGGGTTTTGACTAGGGGGAATTTAGCAGATCCGGACATGCCTATGTCGGTTGAGCTTAAAACCCCAATGACGAACTGGAGGGTGACCCAGGTTGGACGTCATCGCCCGACTTGGGGCGCAACCCGACGAGAAGTTTACCCTGTCTGCAACTTTCGAACTTCCTGTGACTTCGTCACCCTGGCAGGCTCAAAACCGCCAACCGGGGCAGCCTCTGGACTAACTCTTTTTCATTACGAGATCGCTTCTTTAATAATCGGTGCGTCTTCCGCAATTAACTTTACGGGACGATTGGAAGGGGTCTGGACGATCGTGTCGGGATCGATGCCAAGCAGGTGGTATAGCGTACGGCCGAAACTTTCGACTTTGTAGAACTTGTCGACTACCTGCTCTCCAAGCTTATCTGTTGCCCCAACGACGCAACCTCGATTGAATCCGCCGCCTGCGGCAATCACGAACTGGGCGTAGTCCCAGTGGTCGCGGCCTGCGTTGGTTTCTTGTGGTTTATCGATCTTTGGCTTTCGTCCCATTTCACCGAGAGCCAGGACGATCGTGGAGTCGAGTAAACCGCGTTCGTCCAAGTCATCCAGCAATGCGGCAAGGCCTGCGTCAAACATCGGGATCTGCTGCTTGCCTGCGACGAAATTCTCGCCGTGCCAGTCCCAGTATCCGAGATTGAAGTGAACAATGGGAACCCCCGCTGCAATCAACCGCCGAGCCAGTAGAAAGTGCAACGGGTCGCCGATCGGATAACGAGCTTTGGCGGGTTTGTTACGAGTGAACCGCTCCAGTGATTCGGGGGACTCCTTCGACAAATCCAGCGCCTGACGCAATTTCGGGGAACGGAGCAGGTTAAACGCCGTCTGCTGATGCTGATCCAGTCCCGTAATCAGTTCGTCCTGTGAATCATCTTTCCGCAAGCGGTTGTCGAGCAATTTCAGCAGGTCAGCATTCCTGGCGAAGGCCGGAAGCTCCAGTTGAGGAGTCAGCATTTTTGTCACCGCATCCTTGTCCTTTAGCGGTTGCATCACAAACGGCGAATGAGCTGACCCAAGGAAATTGCGTGACAAGGCATTGTGCGTGTGGACATCGATCTCATCCAACACAACAAATGTCGGCAGGTCACCCGGACCGGGACGCAGTTTGTTCACAACACTCCCGTACATCGGAAATTCATCGCTGCCGGTTGTCAGTCGTGGATTACCTGTGAGCCAATAGAGCGGTGCCTGGGCATGGTCACCCGGCTTGTTCATCGTGGTCACAGAACGAATGACTGTGTACTTGTCTGCCCGTTTTGCCATTTCAGGCAGCAATTCACCGACTTGAAGACCGGGAACCCTGGTGTCGATTGGCTGGAAGATGCCGCGATATTCTTCAGAGGTTTCGGGCTTCATGTCGAACATGTCCAGATGGGGAGGCCCCCCACCCAGCCAGCAGACGATCATCTGCTTCGCCTTTGGACTGAAACCGGGAGCCGCATGAGCGCGAATCAGGTCCAGAGCCCCGACGCCACACATCCCCATCCCGCCGATTCGTAGAAAATCACGTCGTTTCATGAGATTTCCCCGATGAGGGCAGTGGCCCTCAACTCAATCCGAGCAGTCGCTCGAGACTGCAATTTAACCTAATGCTGTAACAGAAATTCACGCGTATTGATCAAACACCACAAGACATTTTGCAGACCTTGCTCAGCTGTCGCTGACTCCGCCAGAAACTTGCTGCATGCTGTCCGTTCCAATTCCGTCGGCAATCGGCTGACGGTCGCTAGATACAAATTTTCGATCTTGCGGCCGTCGTCAATCGTCGACTTCTGCAACTGGGCAACTCGCCCGTTTGAATCTCGAATTTTTTCCCAGACACGCGGATGATTGGCGAGCAGCAACACATGAAAGATTGAGACATCCCCTTCACGTTCGCAGTCACACTGGACCGCCGCATTCCGCTGTGGTCGTCCATAAGTTTCCAGGACGAACGTCACGAAAGGGTTTCGGGGTGCAAACGGAACCTGCACCGTCGTGACAGATTCGGGCCAGTGATGATACTTCATATCCATATTCTCAGTCGTCCCAGTCGCCGTGTTCAGTGTGTCCAGCAAGACTTCTGCCACCAGTCGCCGAGGTGCGAAATACGCATAGTGAGTACGATCTCCTTCGGCTCCCGCAGCAGGGAGACTCGATTGCTGATAGGTCCGGCTGTTCAGAATCGTGCGATGCAGCCAGCGCAGATCAAATTTGTTGTCGACGAAGCCGCGGCAGAGTTCGTTGAGAAGTTCTGGATGAGAGGGGGGATTGAACGCAGACAGATTGTCCGGCGGATCAATGATGCCTCGGCCCAGGTAATGAGCCCACACGCGATTCACGATCGCTCGTGCAAAATAGGGGTTGTCTGGTTTTCGCATCCAGTCAACAACCCGTTGGCGAGGGTCGCTCTCTTCAGAAAGAGTGACCGGTTCGGTTTCACCGAGCAATCGTGCCGTTTTCGATTCCCGAGTTCCCAGCGTGCTACTCACCTTGGCCAGAGAACCCCCAGGCAACAGTCGACATTCACCCTGCAGCAGGCGGCGTGCGATCTCGGGTAACATCTTCGCTCGCTTGTCGAGATTTGCCGTCTCCTGCCGGTACGCCTCACTCCGGGCAAGGATCTCTTTGGCTGCATCGAGTTCCCGCCGTCTGGCGGCAATTTCTTCAGCGGCTCCGCCCGTCTTTTCGAGCTTCGCCAGTTCACTCGTCAGCTTATCGGAGGTCGTCTTGGCAAGTTTGGCTTCTTCGTCAAGCTTCTTGCCATCCCCCTCTTTGCGTTGCTTGATGTCGGCTTCCAGGGCCTTGGCTTCGTCATTGAATTTCTTGAAGAAGACCGCAGCATCCGCAAACTTCTTTTCATTTTCCCCTTGGAAACCGACCGGCCGGACTCGCATGAACAGGTTGGCAAAGTCGAGCAGATCGTCCTGTTGCCAGTTGTCGTTGGGATGTCGGTGACACTGGGCACATTCCAACCGCAGGCCGAGAAACGCATGAGCCACCTGCATGGCTCCTTTGACCCCATCCGATCCCCGTCGCTGCCAGAACAAGTCGAGCGTCTTGCGGCGAGAATACAGGTCGAGGTCCGGTCGTCCGGGGGCATATCCCTCGAACAGCGAAACGACTTCACTCGCGTATTCCTCCATCGATCGACCTTCACGACTGGTCGCCGTCAGAATCCGCTCGGCAAACTCGTCGTAGGGAATGTTCTCGGCCAGTCGAGCCCGAATCCAGGCCTGCATCCGCGGAGCATCATGTTCTTTGGAAAAAGCATCCGCATAGACTCCGAAATCCGCACCTTTCAACACGTCGCAGAACTTCATCGCCCACAGGTCGAAGTGGCCAGGGCTGACAAGCAACTGCTCAATCACCGCGGCCCGTTTATCAGGTGAGTTGTTGTCGAGGAACTCGCGTACCGCTTGTGGGTTTGGGAGTTGTCCAGCGATATCCAGATGGATCCGCCGCAGAAAGGTGGCGTCATCACACGTCTCGGCCGGTGGAAGGTTCAACAGTTTCAATGTCGCCAGAATGTGAGTGTCGATGAAATTGCGGGCCTGAAATTCTGTCGACACGACGCTACCGGAATGCGGAACCAGAACCCGGGCGGATGCAGGTTGATCGCGGTAGCGAACCAACAGGCCCGCGTCGCCGGTTCCTACGGCTTTTACGACACCAGACGGGCTAACAGTGGCGACCGAGCGGTCGAAGGACTCAAACGAGCAATATCGAGTGACATTTTCGGTTGATCCATCGGCAAACGTGGCCTCAACCTTCAGTTCGTAGGATTCACCAGTCTTCGCTCGAAACGTCCGGGGCAGAACGTTCAACCCTTGCAGTTGCGAGCGGGCAGGATCATCAGCAACAGCACCGGTTGCGATCCAGTTTCGCAGCAGTTCGTATTCAGTACTGCCGACTCGAAACCGGGAACCACCCCCGTGAGGTATCTGCCCAGCCCCTTTCATCAGTAACAGGCTTTGCTCGGGAGCCAGAAAATTCAATCGCCGCGATCCGTGGTCCCGAAGCAGGCGAACATGGTCTGAAACAGGATCAGCTCCGAACAACGAAAGCTGAAATCCGTTTTGCCCCTTCACCGATCCGTGACACGTTCCGCCATTGCAGCCCAGTCGTCCGAAAAGTGCCGTCACATGTCGATGATACGAAGGAACAGGCGCATCGTCCGCGCTGGCAGGTGGTGAGGCTGCGACGAACACGACAGCAATGAGGAGTGAATATCGAAACATCAGTTAACCGGAACGTGCCTGAAATGCTGGTAACGGATGCGGTTAGATTCTATGGAATTTCACAGGGAACTCAATACGTATCAAAATTTGCAAACATATTTATGCCCGATTCGATGAGGACTCCCTTGGCGCATCATCCGATCGTGGCGCATCATCCGATCGAAGGATCCGGCTTCGGCCGCACCACATTTCGAGACCTGATTTTAGACTGATTGAACCGGGTCCGTTTCGACGTGACTCGGTTCGGCAATCACGTTGCCAAATCGTTGCGACAGTCGCCGGGCGAGTTCTTCCATCGCCGGGCGTTCGGTCGCATAGTGACCGGGGAGAATGATGGCCATTCCGAGATCTCGTGCCTCCAGACAGGAATGAAAGCGGGTTTCGCCGGTTAAAAACGCCTGGCATCCGGCGCGATGGGCGTCCCTCAAGTATTCCCCGGCAGCTCCGCAGGCGATTCCCAATATCTCAATTCTCGCATGGAGCTGTCCGACGAACTGTAATCTGGGTTGCCGCAATCGTTCACTCACTACGCGATTCAGTTCTGCCAGAGTCGTAGGACGTGGCAACCGGCCGTAGCGGCCAGCTCCACCGATTTCGAATCCCGTCATCCCGGGCAACTGTTTGATGGGAAAGACATCAATCGCCGGTTCTTCATAGGGATGCGCCTTGCGGAGGGCGGCCAGGGCGGGTTCGAGTCGATTTGCCAGACAGACAACTTCAATTCGCGTTTCAGCAACCTGTTCCAGACGCCCCGGTTGCCCGACGGCCGGGTGAGTCGATTCTGCACCGAAAAATGTGCCACAGCCATCAACGTTGAAACTGCAATCACGATAATTACCGATGACGCCAGCTCCAGCATCCCAGATTCCTCGCCGGACCTGCTCGACATTTTCTTTTGGAACATACGTCACGATCTTGAACGGTGCTTCCGGCGGCCGAGGCCGCAACGGTGCGATCTCGGTCAACTCAAACAGTTCTGCCAGTTGCTGATTGATTCCCACTGCGGCATTGTCATATGCGGTATGAGGGCTGTAGACCGCGATCCCGCTCCGCAGCAGCTTCAGGATCGACCGCCCTTCGCTGGTGGAACCATTCAACTTTTGAACGGGCTTAAACAGCAGCGGATGATGTGTCACAACCATCTGAGCCCCTGCGGAAACTGCTTCATCGACAACATCTGGCGTCAGAGTCAGGCATGTTGTGATCCGCGAAACATCAGACTGGTCGTCTCCCAGAAGTAAACCAACGTTGTCCCACGATTCGGCGATCGCCAACGGCGCTAGTTCGTTCAAAAACTGACAAACCTCACGGACAGTGGTCATGCATAAATTCCTTGTACCTGTTTAAGTCGACTTCAGCCGGAAACAGGGTGATTTTTGTTCGCGACATCGCGAACGAGATCGCTGATGTCATCGATCGAGATTCTGATGATAACACGCTGTCGCCTCAATCGATGGCAGAATCAATCCGCAGATCGCCGGATCAAAGGCCAGAAGATCAATCTTCACACAGACGATCGATCGACTACACTTCGCAGCGATGATTTTTGTCCTTTACCTCCGCCGAACACTCATCACGTTGACTGACAAATGACTGAATCTCCCCATGCTACAGTGGCTCCGATTGCGCTGGCATTCAGCGCGACGGAGGAAGAGTGTGTGCCGCTCACTGCCGGTTCGCGGGATTGCGTACGAACTCGACAGCTCTATTTCCGCGGATTGGGGCTGATTTATTTACTGGCGTTTCTTTCGCTTTGGAGTCAAATTCATGGGCTGATCGGCAGCCAAGGCATCCTGCCCGTTGAAAAGTACTTCAACCTGGCACAAGAGAAGTTGGGCGACAACGCATGGCACCTGCTTCCGAGCTTGTGCTGGCTTGCCTCCAGTGACCTGATGCTGCACGGATGGTGTCTGCTTGGTGTTGGGTTGTCGGTGGCACTCTTTTTCGGGCTGGCGCCACGACTGATTCTGGTGCTGCTGTGGTTGACATACCTGTCGCTCAGCGTCGCAGGGCAAGCATTCTTGAGTTTTCAGTGGGATTCGCTGCTGCTGGAAATGACCGTCTGCTCGATCTTTTATGCCCCGAGAGGTTTTCGACCGAACTGGCTGACGGCACCTGAGCCTCGCCCGATCGCTCGATGGCTTTTGTGGGGGCTCGCCTTCAAGTTGATGTTCTTGTCCGGCATTACGAAGTTATTGTCAGGAGACTGGGCGTGGAGTGACGGGACGGCACTTCAATTTCATTACTTTACTCAGCCGATCCCCAGTTGGGTCAGTTGGTACTGCGCGCAGCTCCCTCAGTCAGTTCATCAAGCCTCGCTGATGGTGATGTTTGCGATCGAACTCCCTTTGACATTCCTGATTTTCACAGGCAAGCACGGCCGGGCTGTTTTTGGTCTGGCAACGATTGCACTGATGATCCTGATCGAGGCTACCGGGAATTTCGGCTTCTTCAACCTGCAAACCATCGTGCTGGCCATTCCACTACTCAACGATCAGATCCTGAGCAAAATCGCAAGATGGATTCCGTCGCGACTGACGTGGTTCCAACCGCCGAGCCCAATCGTCCCGTTGGTAACCGCTGACCCAATCTGGCGTCGAGTCATCACCGTCTGCATTGGCTCACTAATCCTGGGGGCCAGCGGGTTGACGCTTGTCCGCGAAATGGTGCGGACCCTACAAGCCGACAAGATGCCCGCCTTAGTCATATCAACTCTCAACCTCTCCGACCGTTTGCTTTTGAGCTGGGGCGAGCCCTGGGTCTTGAACCGACTGGCCCCTTACCGATCCATCAACGGTTATGGCCTGTTTCGCGTGATGACAACTCATCGTCCTGAAATCATCCTTGAGATCAGTCAGGATGCCAAGACTTGGGAAAGTTGCGAATTCCCGTACAAACCCGGAAAGGTTGATCGTCCTCCGCCGATCGTCGCACCTCACATGCCTCGCCTCGATTGGCAGATGTGGTTTGCGGGTTTAAACCCGCGAGGCAATGAATACTGGCTGTTCGGACTGTCGCAACGTATTCTCGAAGGGAATCCGTCCATCGCCCGATTGATGGGGCGTCCGAATCTGATGGCAAGCCCTCCCAGGTACGTGCGATGGTCGTACTATGAATACAAATACTCTACGCCCGAACAGCGGCAAGCGACGGGTGCCTGGTGGTCTCGCAGCCATACCGGCTTCTTGACGGGACCACTTTCCAGGCGAAGTGATTCGCACGAGTGATCCTGAAGATTGATCTCCGCAATTACGAATATGACAACCAGGGGAACGCGGTGGCGAATAACCATTTCCGGAATCTGATCCGATGCCTGGAACTTGAAGGAGAAGAAGAAACACGTGAAGTGGTTCAACGTGCGCAGCAGGCCAGCAGCAGTAACGCGGAACGATCTGGAGGATGCCTGCTGGGACTGGTGATTCGTGATGAAACGGCCGGATTCGGTGGGCGAGCAGTGGTGACGCTTGGGAAACGGGACCAGCGTGAAGAGCTACCGTGGACGCGGTTGAGCGCGGGATCTCCGGTCGTGCTCTCTGAAATCTCTGCGCCGGACGGACGATGGCGCGGTGTCGTAACAGGGCGTGACCGCCAGACGATTACGGTTGCTCTCTCGGAATCGCCTGAACCCGTGGGGGATCGGCCCACATTCCGGCTTGATCTTTCCGCCGATGAAATTGCACGACAGCGACAACGGTCCGCGTTGCTGAAAGCCGAGACCGCTGAACGAGGGCGATTAGCGGTCCTGAAACGTCGCGTCATGGGCGAGGAACCGCCTGGCTTTCGACTGGAACAAGACTTCACGTCACTTACGAATCTGGACGAGTCTCAGCGAGCGGCAATCCGATTTGCGTTGTCGTCAGAGGATTTCGCGATCATCCACGGCCCACCGGGAACAGGGAAGTCAACTACGGTCGTCGAATTGATTCGACAATGTGTTCGCCGAGGTGAACGTGTACTCGCTTGCGCGCCGAGCAACCTGGCTGTCGACAACCTGCTGGAGAAGTTGCTCGATGCAAACGAGAACGCACTGCGTATCGGTCATCCGGCACGCGTCATGCCTTCACTACGTGAACACACGCTGGACATTCAGGTCGAATCGCACCCGTCTTTGAAGCTGGCGCGTGAGTGGACCAAAGAGGCTTTTTCGCTTCGTCGCCAAGCGGGAAAATATGTGCGATCGGCTCCTACTCCAGGTGCTCGACGCGACCTGAGGTTGGAAGCCCGTAAACTGCTCGACGACGCTCGTAACATGGAAACAGGCCTGGTGAATCACCTTCTCGATTCTGCGTCAGTGATTTGTGCCACGTTGACAGGATTGAATGCGGAATTGCTGGGAGATCGAGAATTCGATCTGGTCGTGATCGACGAAGCGGGGCAGACGACAGAACCTGCCTGCTGGATTCCATTGCTACGCTGCAAGCGACTGATCCTGGCAGGCGATCATTATCAGTTGCCGGCAACCGTCCGCTCTGTCGAGGCCAGGAAAGCCGGCTTTCATATCAGTCTGATGGAACGACTGGTGCTTCAATTTGCCGATAAGGCCTCGCGCAGACTGACGACTCAATATCGTATGCATGACCAGATCATGCGTTTTTCGTCGGCCGAGTTCTACGAGTCTTCGCTGGTGGCTGCCAAAGCAGTGAGTGCCCACACACTGGCAGAACTGCCCGCCGTGATTGCCAACCCTCTGACACAAACTGCCGTCCGATTCATTGATACGGCCGGTTCCGAATGTGAAGAGGAGTCCGAAGAGGATGGCGTCAGTCTGCAGAATCCGGGTGAGGCCGGTGTTGCTGTCCGGCAGGTGACGGACCTGATCGAAGCAGGAGTTCCCCCGGTTGCGATCGCGGTAATCACTCCCTATTCGGCACAAGCCCGTCTCTTGCGAGAGTTGATCGAATGGGCCGACGTCGAAGTCGACACCGTAGATGGCTTTCAGGGACGGGAAAAGGAAGCCGTGGTAATTTCCCTGGTGCGATCCAATTCGCGTGGAGAAGTCGGCTTTTTGACAGATACGCGACGCATGAACGTCGCCCTGACGCGTGCCCGCCGAAAACTGATTGTTATCGGCGACAGCAGCACACTCGCAAACCACGAATTCTATCTGCGGCTGCTTAATTACTTCGAAGAAGAAGACGTGTATGGCACTGTGTGGGATTAGTAGGTGGCGTGTGCAAGTTGCGAACCAGTTCGCCTCAGCCGCAAAGCGACTGAGGATGTCCCGTCAGTTCGTTCGCCCGGCGAATCACTCGGAGTATTCACCACGGCCATCGAATCCCTGAACGTCGCAGGTGTTGTCGCAGTGATCGATGTTGTCGCGGAATTCGGTTCCACTGGCGGATCCCTGATGGCCTTTGACTCCCTTGACGTTATAGGTCTGGTTCATTGCACCGATCGCGGAACCGACGTCTTCCAGTTCGTTGTTGACGTTCAGGGCAACTTCCGACAGTCCGACGATCATGCCGAGCACTGCGATTGTTGAAACCAGAACCAGTTCTGCAGAGATGATAAAACCAGCTTCGTCATTGATCAGGGCGTTGATGAGGTTCGTCATGGTGTCGGTTCTTTCTGAAGTATTGAGCGTTTGGCTGTTGGCGAGTGAATCCTGCTGTCTCGCGTTATTGTCACTTGTGTTTCGCAGGATGAACATGATGTAAAGCAGATAGAATGCCAATCGCCAAGAACGTCAAGAAACCTGAACACCCGCGAGTGAAGTCTCCGCGTAATCTGTTTGGTGAATGACGGTTATGAATTCCGAAAAATCTCACTTCAGGTGTACGAACGGTGTCAATGAGACGATCGGCGATGATGCCGAAATGCCTCATCGTCGGCACTCTCAATGACATCGACGCAACGAAACTCAAACGTGGACAACGAGTTCTGTTGTGACATCTTTGCTGTTGCCGGTGTTGAAAATCGGTAACATTCCCTTGTCTTTGGCCGCCATTTATGACCAGAATCCAAAACTATGAAATATCTCGTATTGCTGCTCCTTCTTGTTGCCACATCTCCTGTGAGCGCAGCCGACAGTGCCGTTCATCTGTTCATCCTTTCCGGCCAGTCGAATATGGCCGGTATGAATCCAAAGCTTGGATTTGAGCCTGAGGCAGGAAAAATGTTTCCTGGGGCTGAAGTGGCGTACATCAAAGTGGCAGCAGGTGGCCAGCCGATTCGCCACTGGGTCGCTGAGTGGGACGAGATCGCGCAGAAGCATGGGCTCGATCCGGCGAAAACGCGAGCAGGAGACAAAATCAGCGGCCCGATCTATTACCAGTCAATCCTCGATCAGTTTTCTGAGTTGCTGAGGAAGCATCCGAATCCTGCGTCGGTGACGTTTTGCTGGATGCAGGGAGAACGCGATGCGAAGTCCAGCCTCGATGCCGCCTATGGCGATGCATTGCAGCAACTGATCAGTAATCTGCGTCGCGACTTGAAGCAGCCAAAACTGAATATTGTCATCGGACGAATCAGTGATTGCGGCAAAGAGAGCGACATGCACTGGCAGGCCGTGCGAAAGGTGCAGGTGCAGATTTCAAAAAGTGATCCTCACGGCGCCTGGGTCGACTGCGATGATTTGAATGACAAAGAAAAGGATGGTGTCGTGCATAACGATCTCCATTACACCGTCCGTGGCTATGAGATTCTCGGACGACGATACGTTCGACAGGCGAAACTGTTAATTGATGGGAACAAGCCCGCAGAAAATGGGCGACCAGAATAGATCGTTGGTCCGCCTTCCCTGTTCTCACGTCGAAGATTGGATGGCTGTCCCCATGACTGCGAGCAACTGCACATCCGAGAATGGCTTGGGAAGAAATGCAAACGCACCGTGCTGCAGAGTTTCAGATTCTCGCTGGGTTGTTCGAAGTCCACTGCAAGCGACGACTCGAACGTCCGGGGCAATTCGACGAAGCTCATCGAGCGTGCGCAACCCATCCAGACCCGGCATCATGACATCCAGTAAAACTGCACTGATTTCAGGATGATGGCGTGAGAATATCGCGATTGCGGCTGCTCCTTCGTTTGCCGTCAAGACGCGATATCCAGCCCGCTCCAAGGCCGCTGAGGCAACTTGAATGATCGCGGATTCGTCATCGACGACGAGGATCGTCTGACCTCGCCCGGGATTGTCGCTGGTCTGTATTGATGTTGGGGAAACGGCGTCAGACTGATTCGATGCGGGTAAATAAATGCAGAAGTTCGAACCACGTCCGACTTCGCTGTAGACATTGATAAACCCACCGTGGCTTTTGACGATCCCCTGGACCGTGGCGAGTCCCAGGCCGGTCCCTTTTCCCAGCTCTTTCGTGGTGAAGAATGGATCGAAGATACGATCCAGAACTTCGGGACTCATTCCTGTTCCCGTGTCAGTCACCTTCAGCAGAACATAGCAACCGTGACGAGCTTCGGGGTGCAGATGCTTGGAGATTTCGTCCAGCCAAACCGTTGTGACGTCAATGCCAAGAACTCCACCGTCAGGCATGGCATCGCGGGCATTGATCGCAAGATTCATCAGGATCTGTGATAACTCGGTCGCGTCCCCCATCACAGTGGGACAAGCGGCATCCACCTGAGTTTCGATTCGAATGGACTTCGGAAATGTGTGGTCCAGCAGACCTCGTGTCTCGGCGACTAACGGCTCGATTTCAACGGGAGTCCGCTCGCCGCGAATTCCTCCGGCAAACGCCAGCAGTTTTTTCACCAGTTCCGCCCCCCGATGAGCACTGGCGACCATGATGTTCAAAAGTCCCTTAGCATCGGCCGGAGCGCGGCCCGAAGCGAGCAGTTCTGATCCCATGATAATCGGCGTCAGCACATTATTCAGGTCGTGTGCAATCCCGCCCGCCAATGTTCCGATACTTTCCAGTCGCTGGCTGCGGTTTGACGCCCGCTCGCGCTTCTTGCGTTCAGTAATGTCGATATCGATGCACAGATATCCGATCGTTGTTCCATCCGCGCCCCGTAGCACTGTTCGTCGATGTTCGACAACAATCTGTTGCCCCTCGCGATTGACTTTGACGAGTTCACCAGCCCAGGAGAGTCGCGTGTTTGTCTCATGCAACATTTTTTCAATCAATTCCGGATCGCCGCGATAAAGCAGCGCAGGTGCCATTTGCCCGATCGCCTCAGCAGCCGTCCAGCCGAACATTCGCGTGGCGGCGCGATTCCAGTAAGAAATCCGTCCCTGCAGGTCGACTACGCTGACCGCGTCCGAGATCTGGTCAAGAATCTGCAGTTGCTGTTCAATCTGGTGCCGCGACCTGGTTGCTTCTGTCACGTCCCGCAGGATGACCGTATAGACTTTCGCGCCGTGAATTGTCGTTTGCGAAATGGAAGCCTCGATGGGGAACGAATCCCCCGAAGACCTCAGCCCCAGGACCGTCCGCTGAGTTCCCATCCGCCGATTGCTGATACCTCCACTACCGAACTGCTCCACATCACTTCGATGTCGATTTCGGAACTGTTCGGGGATCAGAATGTCAATCGGGCGACCAATAACCTGATCGGCACGCCAGCCAAAGATTTCTTCAGCAGCACCATTGAACAGAATGATGTTCTGTTGACTGTCCAACGATACGATTCCGTCCATCGCAGTTTCGAGAATGTTACGAAACTGAAGGTCGTCGACTGGCTGCTGATTTATGGGATCTGGCATGGCTGAATCGCAATATAGGGCAAAAACAAATCATCGGAATTGAGCCTGTCAGGCAAGTTAGATGCCGCGACGAGCTTCCAATTCGAGTTCACGCATCTTGATCGGGAAGAGTGGCAGGGCGATGTCGGGACCCATCAATTCTGGATGCCACATTTTTTCCCATTCCAATGAGTGCCATCCGGTATATCCGTCCGCCAACAACAGTTGCAGGCATTGCAATGCCGGGAATTCGCCGCCTCGAAACAGGACGTAATCCGCATGCTGATGTCCTGCCATCAGTTGGCTGGCTGCTTGAGCTGCCGCAGTCCCTTCTGCGGTTGTGATACGATCTGGAACTGTGACCGAATCTTTCCAGTGCGTGTGCCGAGTCCAGGGACGCAGTCGATTCCAGGTGTCGGAAAGCGACTCCCCGTGAAATCTCCACGGGTGGTGTGTATCCCAGACGAGGCCGACCGAACGATGATTGGCCAATTGCATGACTTCCACACAGGGAGGCGATGCCGAAAAATCGCCATGTGTTTCCAGGAGAATCTGAACTCCGGCAGCGTCGGCGGTTTCAGCGAGTTCGACCAATCCTTCCGAAACCTGACGGATCATGCCAGATCTCGCAGGATCACCCACAGGTGGAAGAACATCCCCGAAGACACGGATAAATTCCCCTCCCAGTGCCGCACACATCTCAACGTACCGACGTCCAATCTCAATCTGTTCGGCACGTTCTAGTGCGCTGGCGGAATCAAAGCGGACGGACGCGGCCAGGCCTGCCACACGAAAGCCTGTTTGTGCCAGGTCCTGCTGGCACTGGGGCCAAAGATGGGGTCGCAAGTCAGCGATCTTCAACAGATCGGTTTCGCGTCCCAGCAAACGGATTTCGACCCCGTCAAATCCGCATTGCGGACCGAAATTGACGACGTCATGCCACGTCCAATCGGGACAGGCGAGTGTTGAAAAGCTGATTTTGAGCATCGCCAGTGTCCTGCAGACTGATTATCCCAGCGGGTGATTAAACCGTCCGGAGCTCCGCGGAGGAGTGATCTTTCGCTGCGTCTTGAAGAACCCGAGGTACTTGACGTCTTCGTCCGCGAACAGTTCGTCGCCCCCCAGTCGGTACGCTTCTTCCAGTGCATCGGCGGCTTCATCCAGACGTCCAAGCTCTAGAAGACATTGTCCCAGGCGTAGAAGCAAAAAAGGATTCTGCTCGCCATCCGGGAAGTTCAACGCGTCCAGCAGGATTTCCGATCCTTCGGAAAACTCGTTCAGACGAAAATGGGCATCGCCGACGGAAATCAAGATCCACGTCGCCGCCGACCACTGGTCACGTGGCTCCGGCAGTAGATCCCATGCCTCACTGTATTTCTCAATGGCATCGTCGTACTGATCCATCCCGGCAAACTGGTCACCCTTGCGACACAGTCCGTCAATCAATTGGCTCAGTTCCTTGGGAAGTTTGTCCATGCGGCTATCAATTTCGCGTCGTGAAAGTTCAACATTGAAGGGGACGGACTCCCCCACCAGTTGCTGAAGATAGCCAGCAACGTCACCCGTCACAAGACGGTGGAAGCGGATGCCTGCACTCTGGACACATTTCGGCAGCGGAAGCAAAGGTCAAACTCACGGACTCGTCGACGGAATTGGCAAGGTCCGCGAGTAAATGATCAGCTCGCAGTTCGTTCACGCACCGCTGCCGCAAGTCGTTCGATTCCCTCATCAATCCCAGCAGCATCCTGAACACCAAAGCTCAGCCGCATCTGGTTTGTCCGACGGCAGGATGAATCGGTCGGATAGCAGAGTTCCCCTGGGACATACATGACGCGATGTCCCTTCGCGGCCAGTTGGAACATTTCGCTTTCGAAGCCACAGCCGATCTCGTCGGGTAGCGAAAGCCAGACGTAAAGGCCACCTTCGGGGCGCAGCCATGAAACGCCGGGCAACCCATGAAACTCGCGTTCCAGAGCCTGCAACATGACATCTCGCTTCTTGCGATAAGCCGCGCAGACTTGTTCGACATGGGGAACGTAGCGATTTGACGACAGGACCCCGGCCAGTAAATGCTGATTCAGATTCGCGGAACCGAAGTCGGTATTCCCCTTCAGATCGCAGACGGGCCCGACGAGTTCGCGGGGCAAGACTCCGTAGCCAACGCGCACTCCTGGTGAAAAACTCTTGGAAAAGGTCTGAGCCAGGATCACGGTGTCGCGACCTTCATCGAAACCCCACAAGCTCGGCCGATCTTCGCCGTCATAACGCAGTTCTCGATAGGCGGCGTCTTCCAGAACAAACAGGCGATGATGCTTCGACCAGCGGTGGGCGATCGCAACAACTTCGCGGCGTCGCGAAGTATCCAGGCTGACACCGCTCGGATTCTCGTAGTAACTCACCAGATAAATCAGCTTCACACGATGCAATTCCCCGACGCTTTCCAGTCGTGCCAGTTCCGCTTCCATCGCTTCAGGTTTAATTCCATGTTCGTCCGTTTCGATGGCGATGGTTCGGGCACCGACGCCATTCAAGACTCCCAGGAAAACGAAGTACGTTGGAGCCGCGACCAGGCAGATATCGCCGGGATCAAACAACGCGTCAGCGACAAGTGCCAGCAGTTGTTGCGAGCCTGTCGTTAACACGAACTGACGGGAATCAACCCCCAATTGATCGACGGGACAGTGCTCTTGCCGTGCCAGATGAATCCGCAATTGCTCGCGTAGTAACTCGGAACCGGAAGTGGTCCCGTATTGCAGGGCGAGGCGTCCTCGTGCGGCGTCCGAAAAAATGCCATCAAACGTTCGCAGGCACTCGTCGACCGGCAGTCTCGACTCATCGACCAGGCCCGCCGCCAGTGAGATCACATCACGGTTCTCGACCGCCTGCTGCATCAGAAAGCTGATGGCCTGATCCTTGGCCCAATTTGTGCGCTGACTGAACTGTGGACTGGGCGTATGTGAAGACTCTGACATATCTGATTCCGTGATTTTTTCAGCCGACTGTGAAACGTCGGCCGTGAGACGTTACTTCAATCGAAAGACTTGTCGCGCCGCACGAACGGCCTCTGCCAAGGCGTCGACTTCTTCCATCGTGTTATAGAAGGCCAGGCTGGCTCGGGCGGTCGCGGTCAAGTTCAGCAATTCGTGCAGTGGCATCGTGCAATGGTGTCCTGCCCGGATGGCGACACCTCGTCGATCCAGCAGGTCCGACAGGTCATGCGGATGGACGCCATCGACCGTGAAACTCAGAATCGCCCCCTTGTGTTCCACGGACGGACCATGAATCTTGACGCCGGGAACTTGAGCGAGTTGTTCGTGAGCACGGACGGACAACTGGTGTTCGTACTGGCTGATCTTCGACAGTCCGATGTGCTGGACGTAGTCGATAGCCGCTCCCAACCCCACCGCTTCGATGAATGGACAGGTCCCCGCTTCGAACTTGGCGGGTGGATCGGCCCAGGTCGATGAGTCGAGAAAGACTTCGCGGATCATGTGCCCCCCGCCCAGGAACGGGTCCATTGCTTCCAGCAACTGCCGGCGGGCATAAAGCACTCCGATTCCCGTCGGCCCGTAGAGTTTGTGTCCAGAAAAAGCAAGAAAATCGATCTGCGGTGAACGGACATTCGTTGTCAGATGCGGGACAGATTGAGCGGCATCGACACAGATCAGGGCACCGACCGCGTGGGCTCGTTCGGCCAGTTCGGCGACGGGATTGATGGTTCCCAGGACATTCGACATGGCGGTAACGGCCAGCAACTTCGTGCGCGGCGTCAGCAACTGATCGAGTGTGGCCAGATCCAGCCGACCGTCGTCTGTCAGTGGGATATACTTCAGCGATGCACCTGTCGCCGCAGCGGCAAGCTGCCAGGGAACCAGGTTGGCGTGATGCTCCATCGGGTTCAGCAGAATTTCATCGCCCGGCTTCAAGAACTTGCGAGCCCAACCGTGTGCGACCATGTTCAGCGACATGGTCGTTCCCGATGTGAAGACGATTTCGTCAGAAGATCCGGCGCCGATAAAGTGCTGCACTTTTTCGCGAGCCAGCTCCAACTCGGTCGTCATCCGGTCACCCAACTGGTGAATTCCTCGATGGACATTGGAATTGTACTGCTCAAAACATTCCACGACTTTGGCGACGACGGATCGTGGCTTATGAGCGGTCGCGGCGGTATCCAGGTAGACCAGTGGGGCATCGCCCATCAATCGCTGGTGCAGGATGGGGAAGTCGCGTCGAACGGATTCAACGTCGAAGTCGGACGAGGATGTTGTCATGGTGCGAAACTATCACGGGTGCCGGATCGAAACGACCCGGTCGTCGAATTCCACATTTCAGCAGAATTTCGAGCGTTCCAGGCACAAATCAGCATTCAACGACGATGGGACATCAGCCGGAACTGGCCGGTTCGCGCTGTTCGTCCAGTGTATACAGCATCGTCTTCAAAACCTTGAAGCCAAGCAGTCCGCATTTCTGGCGACTGGCCGTCAGACGAACTTTCAGCAGATCCAGCATGTTCTGAGCCTGAAAGTCTCTCAGTTCCTGCAGCGTCTTCCCCTCGATCGCCTCACACAGAATCGACGCAGAGGCCTGGCTGATGGCACATCCCTTGCCATCAAAAAAGGCTTCTTTGACCACGTCATGTTCATCGACAAGCAATTCGACAGTAATCTGATCACCACATATCGGATTTCGATCCGAGTGCGAGCAGGTCGGATGCGGCAAATGCCCCTTGTGATACGGGGATTCAAAGTGATCCAGGATATGGTCGTCGTAAAGATCGTCGTGCGTTCCGCTCACGATCAGTTCTCGCGCTTTCGTTCGTTCAGAGGATCTGAGTTTTGAGGCGTTGCAACAGTTCAACGGCGGTACCGATATCACGTTTCTGACGTTCCCGGTCGTGAGCAATTTCACGTTCGATCGTCAGCGGTCCGCGATATCCGACCTCCTTCAACGTCTTCAGGTAAGTTTCCATGCCGACATCCCCGTCACCCAAGGCGACTTCGCAGCCCCATTCCTTGCCACGCAGTTCGGGAGCGGCCGATTTCGCATCCTTGCAGTGTATGCTGCGGACCAGATGGCCGACTTTCTTCAATGCTTCGATCGGGTTGCCGGTGCCGTACAGGATCATATTCGCGGGGTCAAAATTGATGAACAAATTTGACCGCTGAACGTCATGGATGAATTCCAGCAGGTGGTCGGCAGATTCCTGGCCCGTTTCCAGGTGCAGGTTCTGGCCGTTTGCTGCGACGTGATCGAGCAGATCCCGCGTCACTTCGATCAGGCTCTTGTAGCTGGCGCTGTTTCGATCTGCGGGAACGAAACCAACGTGCAATCCGACAACGTTACAGCCCAGAATCTTCGCAAAGTCAGAAATCTCTTTCATTTCCTGCACGCGAGATGCTCGCGTTTCTTCAGGTACCAGCCCAACCGTGCGGGCCGTCGTGGGGATATCAGCGTAGCTTTCGCCATCGAATCCGCCGAACACGCAAGTGACGGTAATTCCGGCAGCACGAGTCCTGGCCAGAAACGCATCCGCCGCAGCCTGGGTTCGCGTCTCACGGTGCGGAGCGTGCACGTGCACCGTGGGAATCCCGAGTTCCTGAGCAACATCCAGGTGAACGCCCAATCCAGCGTCGACCGACGTAAAGACTCCGATCTGCCACGGTTGCATAATAAAGCGGATCTCCTGAAGGGTATTCCGAGTGAGGCGGCGTCGACGACGCAGCAGCCTCCAACACGGAGCACGGCTTTTGCGTAGTCTGTCCACACCGGGTCACAAAGGCTCCCGAAGCGCGAGCTTAGGATTCGGGGTGGAAATTGTTCGGTACTTCACAGATCATACGTTTCTCGCTGGCGGTGTACCAGCGTTAAACCAATCGCAAATGGGAGTTGCTGCCATCATGGTGGGTCGTCACGGCGCTTTGATGTCGTTTTTGTTGTTGTGCGGACTGATGTCCGGATGTGGATCCGCACCAGAAAAAGCCGAGAAGCCAAAATATGTCCCGCCCAAACCCGGGCAGGCAGACAAGGACGCTCCCACAGAATTCTCGGTGACGAAATCGGGCTTGAAATACAAGATCCTCCGCAAATCGGATGGTCGCAAAGCCACTGACGCGGACCTGGTC